>DASYAU010000173.1:0-4413 GCA_036501185.1 Candidatus Korobacter sp. | reverse complement strand
AGCGGCGCGAGGAAATCCCCATGATCCTGCGCCACTTCATGATTCACCTTGCCGATCGCTACGCTTGCGCTCCGCTGAACATTTCTCAGCGGCTGGTGGAGGCTTGCGAGAACTATCCGTGGCCGGGCAACATCCGTGAGTTGGAAAATTTCGTCAAGCGCTACCTGGTATTGGGAGATGAGCTGGCTGCTATCGGCGAACTGCAGCACGGCACCTCCCGCGATCCCCAAACCGGAGTTGTAGTGCGCATGGAAGAAAAGCAGCCGCAACCACCGCCCGACCTCAAGGAGATGGTTCGTAATCTGAAAAATGACGCCGAAATGGAAGTGATTGCCCAGGTTTTGGAAGAGACCGCTTGGAACCGTAAACGCGCGGCTACTCAATTGAACATCAGTTACAAAGCCCTGCTTTACAAGATTCGCCAGTACGATATTCGACCACGGCAAGCGGGATAATTCGCTTCTGCTGGTTGCGCAAGAGTGTGCACTGGAGGCGATGTTCTTCCTACAACGTCAGATGATTTGCTTTTGGATCCGTCCTAGTAAGCTACTCTTTTCAATAACCTAGCGGAAAGCATTCGTTCGGCCAGCGCCGAACCATGTGGCACTTAGGTTGCGGTGCATACATTATGCCAGCAATATCGCCTCAAGGTGGCGACTCCTCCACAAGCTTCTCCGGCAGCTGCGAGCGCAGGCGAAAACCTCGTTTCGATATGCATTGTTCAATCTTCCTCCGCACTTCACATGACTCTGCCCAGTGGATTCTCAGCCACACCGCAAATGTCAGCGCTGTGGGCGCTTACTTCGCAACAGAGGTGGAGCTGCCTCAAGATGAGTCAATCGAATACGTGCTGACCTTTCCGCCCGAGCTGACCCATGCTTCCGCTCCGTGGCGGGTACGCTTCTTCGGAAGCGTAGTGCGCGTCGAATCCGATGGTGCGGCAGAGGGCACTTATGGCGTTGCGGTCCATACCACGAAACATCGGTATTTGTCGGCGGAAGAATCTGCTAAGTTTCGAAATCTGGACGAGATTCGGTCCCCGGCAGATACCGACGCCTAGAGTTCCTCTAGGCAGCAGAATCCATTAGCCGCCAGGTCGAACCGAGTTCGGCAGCTGTGTCATACAAAGTCCATCGATTCGCCGGTGCCCTCGCGCGAGGACGCATTAGGCAAGCAGCGATGCTCAGCCTTTAGCCCTTCGCATCTATGGCGGTAAGCACATGATATTGCGATAAAACAGGGCTGCTCTCGATATGCGACTTCGCTGCCCTCTATACTATGTGAGACTAAGTGACGATAGCTTTAGGGCTGGGTACTCCGTCGCCCCGATGATCGGCCAATGCCTTCGTCTTGTATGCAACGCTCGTTGTGCTTAAGGAGAGGTTAAAGATGTATGCACGTAACGCCCATTTCCGCGTGAAATCGCTCGATTTGGCTGCGGAGTTCGCCCGGATACTCGAGAACGAGATTCTTCCTTTGCTGCGCAAGCAGCAAGGCTTCAAAGGAGAAATCACGTTGTCTAATCCGGGTAATTTGGAACGGATTTCGATCAGCCTGTGGGAAAACGAGAGCAATGCAGAAGCTTACGATGCCAACATCTACCCACAGGTGTTGAAGATTCTTTCACCGGTTATCGATGGAACGCCTAAGATTCGGATCTTCGAGGGCGTCGCCTTAAACCTCGACAACGGCACGGTGGCCAAACGATAGACTTTTCGACAGCTCTTCATGGCGCAACACTCGTAACACGCCTTCCGCGAGAGCCTGCAGTTCGTCTTCGCCCGGATAAACCGCGATTGGAGCGATCCAACCTACGTACTCACGCAGGGACGAGACCAGACGCTGGGAATGCGCCATACCACCGGTGAACAGGACGGCGGTTACTCGGCCGTGCAGGACCGCTGCCGTCGCTCCAATCTCTTTCGCGATTTGGTAGATCATTGCGACGAACGCGGTTTCGGCCTTCGCGTCACCACATGCAATGCGGCGCTCAACCTCCACCAGATCTTTCGTGCCCAGATAGGAGTAGAGTCCGCCTTCGCGGAAGAGTAACCCTTCGACTTCCTTCTGTGTGTACTTGCCGCTGAAACAGAGATTGACCAACTGCATCGCCGGTACGCCGCCGGCTCGCTCCGTGGAAAATGCGCCTTCTTCGCGCGAGTTGGTCACGTCCACCAAGAGACCGTTTTGGTGCGCTGAAACCGAAATCCCACTGCCCAGGTGAGCAACGATCAACCGCAGTGACTCGTACCGTTCGCCACACTCCCGAGCGTAGCGCTTGGCTACCGCCTTCGAATTCAAAGCGTGGGATAAACATTGCCGCTCCATGATCGCCGATCCCGACAACCGCGCACACTCCGTCCACTCGTCCACGCTGACTGGATCCACGACGTAGGCTTGTACCCCGGCTTTTTGCGCGAGCTCGTATGCCAGAAAAGCGCCGAGGTTCGAGGCATGTTCACCCCGCCGGGCAGCGCGCAACTCATCGAGCATTTCCTCATTCACAGTGTAGGTCCCGCTGGCCAGGGCGGGAAGAAGTCCGCCGCGTCCCACCACCGCGTTAAGCTCGCGAACGCTGTGTCCCGCCTCGCCGAGTGCTGCTTCAACTTGCGCGGAGCGAAATTGCTGCTGATCTAGAATCGGACGTCCACGGAACTGTGCCATCTCGACGTCGAAGTGCCGGATGTTCTTGATGAACTCAGGATGCTCGTTCACGTAGAGAGCCATCTTCGTGGAGGTGGAACCAGGGTTGATGGCGAGTATCCTAAATTCATCGCGCCGCAAAGATCACCCCCAGAGCGATGGAGTTCACTTTGTCGTCCACACTTTCCACACGCGATGGAATCAGAATCGGGACCTTGGCGCCGGCAATCACATGCGCGCATTGCGAACCGCCCAGGTATTTCACCGACTTTCCTAGAAGATTGCCCGCCTCGATATTCGGAACCACCATGCAGTCGGCATGACCCGCGACCGGGTGCTGGATGCTCTTCGCCCGCGCCGCTGACTCCAGAAGCGCGCAGTCGAGGGCAAGCGGGCCGAAGATCTCTACATCGCCGAACTCGGCGGCTTCACCCATTTTTGTGAGTTCCCGGGCGTCCACACTAGAAGGCACCGACTCACTAACCGCCTCGGTCGCACTCATGAGCGCGATCTTCGGCCGCGTCAGCCCCAGAGAACGCATCACCTCGACTGCGTTCTGCACGATTTGCTTCTTCTGCTCCAGGTTTGGTAACACGTTCAACCCGCCATCCGTGATACCCACTAGCCTGATCTCGCCTGCGAGCCTGTCCTCATAGAGGAGCACGTCGCTCAGCAGGCGACCGGTCCGCAGGCCGGCCTCTTTGTCGAGTACAGCTCGCAAGAGCTGATCGGTCCGGACATGACCCTTCAGCAAGAGATCCACGTAGCCATCGCGCGCCATCTGTGTTGCAACCAATCCGACATCATCCGCGCTGATAAACTCTGCCCTGGCGACCAAGCCGTAGAGTCCCAAGACTTCCGCCTTGGCACGGATGCTGCGCTCATTGCCGATTAGAACCGGAATGGCAATCCCCAGATGGAGTGCGGCATCGGCGGCTGTTAGGGCAACCTCGTCGTCAGCCGCAACCACTCCAACGCGCATCGGTCCTAGCGGCTGAGCGCGGCGGCGGAGTTCGCTGAAGTTGGTTATTTCTTGTGTGGTACTTATTGTCGTGCTGATAATCATGACCAATTCTCGCCCGGGTGAGCGAAAGGTTGCAGTGAGCCGGGTCACAAGAGCGCGTCCGCTTGTCTAGCCGCCTCTTATCACGATTCCACTGCTCATCGGGCCATTGAAACTTCAGACGGTTGCAAGGTCATGAGCAGGGCAATCGACTGCACCGTGATCGCGCTGAACCGGACGAACGTAGGCACGTCTTGCATGGGGCGATCGCCCAATGCCAGCAGCGAAGTTGCGGTAGAATTGAGACTTACTAATGTCGGGGCGTAGCGCAGCCTGGTAGCGCACCTGCCTTGGGCGCAGGGGGTCGGAGGTTCAAATCCTCTCGCCCCGACCAGTTACTTCTTTACTTTCAATCCACTGTGCCCGACGTGGATTGGTTCACTTCCGAAACTTGGGTCCATTTGGGTCCAAATATCAAACGCTCGACACTATCGACGGCCCGGCGTTGCTCTTCCGGAATCGCGTGCAGGTAAATCTCGCGCGTGATTTCCGGTGCGGAGTGCCCGAGTAAAGACTGCATCGTCCCTACCGGCGTTCCCACTCCATCCAGCATCGTGGCAAAGCTGTGCCTCAGTAAATGCCAGGTGATGCCCACGATGCCGAGCTTCTTGGCTGCGGGCTTCACATGCTTGCGTAAGAGATTGCGCCGGTCGAGCGGCAATCCCTCACCCGTGGCAAATACCAGGTCTGTCGCTTGAGCAAGAGCA
>DASYAU010000172.1:0-100078 GCA_036501185.1 Candidatus Korobacter sp. | reverse complement strand
CAGGTAGTTACGCTCTGCCGTGGAACACTCGATTGGTTCGTCGATTGATTGCCGCACCTCGGTTGTGCCGATTAATGCTTGTCCCTTGTAATTCAGGGCAAAACACACGCGTTCTTCGCCCGGCACCTCCAAGATGTAGTTTCGGCCCATGCTCTGTTTCAGCAGCAGGTGGCTGCCACGCACCAAATCGAGGTTATATTTCGAATCGATTCGGCTGCGATCGAGCAGGCGACAAGCCCAAGGCCCGGCGACGTTTACGAGCCTATCAAAACGTGCTTCCTCGCCGTCAGTGGTGAGAGTGCCGTCATTACTCACAGTATCGACCGGGCTGTGGGCCCGCACCACAACTCCGACCGCTTTCGCCTGCTCTGCCGCCCACAAGCCGAGTTCCCGGTCATGCATCTGGCCATCATAGAAAGTAAAGATCCCGATCAACCCTTCAGGATTGAGCTCCGGACAGAAACGCATCGCTTCCGCCCGAGCGTGCCACAAGTGACGGCCGAGTGTTTGACCTCCGGCAAGCCACTCATACAGAGCAAGTCCAATTCGGATTTTCCAACGTGGGCGCCGGGAGAATGCATAAACCGGCAGCACCATCTCGATCGTCTTCGCGAGTTGCGGTGCTTGCTGGATCCACCACTCGCGCTCTTGCAGCGAAGATCGCACGAGGCGTAATTGGCCATGCTCGAGATAGCGGAGGCCACCGTGTAGAAGCTTGGTTGAGTGCGAACTGGTAGCATCCATCGGTTCGCCGGCTTCAAAAAGGGTCACCGAATGGCCGCGTCGAGCGAGTGCCCAGGCGGACATCACTCCATTAATTCCGCCGCCGACAATGGCGACTCTCATCCTTGTTTATTGAAGCAGAGTCCGTCGCGGAACTCGTACTCGCATCTGCAGGCGGAACACCTCGAATGCGGCCCATCGAATTGAAGACGGATACCGCATTGGCAGACCCATCCGACTTGGCGAGCAGGATTTCCCACCAGCAGGGCAAAATCCGCTACGTCCTTTGTCACGACGGCCCCAGCGCCGATCATTGCGTAGCGGCCAATGCTGTTGCCGCAGACAATGACTGCATTTGCTCCGATGGTAGCGCCACGCCTGACAAGCGTCCGCTTATACTCGCTCTTGCGAACGACGTGGCTGCGCGGGTTAATTACATTGGTAAACACCATGCTCGGCCCGCAGAACACATCGTCTTCGAGAACAACTTCGTCGTAGACAGACACGTTGTTCTGGATTTTTACGTTATTGCCGATTAGGGCCTTGCCAACATAAACGTTCTGTCCCAGCGAACAGCGTTCTCCGATGATTGAGTTTCCCTGCACATGGACCCAATGCCAGATCCGCGTCCCAGCACCAATTTTCGCGCCTTCATCGACGATCGCTGTCGGGTGAACGGTATAAGACAATGTTTGTTGCGGATTCGACATGGTTCGCCCTAGTAATCCAGCGGCAGCGACACGCGACGGCCGTCGCGCGCGGAAATATAAATCGCGATCAGCAACTCCAAGGACCGAAGACCTTCACGGCCATCGGTTTGGGCTTCGCACTTGCCCCGCAACGTGTCGATCACATTCCGATAATAATGAGCGTGGCCGAACCCGTAAACCGAGGTTGTCTGATAACTCGCGTCACGAATTTTGGCGTCTTCGGGGCGGGTATCGTCAAACTCCCAATGCTGGATGTCGTTGACCGCCATTCCTCCGACTCGGACAGTTCCCTTCTCTCCGATGATGGTTAGTGATCCTTCAAAATTCTTCTCGCGTACAAGCATGGTCACATTCACAGAACCCAGTGCGCCAGACCGCCATTTGATGCTTGCGATCCCAGTGTCTTCGACCTCGATGTTGCGCGCCAAGGTGGCCGTGTACGCCTGAACGCTCTCCACCGGCCCTACCATATAGTCGAGCAAATCGACATAATGACTGGCTTGGTTCATGAAGGCGCCGCCATCGAATTCCCAGGTACCCCGCCACTCGGCGCTGTCGTAATACGATTGCGGACGCGACCAGAAGACATTCATATTGACCATGTAAATTCGGCCGAATCGATTCTCGTCGATGGCTTGTTTTAAAACTCGCAGCGTCGCATTACCGCGGTTCTGCTTTACGACGAACAACTGCACCCCGGCCCGGTCGCAGGCCTGGACCATCTGCTTTCCATCAGCCCACCGCGTCGCCATAGGCTTCTCCGTAACCACGTGCCTGCCGGCCTCAGCGACCTCGATCGCTTGCGATGAGTGCAGTCCGCTCGGCGTAGCGAGGACAACGACGTCGGCGTCGCAGTCCGCAAGAAGATGCGATAACCGGGCGTAGCCTTTTGCGCTTGTTAGCTGCTGAGCCACGGCAAGTGCGGCGGGGTCGACATCGCATACGGCGACGAGTTCCGTATCTTCGGAATGCGCCTTTAGAGAATCGACGTGATTTTTTGAAATTCGTCCACAACCGACGAGCCCAACTTTTATTTTGCGGCCGCGAATATGAGATTCGTTCGGTTTCATGGTCAGCTACAGAGCTTCAGAGTGATAAATCAGCATTGAAATACGAGCGATTCATTGTCTTCGTTTATATCACGGCGACCGCATGGAAAGCCCGTTGGAGCTAGGGCTGACACGGGTGGGACGGCATGGTTTATCTTCCGAGCAACGGCTATTCCACGCGAATTTTTAGCTTGAGGGCTGCGACGTTTAACCGGTTTCGGATTTCAAGGCTCATGTCGCCTGCGGCCGTGGGTTGCCAATCGAAGTCGTAAGTTTCTCCTGAATCGATACGGAGGTCGGAGGCTTGTGGCTTAACCATGCGCGCAGGCAGGTCAGCGCCATCCTTCGCAATCGGCAACCATATCGCCGAACTGCCTCCGTTCCCAAGCTTGAGTTGGGCAAAAAGCTCAGGAGCAATGTTAATGATACGCAGCCGGTAATGTTGACCGTGCTGTACCTCCCGCAGCGTCGGGTCTTCTTCCCCGTTGAGAGTGAGGCGCTTTGCATAAAAATCTGCGTCGCGCGTGCCGATGACAACCACGCGGTCGTGCTCGGGATTGAACGATTCTCCGCGACTCAACACGATGAGTGGGCCGTAAATTCCGTCGGTGAGCTGCTGGGGGAGCGGCGAATGAGTGTGATAAATGAATGTGCCAGCGCGGGTCGGCGTGAACCGCGCGGTGAAGCTCGCGCCCGGGGCAATTGCGGGAGTGATATGGTCGGACGTGCCACCTCCCATCACACCGTCGTAATAGCTCTCCAACTCAAGACCGTGCCAGTGGATGGTGGTGGGATCTTTGAGATGATTCACGATGGTGATCTCAACAGGCTCGCCAAGGGTTACCACGATTGGCGGGCCCATTGACTTCTCTAAGGACGCGATAAGCTTTTTCCCATCGCGGACGGAGCAGGCAAAGGCCGGAAGCTTTCCGGACGCAACGGTAGGCTCCACGATGAGATCGATTTTGTGCGCCGGCAGTGTCGGAGCGATGGTGGGTGCATCGTGCGGCGAGGGCTTCACAGTGATCGCTAGAACAAGACCGGCCATATCGTGCATGCCGGGCATGCCATCGTGCTGAGGCTCGTCAGGAGGTAAAGGCTTGGCGTTGATGTTCTCCATGAAATATGGGACACGTTCCTCGTCAGAGATATGAGCGTGCAAGTGGCAATGGAAAAGCCATAAGCCCGGATACTTCGGGGACCACTCCATCATCATGGTGGTTGCACCGGCCAGTGACTGCGTGACGACAGACTGGAGCTCGCCGGGAGGATATGCGGTATCGAGGCTGAAAGAGCCGAGGCTCATAAGTTTGAAGAAATTGCCATGCAGGTGCATGGGGTGCTGGCAACAACTCGCGTTAATCACGCGCCAGCGCACCGACTCGCCCTGGGTGTACTCCAGGCGCTCCGTGAACGGATAGAGCTTTCCGTTGATGGTGACGACTTCGAATCCCGGGTGGGTGACGTCCGGTTGAGGAAACATCTGATTCATTACGAAGATTCGATCGGGAGCCACTTCGCCCGGCGGATCGACGACGAACGCGCCGTTCAATTGGGCATCTTCGAGGATCGGGTGCACCTTCGGCTTGAAGTCCTCAGTACGAGCCCAATAGAAATACGTGCCGGGCGCTCCGGCTTCGAACGTGACCTCGCGGGCTTCGCCAGCAGGGACTTCCAGAGGGTCGGGGTTCTCGCTCGGGTGAGCTACGAACCCATACACTTTCGCGGCATTCTTGGTGAGCGTGTTCTTGACCGTGACGTGAATCGTGGTGCCTTGTGATACGCGTACCAGTGGCCCGGGAATTTGCGCCGGCTTGCCGGTTTCGCCGAATGCCTCTACATAAAGCGTCGGGCCGTCTTCCGCTTCGGGGTGCCACACCCCGCGCCGAATCTCGATATTGAGCTCAAGGGTGTGGTTCTGGAGAGTGCCGGCAGGAATGCGATTTTGATTGGCGGCGATGGTTGGAACCTGCGCGGCGAAAGAAAGCGCGCAGGAAGCCGCAGCGAGGCACACGGAGGACACAAAACGGACCTTTGGCATGAGTGGCGGGATTATAGCCCGAGAGGATGAAAAGAACAGACCATTATCCGCGGCAAACTTCACGCAACTCGGGTACGGGCGCGTTGCGCAAGCGCGAAATCATGGACTCAATCAGCCGCTCCTGGCGGCGGAGGAGTTCTTTGAACTCGCGATGGTCGGTGTGCCAGATTTCCTTCATCAGATCACGATGACGATGCTCAAGAATGCTGATGAGAAGTTCGTGTTCTTCGGCCGTAAGCAGCAGTTCCATGATTTCCTCCTTCGACCGATATTCGTTGTGATGCGCAGGAAGCGACATCCTGGCTGTCCGGAGCATGGCACAGTGGGGGATGCTCGGCTCAGGATTTGAGGCGAACCGTTCCGATTTGGCGGTATTAAATTCAATGATGCGTGTTCCGGGACTACGAGAACCGAGATCCAGCACTCGCGCCGAGTTGACGTAACGCGGAGTTGCCGGCGAGCATTCTGTCCACCTCTTTGACGGCCCGATGCGCTGCCTTGATTCCCTCAGCCGTATCTGAGACGGGGCCTTCCGAATCGGTGTTTGCAAATGCGATGCGCTCCATTGGCACGCGCACAAGCGGTTGTACCTGCGTGAAGTTGCCGGGGAGCGACTTGTAAATGGGGTGTCCACGGCGGTAGATGTGGACTTCAATGGGATCCGCATTGGTCTGCGGCAACAGCCTCTTGAAATCGGTGAGCACCTGTTCGGCGACCAGCTTGCTGCCGGCTTCAGTGAGCAGGTAGCCACGCTCATCTTCGTCGAGAGGCGCGTAGCAGGTGAGGATGTTGTATTTCTGCTTGTAACCCGGCTGCTTGCGGATGGTCCAATCGGCAACAATGAAATCGGTGAAGCGGTTTCCGCCCGGACACCAGGTGTCGTAGCCTTCGTTGAAGACGGGCTTGTCGTAGATCAGGTTCACTACCGCGTATGGGACGTACCGCATTTTTCGGATCGCTTCTTTTTGCGCGGTTGGCATTCCCTCGACGATGCGCGAGGTGAAGAACTTCGGCGTGGCCATGATTACGGCTTTTCCGGTGACTGTTTTCAACTGGCCATTGTGAACGTAGGTCACGTCGACGCCGGATTTCTGCTGGCTGACTGCCACTACACTTGCTGACAGTTGCAACTGATCTTTGCTCTTCTCGGTAATTACTTCGGCGAGACGGCGGTTGAGCGCACCGATCCCTCCTGGCAATGTCATGCGGACGTCTTTCCGTGTTTTCCCGCCTATAGACTGCAGTTCACCCAGTCCGACGAGCGCGGAAGTCTCGGCGGCCTTTGCACCCCAATTCGAAGGGCCGTAATCATCCCACCACTCGGTCAATTCCTGGGGGTAGTTCTTCAGGAAATGGGTGAAGGGGAGCGCATCAAGTTCCTTCACGCGCTTGTACACATCTACCATTAGCGCTTCATCGCGGAATTTCCTGAAGGCAGCGCGCACTTCAGGTGAATAAGGCAGGTGGTCGATGCCATCGCCCCAAACGTCGGCGACGAACTGGCCATTCAGGATCATTCCATCCCAGTTCGCAATGGGGAGTTGCTCGAGGCCAAGCGACTTGGAAAACTCGACCGCGCCCCCTCCCAGTTCGAGGAATGCTCCGCCGGTCGCATAGCCGGCGCCGTTGAATACTTCCATGTAGGAGTTGCCGCCCCAGTGCGGCTCTTTTTCGAGCAGGAGAAATTTCTTATCCTGAAGCAGGTATGCGGCCGTCATGCCACTTACCCCACCGCCTACGATCACTACGTCGTAATTGGCGGACGATGGCGGGCGTGTGAAAGTGTGGCCGTCGCGCACCTGGTGACACACTTCGTTGTGTTCGCCGTCGACTTCGGTTTTTGCATCCGCGGGCAGCGCTTGCAAATTGACGGGGCACCCGGCAGCAACGGCTCCGGCGACAACGAACTTTATGAAGTCTCTGCGATTCGTGCTCATGCTTTTCCTTCCACCGCTCTAGCGGCTGTTTCCCACTCTTCAGAACCGGGTTTACGCAGGCGATACCAAAGCAAGATGAGTCCGAGGGAGAAAACGAAAATGATGGTAGAGATCGCGTTGATCTCCGGCGTCATACCCCGACGAAGCCGTGACCAAATTTCAAGTGGCAGGGTGTTTTCTCGGCCGATGAGAAAAAAGCTGACGGCGATTTCGTCCATGGAAAGCGTAAAGATCAACAGGCCTGCGCCGATAATCGCGAGCTTGAGGTTGGGGAGCGTGATGCGCCAGAAGGTTTGCCAGTAGTTCGCCCCGAGATCGAGCGACGCTTCTTCCTGGGAGCGCTGCGCTTTTTGCAACCCCGCGAAAATTTCGGTGGTGGCGACGGAGATGAGCGCCGTGCCGTGACCAAGCACGATAGTGAAGAGACTCAGTCTCATGTGTAAAGCGACGACGAGCATGAGCAGCGAGAGGCCGGTGATGATGCCTGGGAGAATAAGCGGCAACAGGACCAACCGGCGGAAGATCGCTTTGCCGGGGAAGTTGACGCGGTCGAGGGCGAGCGCCGCGGGAAGGCCGAGGCCGACAGCGATGACCACGGCGGCTGCGGCAACCTGGAGACTATTAAAAACCGAGTCCCAGAGCGCGCCGTCGTCGAGAAGGGCGCGGTACCAATTCAAGGTGAAATCATGCGGTGGAAAGCCGCCGACGCCGCTTCCGTTGAATGAATAGACGACCAGGATCGCGATCGGGAGATAGAGAAAAGCAAAGACGACGATGACATGAAGCCGCAACCAAAGTGGACGGCGACCGGCGTTCATGTGAAGCTCCATTTTTTCTCGAGGCGTTCGGTAAGAAAGAGGATCGCGATGACGAGCAGCATCATGCAAACGGAAATGGCGGCGCCGAGTGGCCAATCGTAGGCGGCGCCGAAGAGGGTCACGACGATGTTGGAGATCATGACACCGCTTGGGCCGCCGAGCAGCAGGGGTGCAAGGAAATCGCCGAGACTCAGCACGAATGCAAAAGTTGCACCGGCAATTACGCCGGGAATTGAGAGCGGGAAGACAACGCGCCAGAACGTAGTCACGCGTGAGGCGCCGAGGTCCTGCGAAGCCTCGATGAGATTCCGGGGAACATGTTCGAGGGCTGCATAGATCGGCAGAAATGCGAAGGGCGTATAGATATGTGTCAATGTGAGCACAACCGCAAACGGACTGTAGAGCAGGAATTCCGCGGGACCGTGGGTGATGTGCAGATATTGCAAGAGCGTATTCAGTACGCCGTCGGTACCGAGGATGGTCTTCCATGCATAGGCGCGGACCAGATAGCTGACCCACAGAGGGATGATGACAAGCTGATAGAGCAACTGCTTGTGTTTCGCGTAAAACGCGACGTAGTAAGCGAGCGGGTAGCCGAGCAGCAGTGCGAGAAGGGTGACACCGCCGGCAATCTTCATGGAGCGAAGAAGCACCTCGGCATACACAGGCACGTGCAGCAGGTTCTTGTAATTTTGTAATCCCCAGTTGTGGATAACCACCTGGCCGCCCTGCACGCTCCAGAAGCTGTTACAGAACAATAAGAGGTAAGGAGTTAACAGAAAGGCCGCGACCCAGAAGATCGGCGGAATGGCGACGGCCGCTTTGTAGGCGCGCGAGAACACTAGCGGCTCTCCTTGACCGGGATGATCTCGGCTGGTGCGAATTCGAAGTCACCTTCGCCGGTCGGTACACGCGCGCCATAAATTTTCGAGATCAGCGTGATGCCGGCACAATCGAGCTCAAAGAGTTCCGTAGCACCCTGAAACACCTGCCGCGTAACAGTCGCCTTGAAACGAGGATGCTCCGAAGGGGTCGCGACTCCCGCAACGCGAATGGCTTCTGGCCGGAGCGAGAAAACGGCTGGGCCGTCCGGCTCACTAGTGGTGAAGATTATGCTGCCGCAGAGAGCGATGCCGCGGCTCACTGTGCAGCGCAGAAGATTGCTGTGACCGATGAATTGTGCGACGTAGGCGGTGGCGGGACTCTTGTAAATTTCGCGCGGGCTGGCGACTTGTTCCAGTTCCCCAAGCCGCAAGAGCGCAACGCGGTCTGACATGGTCATCGCTTCTTCCTGGTCGTGGGTGACGAAGACGAATGCGATGCCCACTTCCCTCTGCAACGACTTGAGCTCGAACTGCATTTCGCGGCGCAAGTTGGCGTCGAGAGCGGAGAGGGGCTCATCGAGTAGGAGCAGGCGAGGGCGATTCACGAGGGCGCGAGCGAGCGCGACGCGCTGCTGTTGACCATCGCTGAGTTTCGATGGTTTCGTCTTGGCGAAACTATTCATCTTCACCATGGCCAAGGACTGTTGTACTCGCGGTTCGACCTCCGCCTTGGGTGTTTTGTTCACCTTCAATCCATAGGCGACATTTTCGGCAACAGTCAGGTGCGGGAACAGGGCGTAGCTCTGAAACACTGTGTTGACGCGACGCTTGTAGGGCGGGAGCGCGTCGATGCGTTCGCCGGCCATCGAGATTGAGCCTGAATCGGGATGTTCGAAACCGGCGATGAGCCGCAGCAGCGTGGTTTTGCCCGAACCGCTTTCACCGAGAATGCTGAGAAATTCACCATGGGCGATTTCCAGCGAGACGTCGCGCAAAACGATGTTGTTGCCGAAGCGCTTGGCGACACGGTTGATCGAGAGCAGCGGCTGCACGGGCGTAGATGTGACGGCGGGAGTTGTCATGCAAGGCTTATTGAGCGGCTTTTACCTGGTTCCAAATCTCGTTGTATTTCGCCCGTCGAGGTACGTTCTGCCAGAAGTAAATATGTTGCTGATAGGTTTCCACGTCGTCGAGGTGCAAGTTCTTCTTTTCCTGATCGGTCATGAACTGCGCTGCGGTCGGGTTCGCGGGGGTGTAGCCGGTGACGTCAGTGACAGCTTTTTGGGTTTTTGCCTCGACCATGTAGGCGAGGAACTTCATTGCTAGATCCTTGTTCTCGCTGGCGGACGTGATCATGAGGTGATCGATCCAGCCCGTAGTGTTTTCTTTCGGGATGGTTTCACCGATCGAGAAATTCGCCTTGCGGAGTTGGTTCGTCATGAGCGGCCATCCCATGGAAGCGACCACTTCATGGTTTTGGAAGAGATTGGTGAGCTCGCCGCCAGTCGTCCACATTTTGCGGATGTTGGGCTTGAGAGCCAGCAGCTGGGCCTTGACCTTATCTAACTCGTCATCGCTCAGGTTATAAAGGTGAGAAGGGTCGGGCTTGTCGTAGCCGAGCACCTGGGCGGCCATGTACACGGTCGATAGGTCATCCCAAACGGAGACTTTGCCCTTGAGCTTTGGATCCCAGAGATCAGCCCAACTCTGGGGCGCAGCTTTGTAGTACGTAGTGTCATAGAGAAGCGGGTTTGGGCCCCACATAAATGGGACGCCATAGGTCTTTCCGTTCACCTTCACAAGCGGGAGGTTGCGGAGCTGTGAAGAGAGATTGTTGTAGTCGGAAATTTGAGCGACATCGATTTCGGCGGCGAGGCCGGTGCTCGCGATGCTGGTGGCCACATCGCTCGACGGCGATATCACGTCGTAGTTCGCGGCACTCCCGCCGCGCAGCTTGGCCATCAATTCGTCGCTGGAACCCATGTAGCTGGCCGCGACCTTACAGTGATACTTCTCTTCGAATCCATGCACGAACGACGGATCGGCGTAACCCTCCCAGACGAGAAGGTTGAGAGTAGGCGTTTTTTTGGTGCATGAGCCGAGAAAGGTTATGGAGACGAGCACGATTGCGATTGCACATACGGATGTTGCCGAACGCAACCTGCGGAGCCCAAGAGACATTACAATCTCCTTTGCCAACTAAAAGGTTGGCGGCGTGTTCACCCACAGCACTACGGCTTCCAATTTCGACGGGTTAGACCAGCGATGCGGGCTGGTGCTCTCAAAATAAAAACTGTCGCCTTTGCTCAGGCAGTATTGCTCGCCATTCACGACGAGATTCAGCGCGCCGGAAAGCACGAAGAGAAACTCCTCGCCATCGTGTGAATACTCTTCTTCTCCGCTACCCGCACCGGGCGCGACGTGAAAGAGGTGGGGCTCCATCACAGGATTTCCCCACGCGAGGAGTTCCATGCGGACACCATCGCTGGCATCGAGCTGGCGACGTTCAGCAGGGCGCACGAGGTATTGCCTCGCGCCACTCTGGTCGAAGAAGTCGAGGATGTTCAACTTGTAAAATTTCGCAAGGTTGCGCAATGTTGCAACCGACGCGTTCATGGCGGAACGCTCGATAGCGCTCAGGAAACCGGTGGAGATTCCGACCGCATTGGCGACCTCCGCCAGGGAAAGACCGCGCGAGGAGCGCACCAGGCGCAAGCGGAGTCCGACATTGTCGCCGCCGCCATTATGCCCATTCCTGAGTTCTCCCTTGGAACGCATGAATTCGAGAACTGCCGGAGCATTCATGCGACGCACCCGCGTGAGATAGCGGGCCCGCTGCAAGAGCTTGACATCTTGTTTCGAGTAGAGGCGGTACTTGCTACCCGTGCGTTGCGGCGAAATCAGGCCGAGTTTCTCCCAGGAACGTATGACAGAGGCGGAAACCCCAACGACGTCCGCGACCTCCCCGATCTTGAGCAAAGCTCCGCCATTTACCGGCACGGACGCGGACGCATCGACGGAATCGAGGCGGGATCCATTTCGCTGAACGGGACGAGCTACTTTTTTTCTAGCCAAAATGCTTGACAGGGTGACGCGGATTCTCTAACCTTGCGCGATTATAGCAAGGTTTGTTTCCCTGGCAAGCGTCACTTCGAACCAGAAAATTTAGGGTCGTTAGCGGACTCAATATCAATCGCCCGTTCGGGAGAAGAACGTATGCACCGTAGCGGTAGTTTGTGGATTCGCTGTTTTGTCGTGAGCTTGTTCATCGTGACGCTGACCTGCGGGATGGCGCTCGCGCAAAGCACCGGCGGGCGTATCGTCGGCAAAATTACGGACCCGAGTGGGGCGGTGATCCCGGGTGCCACCATCACCGTCTCCAATGACGCGACGGGAGTAACGACCAACACAGTATCGGACAAAGCTGGCGAGTACAGCTTCCCTAGCGTGCCGGTCGGGACCTACAGCGTCCGATATGTGGCAACAGGCTTTAAGGAGACGCTGGTTCACAACGTCACCATCATCCTCAACCAGGTCAGCACGCTCAACCAGGCGCTGGAATTGGGTCAGAAGCAAGAGGTGGTAGACGTCAGTTCCGAAGCGCCGATCGTCGACACCACTTCCACGCAACTCGGCGCGGTCGTCGATGAACACCAGGTCGTAACCCTCCCCTTGAACACGCGCGACACTTATCAGCTTTTGCAGTTGCAACCAGGTGTGATGTCAAACGTGGGCGGCAGCAATACGATTGCGTATGGCTCGGACCAGCCCGGCGTCGTTTCGGTAAACGGAGGCCGTGGACGCTCGAACAACTTCAACGTAAATGGCGGCGACGCCAACGACCTGTTCGCAAACATTCCCACGGTACAGCCGAATCCCGACAGCATTGAAGAGTTCCGCGTGCTGACCAATACGTTCGATGCGGAATACGGACGCAATTCCGGCGCCGTGGTAAACGTGGTTACGAAGTCCGGAACGAACAATTTCCACGGGAGCATGTACGAGTTCTTCCGGAATAAGGTATTGAATTCGAAGGGATACTTCGATCCCTACGTTCCCGACTTTGAGCAAAATCAGTTCGGCGGCACGATCGGCGGCCCGATTAAGAAGGACCGGACGTTCTTCTTCGTCTCGTACGAAGGACGGCGAATCAAGCAGGGCATTCCTTCCAGCGCAGCCTATTTTCCCGATGCCTCGCAACGCAATGGCGACTTTTCGGGTTCCGGCGCCTTTACCGGCACATTGAACGACCAGGCGGTGGCCGACGCACTCAATGGAAGGCCGGGATGCGATGGCGGCATCTCGACTCTAGGTGGTGCAATGCCGGCCGCCGGCACGGCGTGGTCTGACATTTTCCCGACGAACCAAATACCCACGAGTTGCATGGACTCGACGGCCGTCGCGCTGATGAAGCAGTACGTCCCGTTGCCGAATGCCGGGAACGTCGTGCAATCAGCACAGAATGCGCTGACGAACTATCAGTCCGTTCCGAACAACATCGTCCGGGGCGACCAGGGCACGGTCCGACTAGACCATCGCATTTCCAACACTCAGAATTTCAATTTCTACTATTACGTCGATGACAGCAACACCCTGCAGGCGCTCTCGTTCTTCCAGCAAGCCGGAGCTAACGTTCCGGGTTTTGGCAGCGGAGAGCCAACTCGAGTCCAGCAGTTCAACCTGTCGCATACTTGGACGCTCAGCAACACGATTGTGAACGAGGCGCGGTTCACCTACATGCGCGAAGGTCAACTTGGCTTTCAGCATCCTTCGAGTACGAACCTCGTTTCGGACTCTTGCGGATCATATGTTCCAGCAGCGAATTGCTTCAGCGATCCGACGAACCCGTTATACGGCATCACGCCGCACCTGGGCGCGGGCGCGGAAGGAGTACCGTTCATCACCGTGCCGGGGTCCTTCTCGATCGGCAACAACTTCGAAGGCCAGCTTCCCCAGGTGGGCAACAGTTTCCAGTGGAGCGACAGTCTGAGCAAAGTCTGGGGAAACCACACCACGAAGTATGGGATCGACGTACGGCGAATGCGTTTCGACCAGACACTGTATTACAACGTAAATGGCGAATTCAGCTACGATCCGACCTCCGGCAACTCGCTCGATCTGCTTACACCTGATCAGCAGGGCTACAATCTCGTTCCCGACTATCTTCTTGGGCTTCCCTACAGCTACTCGCAAGGCTCTGCGCAACGTGAGAACGTTCGGTCAACCGCGTTGTATCTGTTCGCGCAAGATAGCTGGAAGATGCGTTCGAACGTAACGCTGAACTACGGCCTACGTTGGGAACTCAACACTCCTCTCTCAGATGCGCTGCATCACGTGCAAACATTTCGGCCGGGGCAAGTGACCACACAGTATCCATGTCAGCTGACGTCAGCAGACGTGTCGGCATTGGGCGCAACTGGGTCCGATTGCAGCCAGAGCAGCGCGAATAATGGATATTTCCCACTCGGCCTCGTGTTCCCGGGCGACAAGAACGTTCCGGCCGGCCTGACGTCAACATATTTTCATGCGTTTGCGCCACGCATCGGGATTGCGTGGAGCCCAAACACCTCGGGCGGATTCCTGCACAAGCTATTTGGCAATAGCGGGGATTCCAGCATTCGCGCCGGCTACGGCATCTTCTACAACCCGATCGAGCAGCTTGTGCTCGAACAGTTCGGCGCTGAACCGCCATTTGGCGGCAGCAACTATATTTATGATCCCGGATTCAACACTCCGTTCCTCGATCAGTCAGGGACGCAGTGGCCGAATCCATTTAATGGAATCCTGTCGCCCACTCCTGGCACTCCGATCGACTGGTCGAGCTTCAGACCGATACTCCTCTATGGTGATCTCCAGCCTCATCTCAAGACCCAATACTCGGAACAGTACAACCTGACCATCCAGCGTGAGATTGGGAAGAACACGGTATTGCAACTTGGGTACGTCGGGTCGCAGGGACACCACCTCCTCGACTCGCACGACATTAATTATGCGAACCCGCAGACTTGTCTCGATCTCAATGCATATGCTTCAGTCACCGGTGGTTGCGGACAGGGTTACGGCGACAGCTCATTCTTCATTCCGCCTGGGACGGTGCTCACACAGGGATTGCACCTGCCTTATAACCCGGATGGAGCGCTCAATCTGCCGCCGGGATACGTTGTCGGCGCAGCGGGCATTACACTTGTAGGTCTGCGTCAGTACTCGTCGCCAAACTGCCATCCGTTAACGGGCGTGGGCTGCCCAGCTGACGGCATCCCGGTATTCTCGAGCATCTTTGCGGAAGATACGATCGGCAATTCGAACTACAACTCATTCCAGGCGATGTTGCAGCGGCGTTTTGCGAAAGGGTTACAGTTCCAAGCGGCATACACCTGGAGCAAATCCTTCGATCTTGGTTCGACTTTCGAAGGCGAAGTGAACCCGATCGACCCACGTCTGAGCTACTCTCTGTCGGCGTTCGATGCACGCCACCGAGTGGTGCTGAACTACGACTGGGAGATTCCGGTTCGGAAGATGAATGGGTTCGCCGGTAAGATCCTGAATGGTTGGACGACGAGCGGCATCGTCACCCTACAGTCCGGCTTCCCGATCCGCATCACCTCGGGAGATGACAACGAACTGTTCACCAGCTACTTCTTCGAGGCCGCCGGCGAGCCAAACCAGATGATGCCGTTCTCGACCGAGAGCCCACAGAAGAATGGCGGCTATTACTTCAATCCGTCGATCTTCAGCAACGATCCCGCATCCATCAACTACCTGACAGGCCAGCAACTGTTCGGCACTGTCGGCAACGCGCGGCGTACGATTTGCTGCGGCCCTGGCGTAGCCAATTGGGACATGACGATGATGAAGGAAACGAAGCTGAACGAACGCTGGAATATGGAATTCCGCGCCGAGTTCTACAACATTCTCAACCACACACAGTTCTACAACCCTGACGGCAGCATCTCCGACAGCACATTTGGCCAGGTACAGAATGCTCGAGACCCGCGCCTGGTGCAGTTCGCCGTTAAGTTCGCTTTCTAGCCCGCAACACCTGCCGCCGCGATCTTCCGGTCGCGGCGGCAATATTGCGGATGTACTCTTCGCGAAAAGACAAAGGAATCCCGCATCATGCATGAAGCTCTACGGAAAGAACTCTCAACATTCGAAAAGCGCACGCCGAAATCCGCCGAGGCTCACAAGAGAAATTTGAAACGGCTCCCGCTCGGTGTAGCGAGCAATTACCGGGCATACGATCCTTACCCTATTTTTGTGAAAGACGCTTCCGGTTCGAAGTTCCGGGATGTGGATGGCAATGAATATATCGATCACAACTTGACGTTCGGTGCGCTCATGGCGGGACATTGCCATCCGGCGGTGATGAAAGCCGTGGAAAAAAGGCTGAGCACCGGCACCATGTTCGGCATGCCGCATGACATGGAATGGGAACTAGCAGAAGAGATTTGCGCGCGCTTCCCTATTGAAATGCTCCGCTTCGCTTCCACCGGTACCGAAGCGACGATGCATGCCGTGCGCCTGGCGCGTGCCGCGACCGGCCGCGACAAGATCATTAAGTTCGAGGGCGGATACCACGGTTTGCACGACGCAGCGCTGGTGAGCGTGAAGCCAAAGCTCGCGGAGATTGGCGACATCAAGGCACCCACGCCGGTTTCGGGCGGACTTGGCGTTCCGAAAGCGTCCCTTGCCAACGTGCCGATCGCAACTTTCAATGACTTGGAAAGCGTTGAACATCGCTTCAAACAGTTCCCTGGAGAGATTGCGGCTGTAATTCTCGAACCGGTAATGATGAATGTCGGCATCTGCATGCCCGAACCAGGATTCCTTGAGGGGCTACGATCGCTCTGCGATAAGTATGGCGCGTTACTGATCTTCGACGAAGTGAAGACTGGCGCGAAACTCGGATGGGGCGGCGCTTCGGAGTACTTCGGTGTGAAGCCCGATATGATCTGCCTGGCGAAGTCGATTGGCGGCGGGTTCCCGCTGGCCGCCTTCGGGACTTCAAAAGCAGTGATGAGTCTCATCTCCGATCACAAGGTATTCCACGGTGGAACGTACAACACAAACCCAGTTTCAATGGCGGCTGGCATTGCGGTGTTCCGCGAGGTGCTCACCCGAGAGAACTATGCGCACGTGGAGAAGCTGAGCCACAAGTTGGTTACGGGGTATCGCGAGACGGTCCAGAAGGTCGGCCTCGACGCGTACGTTGAAGTGGCGGGCGCGAATGGCGTGTTGATGTTCGCTCCCAAGCGCGTCCGCAACTATCGCGACTGGCTCGATGTGGATACGGAACTGTGGCGGCACTACTGGTTTGGCATGGTGAATCACGGGGTGATGGCGCAACCGTACTGGTGGGACGAGCAATGGACGATGTCAGTGGCGCACAGCGAGGCGGATATCGACAAGCATCTATCTGCTTTCGCCGATGTCGCTCCGGCGCTGGCGGCGGCTCAGAAAGAACCGCACGAAGCAGTTGCAGCACTCTAAACGTCTAATGATCTAAATGAGGGTGGGGCGAGCCAGCCCTGCCCTTCTCCTAGGGAGATCCTGGTGAGCACCAGCCAATCAGAAACCGCACATCTAAAGCGGGTCCTTGGAAAATGGGACTTGGTTTTGCTGTTCGTGGTGGCGGTATTCAATTTGAACGTGGTGCCATCGATTGCGGCTAACGGAGGTGTCACGATCTGGCTCTGGCTCATTTCTCTACTCCTCTTTTTCTGGCCGCAAGGAATCGCCGTCATCGAGTTGGCCCACCGCTATCCGGGCGAAGGTGGGGTGTATCTCTGGGCGAAGGAAGTCTTCGGCGATTTTCACGGCTTTCTGTCGGGCTGGTGCTACTGGACGAACAACATGCTCTATGTGCCGACGGTGATGCTCTATTTCGTCGGTGTGTCGGTGTATGTGCTTGGCCCCAGTCAACAGGCGCTTGCAGACAACAAGGTGTTCGCCGTCGGGGCCTCACTCACGCTCCTGGCAGTGTTGGTGGTGCTAAACATCGTGGGTCTCGGCGTCGGCAAGTGGATCAACAACATCGGCGCTATCGGAACATTCATCGCCGCAGCTACGTTACTCATCCTCGGATTGGTTGTCGGATTGAGGCAAGGTGCATCCATCAGCTCAGTGAACTTCCATATTCCGGCGAACCCGAAATTTCTCTTCAACGCATTTGGAGTAATCTGTTTCGGCTTGGTGGGTCTGGAACTCGCGTCTGTGATGGGCGACGAAATCCAGGAGCCACGGAAGACGCTGCCAGGAGCGGTCGTATGGGGGGGCATCATCTCGGGTGCGCTTTATATTGCAGTGACGCTGACGCTGCTGGTTGCGGTGGGCAAGAACGGCATCAACGTTCTGCAAGGCATAGTGCAGGCGGTGGCCCATTTGGCGGAGTTGGGCGGCGTGTCGTGGATCCTGATTCCCTTTGCGCTGATGTTGAGCCTTGCGATCGCGGGGATAGGCTCAGCTTGGCTTGCGGGTTCGGCGCGTATCCCGTTTGTTGCCGGACTCGACAGCTACATGCCGAGTTGGCTTGGCCGTGTACATCCTAAGTACGGGACGCCATATGCCGCGCTCATCGTGCATGCGGTTATTTCGTTGCTTCTCGTGGTGATGAATTTCCTGGGGGGCGACAGCGTGCAGCAAACCTTCCAGACAATGCTTTCGCTTGCGGTCGTTCTCCAACTCGTCCCCTTCCTTTATATGTTTGGGGCGCTGGTGCGGTTCGGAATCAATTATCGTCCGGGTGAAGGGGTGTACGGCCGCGGAGGCCTTCTGCTCTCGGGAATCAGCGGTCTGGTGACCACCACGCTCGGAATTGCCCTGGCCTTTTTCCCGGCGCAGACCATCAAATCATTGAAGATGTATGAAATCAAAATGTTCGGCGGCACCCTGTTCTTTATCGGATTGGCCGCGTTCTTCTTCTTTATCTATGGGGGCCGCAAAGCTCGCGCCGCCGCGCAAGCAGCAGCCACCCACGTTTCGGCATAGGAGTGCATTATGGAATCTGCCGTGAAAACTGACACGAAGACCTACCAGATGTTTATCGGCGGACAGTTCGTCGAGAGCAACACGGGCAACAGCTTTCCGGTCTACGATCCTTCGACGGAAGAAGTGATTGCCGAGTGCCCGGCGGGTAACGCCAAAGATGTTGATCGAGCCGTTGCGGCTGCGCGTCGCGCATTTGATGAAGGAAATTGGGCGAGCACGACGGCGCAGGAACGCGGCCGCATTTTGTTTCGACTTGCCGAGAAGATTCGAGCGAATGCTACCGCACTGGCCGAACTCGAATGCCGTAACTCCGGTAAGCCGATTGTCGAGGCCGAGTACGACATCGCCGATTGCGCCACCTGCTTCGAGTACTACGGCGGCCTCGCGACGAAAGTCACTGGGCAAGTAAACCCCGTTCCCGATAACGCAGTGAGTCTCTCCCTGAAGGAACCGATCGGTGTTGCCGGGCAGATCATTCCATGGAACTACCCGCTCGCCATGGCCGCCTGGAAGCTGGCGCCAGCGATCGCGGCCGGATGCACGGTGGTGCTCAAACCCGCTGAGCAAACGCCGCTGACAGTGCTTGAACTCGCAAAGCACTTTGAAGACGTCGGACTTCCCGCAGGGGTGGTGAATATTGTGACCGGCTTTGGTGAAGACGCCGGCGCTCCGATCGTTGCTCATCCTGATGTGGATAAGATTGCTTTCACCGGCAGCGGCGCTGTTGGCAAAGCCATTATGCGAGAGGCCGCGAATACACTGAAGCGCGTTTCGCTGGAGCTTGGTGGAAAGTCTCCAAATATCTTCTTCGCCGACGCCGACTTCGAGGCTGCTATCGATGGCGCGCTCTTTGGCGTCTTCATCAACCAGGGAGAGGTTTGCTCCGCTGGAAGTCGCATCCTGGTGGAGCGCCCGATCTACAAGAAATTTGTGGAGGCGATGAGCGAGAAGGCCAAACTGGTGAAGCTTGGCCCGCCGCTGGAGCGCGAGACGAAGATGGGTCCGCTGGTGAGCAAAGAGCAGTATGAACGGGTCCGCAGCTATCAGGAGATTGGAAAGAAAGAAGCAAAGGTGGCTGCTGGTGGAAACCGTCCGAAGGACTTTGCCAAAGGTTATTACGTCGAGCCGACAATCTTCTATGACGTGGACAACGGCGCTCGGATCGCGCGCGAAGAGATCTTTGGCCCAGTGGCATCGGTGATCCCCTTCGATAACGAGTCGGATGGGCTTCGCATTGCAAATGACAGTCCGTTTGGCTTGGCCGCAGCGGTGTGGACGCGAGACATTTTCAAGGCATTCCGGATGGTTAAAAAGATCCGCGTCGGGATCGTGTGGGTGAACCATATGCAGCCGACATATTTCGAAGCACCATGGGGCGGTTACAAGCAGTCGGGCTTCGGCCGCGAGCTCGGGCCTTGGGGGATCGAGGAATATCTCGAGACGAAGCAAGTACACATCAATCTCAGCGAACAGCCGATCGGATGGTACTGATGTCAGCGATTTCCCTACGCACGCAGATTCCCGGACCGAAGGCGAAGGAGCTCGCACAGCGCCGCGCAGGAGCGGTGCCGCGTGGTATCTACGCATCGACACCTATCTACGTTTCGCGGGCCGAAGGCGCACTTTTGGAAGACGTGGACGGCAACGTTTTTATCGACCTTGCGGGCGGAATTGGTGTTATCAACGTGGGCCACCGCTCGCCCACCGTGGTCGACGCCATCCATCGTCAGGCCGACAAATTTCTGCACACTTGCTTCCAGGTAGTCGGGTATGAGAGTTACATCAGGCTTGCCGAGAAGTTGAACGAGATCACCCCTGGCAATTTTCCGAAGCGCACGTTTTTTGTAAACTCCGGCGCCGAGGCGGTGGAAAACGCCGTGAAGATTGCGCGGTTCCACACCAAACGGGCGGCGGTGATTTGTTTCGAAGACGCATTTCATGGCCGCACCATGCTGGGAATGGCGCTCACCAGCAAAACACATCCGTATAAAGCGGGGTTTGAGCCATTTCCCGGCGAGATCTATCGCATCCCATACGCCTACTGCTATCGCTGCTCCTATGGACTGAAGTATCCAAGTTGCGAAGTGTCGTGTGCGGACGCGCTGAACGGGGTTTTCAAGCGCACCGTTGCCGCGGAATCGGTCGCGGCGGTGATCGTCGAGCCAGTGCTTGGTGAGGGCGGCTTCGTGACGCCCCCCAGCGACTTCTTGAGTAAGCTGCACAGCATTTGCAAGCAGCACGGCATCTTGCTCATCGCGGACGAAGTGCAGACTGGCTTCGGACGTACAGGTGCGATGTTCGCGTGTGAACGTTACGGCGTTGAGCCGGATATTTTGATTGCCGCGAAGTCGCTTGGCGGAGGGTTGCCGATCGCCTCTATCACTGGGCGAGCCGAAATCATGGACGCTCCCGGTCCGGGCGCGGTCGGTGGGACCTTCGGCGGGAATCCCCTGGCATGTGAGGCGGCAATCGCGATGATCGAAACCATGGTCCGACTCGATTTACCGGCGCGCGCGAATGCTCTCGGAGAGCGGTTTCGCGCGCGCGCACTGAAATGGCAACAGCAATGGCCGCAAATCGGCGACGTTCGTGGTCTTGGTGGCATGCAAGCAATCGAGCTTGTGCAATCTCCAGAGACACGACTTCCCAACGACCTAGCGGTAAAGCACATCATCCAACATTGTTACGAACGCGGCGTACTCACGTTGAACGCAGGATCTTTCGGCAACGTGATCCGCATCCTGATGCCGCTCGTCATCACCGATGCGCAGTTTGAGGAAGCGCTCGACGTCATGGAATCGGCGTTGTCCCACGAGTTCATGGCGGCACAAGTAACGACCGGGGTATCGCAATAACCGCAACACATTCTGCCGAAATTGGTGATGTCAATGAGTACCCAAGTACAAGCTGATCTCTTGCAAGTGCAGAACTTTGTGAACGGCGAGTGGCGCCTGAGCAACTCCAGCGACGTTCTGGAAATTTCGAATCCGGCGACCGCTGAACCGCTGGCTCGTGTTCCTCTATCGGGGGCCGCGGAAGTAGATGAGGCGGTGCGTGCCGCGGCTGCGGCCTGGCCGGAGTGGCGCGATACGCCGCCCGGCGAACGAATCCAATATCTCTTCAAGCTCAAACAATCGCTGGAAGAACACTTCGAAGAGATCTCTCGCATCGTTACGACGGAGAACGGCAAGACGCTCGTCGAAGCACGTGGCGACCTGCGGCGCGGTATCGAGAATGTGGAGGTAGCGTGCGGGATTCCGCTCATGCTGCAGGGCTATAACCTGGAAAACGTTTCCCGCGGCATCGATGAGATCATGTATCGCCATCCGCTCGGGGTCGTCGCCGCCATCACCCCGTTCAACTTTCCGGCGATGATTCCGTTCTGGTATCTACCGTACGCAATTGCAACTGGCAACTGCTTCATCCTGAAGCCGAGTGAACGGGTTCCGCTAACGATGCAGCGGGTCTTCCAGTTGATTGAGAAAATTGGCTTGCCGAAGGGCGTCATCAATCTTGTGAACGGCGGGAAAAACGCCGTCGATGCGGTTCTCGATCATCCGGAGGTCCGTGCCATCAGCTTCGTCGGTTCCACTCCCGTCGCGCGCTACATCTATTCGCGCGCCGCTGCGAATGGGAAACGGGTGCAGTGCCAGGGTGGGGCAAAGAATTACGCGGTCATTCTTCCTGATGCCGACATGAAGGTAGCGACGCAGATCGTGGGCGAAAGTGCGTTTGGATGCGCAGGACAGCGATGCCTGGCATTGAGCGTCGGGGTGACCGTGGGTGAAGCGCAGAAAGGCTTCCGCGAAGCTGTTTCCGATTTTGCTTCCCATCTCAAGACCGGTAATGGGCTCGAGGAAGGCATGCAGATGGGGCCAGTCATTACTCCGGAGAGCAAGTCACGTATCGAACAAATCATCGATCACGCGGTAAAATCTGGAGCTAAAGCGGTAACCGATGGTCGCGGGTACAAACCCGGCGATTATGGTCATGGCAATTTTGTTGCGCCCACCGTTCTCGACGAAGTACCCGCCGACAGCGACATTCCCCAAACCGAAATCTTCGGCCCAGTGTTGAGCCTGATTCACGCGAACACGCTGGAGCATGCCATCAATATCCTGTCAAAGAACGCCTACGGGAATGCCGCTTCCCTGTTCACGACCAATGGAGCGCATGCGCGCCGCTTCCGACACGAAGCGCCCGCTGGCAACATCGGCATCAATATTGGCGTGCCCGCTCCCGTGGCGTACTTTCCATTCAGCGGATGGAAAGACAGTTTCTTCGGCGATCTGCACGGGCAAGGCCGCGACGCCATTGAGTTCTACACCGACAAGAAAGTTGTCATCGAGCGCTGGAGCTAAGTCATGAGCGACACCATTCGCAAGTACCAGGATTACGTGATCACCAGTTTTGTAAAGGCTGTGCAGCCGATCGTCGTGGAAAGCGCCAGTGGCGCAACCATCCGTGACGTGAGTGGCCGCGAGTTCATTGACTGTTTCGCCGGCATTTCCGTGGTGAATGCTGGTCATTGCCATCCGAAGATTAACGCTGCCGCAAAAGCGCAGATCGACAAGCTTGTGCACTGCGGCTCGTACATCTATCACAGTCAGCCCACGGCCGAACTCGCGGAGAAAATGGCGCGGATCATGCCCGGCAGACTGAAGAAATCATTTTTCGCGAACAGCGGCGCTGAAGCAATCGAAGGCGCGATGAAAGTGGCGCGGCTTTTTAGTGGGAAGCACGAGATCATCTCCCTTCAGCAGTCGTTTCATGGACGAACTTGGGGCACCCTTAGCATTACAGGCAATCAAGGCCGCAAAAAGCGCGGCGGCCCCTATGCTCCAGGCGTGGCGTTCGCGCCTGCGCCTTATGCCTATCGCTCCCCGTGGCCGGACGATCCCGAGCGGTTCGCTTCGCATTGCGCCAAGGTGCTGGAAGAGACGATCCGCTTCTCGACCTCGGGTGATGTAGCCGCGTTCATCGCCGAACCGGTAATGGGGGAAGGCGGCATCATCATTCCGCCAAAGAACTACTTCAAGGAAGTGAAGGATGTGCTTGATCGCCACGGAATCCTATTTATTGCGGACGAAGTGCAATCTGGATTCGGCCGGACAGGAAAGATGTTCGCGATTGAGCACTACGGTGTTGAGCCCGACATTCTCGTTACGGCCAAGGGCATCGCCAACGGCTACCCCATCGCGGCGTTCACGACGCGTGATGAGATCGCAGCATCCTTCCGTCCAGGAGATCACCTGTCAACCTTTGGCGGGAACCCCGTATCTTGCGCGGCGGCACTAGCGAATATCCAGGTATTCGAGGAAGAACACTTATGTGAGCAATCGGCCGAAAAGGGCCGCTACGCCACGTCACGACTACAGTCCCTGCAAAAGCGACTTCCGCTCATCGGCGACGTCCGGGGCTTAGGCCTGATGATTGGGGTCGAACTGGTTAAAGACGAAAGGCTCGCTCCCGCGGCACCCGAAGCTGAAGCGATTCGCGATACGTGCTTCAAGGCCGGCGTGTTAATCGGTGTCGGTGGCACGAATGGCAACGTTCTCCGCCTGCAGCCTCCGCTGGTCATCTCGCAGGAGCAGCTGGCGACCGCGCTTGATGTGCTGGAGGGGGCCATCATGGAGGTGGGAAACAGCGTGGCATCGGTGGCGGGTAAGGCATAGCGCGAAGCCATGACGCAGACGGTTGCGGCAGCTCCTTCGTATCCATTTCTTTTAAACGGCAAGTGGGTCTCCGATGGACATCCTACGGAGATTTGCTCGCCGTTTGACGGAAGCGTAGCCGGACGGATTTACTATGCGAGCCGCGTTCATGTGGAGGCCGCGATCCGCGCGGCACAAGACGCATTTGCTGTCACCCGCAAGATGGCGAGCTATGAAAAGCAGCGCATCCTCAGTTCTATCTCGTTGACGATTGCGGCGCGACACGAAGATTTTGCCCGCACCATCGCGAAGGAAGCCGGAAAGCCGATCCGCACGGCGCGGCAGGAAGTGGACCGCGCCATTTACACCTTCAAGGTCGCGGCCGAAGAATGCACTCGCATACACGGCGAATACCTATCGCTCGATACACTCGAGGCAACGGCTGGACGCTGGGGCGTGGTGCGGCGCTTCCCTGTCGGTCCAATTCTTGCGATCACCCCATTTAATTTTCCACTGAACCTCGTGGCACACAAACTTGCTCCTGCTATTGCCGCGGGATGTCCCGTGATTCTTAAACCAGCGCCGCAGACTCCGATAACTTCGCTGAAATTGGCTGAAGTGATTCACGATGCCGGGTGGAGCGCGGGGGCGCTTGCCGTGCTTCCGTTAAGCAACGATGATGCCGGGCTGCTGGTTGCAGATGAGCGCATCAAACTGCTGACGTTCACTGGCAGCTCCGTTGGGTGGGAGTTAAAGAGCAAAGCCGGAAAGAAACGCGTGCTGCTGGAACTCGGCGGGAACGCAGCAGTCATCGTACACTCCGACGCCGATCTCTCCTTCGCCGCACAGCGATGCGTTGCAGGGGGATTCAGCTATGCGGGCCAAAGCTGCATTTCGGTGCAACGGATCTTCGTCGCACGTTCTGTGTATGCGAAGTTCAGTGAGCTGCTGGTGTCAGGGATTGCCAAACTGAAGGTTGGAGATCCTCTGCACGAGGGCACGGACGTTGGCCCAATGATCCGCGAAGCAGAAGCCATGCGCGCGGAAAAGTGGATTGGTGAAGCCGTCGCGCACGGAGCGAAGCTACTCTGCGGCGGCAAGCGTCACGGTGCCGTCCTCGAACCCACGGTGCTCACGAACACTCGACCGCAAATGCTGGTGAATTCCCGTGAAATTTTTGCTCCGGTTCTTACTGTCGAGCCCTACGATGACTTCCGCGACGCCCTGCGGCTGGTAAATGCTTCTCCGTTTGGTCTACAAGCCGGGATTCTTACGCACGATGCCCGGTTCATCTTTGCGGCATACGACGAGCTTGAAGTCGGCGGCCTTGTTGTCGGCGATGTGCCTACGTTCCGCGTGGATGAGATGCCTTATGGAGGCATCAAGGAATCCGGACTGGGGCGCGAAGGCGTGCGGTATGCGATCGAGGAGATGACTGAGCCAAAACTCCTGGTCGTAAATCAACCCGCACTTTAGCTATTGCAGTCGGTGCGTCAATGGGCGTCCGATGCGCGACTCTGCTTCCAGATCGCGCTCAATGAGACTCACGAGAAGCCGTTCGGCTTCGCAAGTGAACAGACATTGCAGCAATAATCGCCCACGACGAACGCTTAGGTCGTAATCATTTCCGTCGGCTACCGAGGGGAGCGAGATGTGGGTCGGCTGCGGGAGCAGCGCCTTCACGCTGCCCGCTACCATGTTTGCCAGTTCACCAATGGTGTCGCGCACTTCGTCGGGGCAAAGATCCTGCAAGTCTTTGCCGATGAGTGATGCCGCGGCGCGCTCGGCCAAGGGTTTCGTGCAATCCAATCGCACAGCACCTTGCCAGGCGCCGACCAATTGCACGCATGCACCCAGGTAGCCGCCCCGTGGGGAGGGTATTTCGGTGAATTCGGATGCTGAAATCGGTAGTCCCAGCATGAATGTCCAGATCTGCTCGTTCATCCTAATCAGGTCTTCTTGTTTGATGGACATTGTTTAGCTTCTCCGCCGATAGCACGCGGTCCTTTCGAACGCTACGCGCTCGAGTTCGCTATCAAGATTGATCGTAGATTCTGCGCTACCCAGGAAGAGGTACCCATCAGGAAACATCGCCGACCGCGCCTGCGCCAGGATTTGTTGCTTCACTGGAACCTCAAAGTAAATCAACACATTTCGCATGAGGATCACGTCCATAGGCGGCATTGGGGGCCACGGTTTCGATAGATTTAGCGGCTCGAATTGCACCCGGTTTCGGATGGAATCGTTGATGATCCATTCCAGGCCCTCGCGCCGGAAGTAACGGGTTAATAGTCTCGCTGGTAAACCGCGGTTCACTTCCATTTGCGAGTAGCGGCCGCTACGGGCACGGTTCAGGATTGCTGAGGAAATATCCGTCCCGAGTATCCTCACGTTCCAGTTCCGAAGCTCCGGGAAGTCTTCTTCGAGCATCATCGCAAGACTGTAGGCCTCCTGGCCGCTCGAGGAAGCCGCGCTCCAGATGTTTAAGCGTCGCACCGAGGCCCGCTTGAGGATCAACTCGGGTAATAGATGCCGCTTGAGAAGATCGAACGGGTGTAGGTCACGAAAGAACCAAGTCTCGTTATTGGTCATCGCGTCCAGTACCTGCCGGTGAACCGCGCCAAACGGCTTCATCCGGAGCAGAGACAAAAAGGCACCCACCGAGGTTTGTCCCTCGACCATGGCGAGGCGCGCCAGTCGCGACTCCGCGAGGTATTCGCTGCTACTGTCGATAGAGATTGCCGAGTGCTGCAGCACCAAGCTACGCAAGTAGGTGAAATCGGCGCCAGAGATTGCCATCCGCTATGCTCCCCGTGCGGTGGTGCCAGCCGACACTCGCCGTATGATTTCCAGGCCGATTTCGCGTAGGGGCAGCACGCGGTCGGCCAACCCGGCTCGGGCAACGAATCCTGGCATGCCCCACACCACGGAACTCGCCTCGTCTTGGACCAGTATGGTGCCGCCCGCGGCCCGAACTGCCTGACAGCCACGGAGGCCATCTTGGCCCATCCCCGTCATCACGACCCCAAACGTGCCTGCGCGGTAGGCCTGAGCGACGGAGCGGAATAGCACATCCACTGCTGGCCTGCACGAGTTCTCGGGCGGCTCCTGGGAGGTATGTAACAGGGCTGTGAGCCCCGTCTTTTTCACGGTCATGTGAAGATTTCCGGCGGCGATCCATATGTGGCCGGGCTGCACGGTCTCACCATCTCGCACTTCGCTTACCGGCAAGACACATTCCTTATTAAGTCTTTCGGCCAGGAAGCGCGTAAAAGTTGGCGGCATGTGCTGCACGACCAATACCGGCAGCGGAAAGTCCTTCGGCAACAATGGCAATACCTGGGAGAGCGCGTTGGGGCCGCCTGTTGAACAGCCTATCGCCAGTACTGCAGGGAAACGAGGCACTGTCGTTGACCAATGGGGACTCTCAAGGATCGCGGGAACCACAATTGGCACCCGCCGGCATAGGGCTCGAATCTTTGGCAGCAATTGCTCGCGGATCGCTTCTATGCCTTGTCCGCCAGAACGCGAGTTGGAAGGCTTGGTCACATAGTCCGAGGCGCCCAGCGAGAACGCCTCCAGGGTCGCGACCGCGCCACGCTCGGTCAAAGTGCTGAACATGACCACCGGCAATTTCGGACGTGTCTTGCGAAGCTCCGACAATGCCTCAAGCCCGTTCATCTCCGGCATCTCGATATCGAGTGTCACCAACTCGGGCGAGCACTGATCGAGCATCTGCAAGGCGATGCGCCCGTTGGCGGCGACTCCGACCACTTCCACGTCGTTCTCTTGCGCTAAGACCTGGCGCAGTAAGGACCGGATCACCACCGAGTCGTCGACAATTAGAACCCGTATGCGGTTCATTGTGTGATCGGCGTCAGGCCGAGCATTTGCAGTTTGTCCGCAATCACTTCGCGGGTAAATGGTTTCATCACGTATTCGTCAGCACCGGCTCCGAGAGCGCGGGACATTTCGGCCATTTCCGTTTCCGTTGTCACCATCATCACTTTCACGTTTTGAAATCGGCTGACTGCCCGCAATTCGCGCAGCATCGTGAAACCGTCCATTTCCGGCATGTTCCAGTCCAGCAGGACTAGGGCCGGTGCGGTTTCGTTCTTCATCAACTGGAGGCCTTCGCGTCCATTCTTCGCCTCCGAGGTTTCGAAGCCGAAGCTCTTGAGAATCATCTTCAAGTAGGCGCGCATCGCCGACGAATCGTCCACAATCAGTGCTCGCATCGCTTTCTCCTACTGCACTCGACAGCCGCCGCGGAACCTCCACAGAGCGCTGGAACCACGGGTGACTGGCGCATGCTCGGCACGGCCGCTCCGACGGCTTGCGCTCTGCGCAAGGAGATCAGGCTTCTTCATGGGACTCTCTCTCGCTTCGGCACCGAAAGGGTTGCCCCTCAATTCGGCTTACGCGGCGACTCCATCTGCAACACGGCGGCGAGGTCCAGCGCGTGCAGCAGGCGGCCATCAAGTTTGTAGACCCCTCCCGTCATTTTGCGGGCCGTCCCCATCAGCGTCTCCGGAGGCGGCTCAAAGGCATTTTGCGACACCGCGACAACATCGCCGATCTCGTCCACGAGGAGGCTGACTGCGCCATCGTCCGTGCGTACCACTACGTTCATCGGCTTTTGATCACCACCCCGCGGCGCCATTTCCATCCGCCTGCGCAGGTCGATCGCCAACACGATTTGACCCCGCAGGTTGATCAGGCCACCCACGACCGAGGAAGCGCGCGGCACCATTGTCATCGCTTGGTACCGTATGACCTCTTGCACTTTCTCCACCTCCACGCCGAAAAAGAGGCCGCCCAAATAGAACGTGCAGAATTGCTGCGCCATCGCCTTTTCCTCAAGCATGCGTTGCCTCCTGGATCGCCAAGGTGATCACGGCATCAACATCTAGAAGATCCGTGACTTTCTGCTGCATCACCGCCGAGCCGCGCAGGAACATACGCTGGCTCGATTGGTTGGCAATCACTTGCTGCTCGGTGACATCTTCAATCTGATCGACGACGAGGCCGACACTCTTGCCGTCTTTCGACGACACAATTACTGGGAGAATCTCCCGACGCTCGCCCGGAGGCATATTCAGCAGCCTCGCGAGCCGGACCAGCGGCATGATCTGATCGCGGTACTGCACGACCTCATTCCCACCGGATTGCTCGACTGCGGACACCGCAAACTCTTCCAGTCGGTCTACGTGTCCCAATGGAATTGCCAGCCGTCCTGTCGTACCGATGCGGACCAACAGCCACGCCGCGCCGCTCCGCGACCCCTCCTCGATCTTGGCATGCAGTTGGTTCACGGATCGATCCCGCAACTCCGTAACCACGCTGGCTTCTTGTGCTAATCCCATAACGTCGAGGATCAGCGCGACCCGGCCATCGCCCATGATCGTGGCTCCCGCGAAGCAGGAGAGTCCTTTCAGGAGATTGCTCAGAGGCTTGACTACGATTTCTTCCGTATCGTTGATTTCGTCTACCATCAATCCGAACTGCCGGTCGTCAGCCTGCAGGACTACGATGTTCGCCGCTTCGGCGCGCCGGTCCGGCGACTCCAGCCCTAACACACGGTTCAGCGAAACCAGCGGCAGAAGATTCCCACGCAGCCGGTGCACGGGCGCGCCATGGATGTACTCGATTCCCTTCGTCATGCCATCCCCTTCCAGCCGCACCAATTCCAGTAAGCTCACTTGCGGAATGGCAAAGCGTTCGCGAGAACTGGTGGCGATCAGCGCTGGAATAATCGCCAACGTGAGAGGGATTTTGATTTTCAGGGTTGTACCTTTGCCGTCTGTACTCTGGAGATCTACCGTGCCACCTATCTTCTCGATGTTGGTCTTTACCACGTCCATGCCGACACCGCGCCCGGAGATGTTGGTCACCTGTTTTGCGGTGGAGAACCCTGGCAGGAATATCAGGTTCAGCAACTCGCGCTCGCTCATGCGCGCCACATCTTCTGCGCTGGTGATATCTTTCTGTCGCGCTTTTTCCCGCACCGCCTGGAGCGAGATGCCGGCGCCATCGTCGCTGATCTCGATATTGACCTGTCCGCCTTCGTGATATGCCCGCAGCAGCAGTCTTCCCTCCACTTCCTTGCCACTCGCGACTCTCGCCTCGGGGATTTCGATTCCATGATCGACCGCATTGCGAACGATGTGGGTCAATGGATCCTTGATCGCCTCGATGATGGTTTTGTCGAGCTCAGTCTCGGCTCCATCCATCTCGACCCGAACCCTCTTCCCACATGAAAGCGCAAGGTCTCTTACGACGCGTGGCAACTTGTTCCAGATATTGCCAATAGGCTGCATCCGCGTCTTCATCACACTTTCCTGAAGCTCGGTGGTGATGAGGTTTAGCCGCTGCGCAGTGCTGACAAAGCTGGAATCCTGCTGGCTGCCGGTGAATTGCAGGATCTGGTTGCGCGCGAGCACAAGTTCGCCCACCAGGTTCATCATCTTGTCCAGTAGCCCTACATCGACACGAATGTTGTTCGCCGATACCGCCGCGCCTTTCGCTTCCAAGACTTCCGGCGAGGAGGCGGATGTGGGATTCGCTCCCTCCTCTTCGAGGCTGGGCGATTTATATTCGACTTCCACGGACGGTTTCGAACGGCTGCGCCGTTTCTTCGGCTTTGTTTTCGGGCTAGCGCCGGGATCAGAGTTCAAAAGCGCCGCCAATCGGTCCACTATCGGCTGTACGTCGCCCTCACCCTCGATGCCGGTAACAGCTATCTGTGCCAGCAGGGCGCGTAATACATCCACCATGGCAAGCAACGCGCTGGTAATCTGCGGATCAAGCCGGAGCTTTCCATCGCGCATGCGGCTGAGCAAGTTCTCGCCAACGTGAGCCACGGATTCGATTTTCGGGAAACCCAAGACCCCGCTTGTGCCTTTGACGGTGTGAATGGCTCGGAAAATTGACGCCAACAGGTCCTTCTCATCCGGATCTTTTTCCAGATCGACCAGGTCATGGTCTAACCGGTCCAGTCCCTCATTGCTCTCTACCAGGAATTCCTTGACGATCTCGTCCATCTCGCCCATCGGCAACGTCACCTCAGCGGTTCTGTATTCCGCCCGCAAAGTTGTCATCGGCAAGAAAGTGGCCGGGAGGACGGCGGTTGCGATTAGAAAATCTTCATCTCGGCAATATTCGTATGACAAATCTTTACGCACTGGGATCTACCGCGAACTGTATCTGCTTGCGATATACTCAGCCAACGCTCGTCCAAATACCGCGCCCAGAGCGGAGTCTGAGGTATTTACTACCTTGACAATGCACAGTTAAGTGTCGAAAATAGATTTACACCTACCTCGGCAACAAAACCCCAGTGGCTTACACGGTGTCCCTCCCTAAAAGGCCCGTTTCGAAAAACCATGGGCAGTCTCGAACCGGGTTGGGCATCCGCCACGACTCAAGCTGGCGCGTACGGAGGAATTCAGCACGTGGAACGATTGAAAGGTACTGTGAAGTGGTTTAACAATGCCAAGGGCTATGGATTCATCGGTCGGGAGGACGGAGCCGATGTGTTCGTCCACTACAGCGCGATCTCCTCGGAGGGGTATAAGAGCCTGGCTGAAGGCGATCAAGTAGAATTTGAAATCGTAGAAGGTCAAAAAGGCCCACAGGCCGGTAATGTGATTAAAAGTGCTTAATTAGCCGCTTCCGCATGACGGATTTAAGCCCAGCCATTTGGCTGGGTTCTCTTTTTGGGGCAGCTATAATGCCTCGCGATGCTTCGCCGCGACTTTCTCGCACTCAGCGCCAAAGCTGGCGCGTTGGCTGTAGTGGTTCCTCGACTCCTGGCTGCGGAGGGGGACGCATTCCCTGCCGGAATCGCCGAGCTTTACCAGAAGGTGATTGTCATCGACTCGCTCTGTGCCCCTGCGCTTATCGGTGACAACGGCCAGATCTCAGCAGACGCCCTGCATCAGGTGCGCGACTCCGGGATTACCGCGGTCAATCACACAATTTCCGATCAAACGTTCGAGGGCACCATTGAGATGCTGGCGCAACTACAGGCCTCGATCGACGAATACCCCGATCTGTATGTCTTCATCCGAAAGCACTCCGACATCGCGCGCGCTAAACGAGATAGGAAAGTGGGCATTCTGCCGGGATTCCAGTTCACCGAGTTTTTAGAGAGCGATCTTGCCAGGATCGCCGAATTTCGACGTCTCGATGTGCGAATTATGCAGCTCACCTACAATCTGCGCGGCAAGTTCGGGGATGGGTGCCTGGTGGCTGTCGATAGTGGGCTGACCGGCCAGGGGCGACTCGCGTGTGCGCAGATGAACCAGCTCGGCATCGCTGTCGATACCAGCCACAGCGGAATACGAACGACGGCGGATGCGCTTGCGGTCTCTTCAAAGCCGATTCTAATCTCGCACGCGGGATGCGCGGCGGTGTCGCTGCATCCGCGCAACAAGCCTGATGATCTGCTGAAGTCGCTAGCTGATCGCGGCGGATACGTCGGGATCTATCTCATGCCTTACCTGGTGGAATCGCCGACGATACCGACGCGCGAGCACGTGATGGCGCACCTCCTGCATGCGATTAACGTGTGCGGCGCGGACCATGTGGGGATTGGCAGCGACGGGAGCATCGAGGCGGTGCACCTTACCCAGGAACAGAAGAAAGAGTTCGACGAGGACATTGCACGGCGAAAAAAGCTGGGGATTGGCGCTCCTGGCGAAGACCGCTACCCGTATGTTCCTGACCTAAACGGGCCGCAACACATGGAGATCATTGCGTGGGAGCTGCAAAAATGCGGGCAGCCGGCTGCTGTCATTGAAAAGGTACTTGGAGCCAACTTTCACCGCGTCTTGGGCGATATTTGGGGCACGGCCTAAAGGAAAGAACCCACGCAATTGCTTGCGTGGGCCTCCTCAGGACTGCTACGGATTACTTCTCGGCAAACAAGTCGCTCATGACCTTCGACATTTTGTCGCAGGCATGGTTCAGGCAAGGCAGGCCGAAACCACCTTCGATGGTGCGCAGGAGCGAGTAGTGGTCGTAGAACACCGGGCTCTGCACGCCGTGACGACCATAGTTGGTGTCGACGATGAGCACAACCTGGTTTGGAATCCCCACGCTGTAATCATTCTCATCCCACACCGTCACGATTGCGGTCTTGCCGCGTTTCCACACGGGCGAGTTGTGGATGGCGGTTACGAGGCGTTGGACGGCGACGTCGCCCTGATAAATCAGAGCCGGGTTGAGGCCGACCTGGGTGCCGTTGTCATTCGGATCTCCGGCGCAGAACGGGCCAGCGTTGCTCTTGCCGTGCTGATCGTTGCATTGGTTGGGTGCAATGAATGCGAAGTTCGGCACATTTCCGGAGCCGAGATCTGCGTAGAGCCCGTCTTTTCCATCGAACGGTACGATGCGGCGCAGGCTCAGTTGCGGATCGAAGCCATCCTGCACGTTCTGGAAGTAGACGAAGGGATCGTGCTTTGCGGCGTAGAGCTGCACCATCTGGCTGACGGTGAATCCCGACGGGAAAACCGAAGAGTCAGTGAAAGTGCCATCGCTGTAATTGACGCGATCGGCGCCGTTCAGGGGCAGGCTTTCCTGGTAACTCTTCCACGTTAAACCGGCACGCACCAACTGGTCGGCAATGGTCTTGCCATGGGTATTCGTGTCGGCCGGAATCGACTTGACGCCATCGAGGTTGTAATCGCCGGGAGGTCCGGAGGTCTCGTTTGTGAAGTCGATCGCGGGAGTGGCCGCATCCGTTCCGGTGCCCTGAATCGGGCAGACCGGTAGGCCGACGGACTCATCGTCCGAAGTGCCGAGCTCGATGTTGGGCGTGCAGGCAGGATTGTGCCAATCGGGGGTGCTGTCGGATAGCACGCCGAAGTTTGATCCGCCCACGAGCTCCAGATAGTTGGTGAGGCTGGGGTGTGCGACGGCGTAGTAGTTGGCGGCCGAATTGGCGCTCCGCATGTAATGGTTGAGGAACGGCGCACTCGGGTTATTCAGGATCTGCGCGTAACCGTGGTTTTCCATCATGATCACGAAGACGTGATCGAGATTGGGAATGCCCTTCGGTTCGGTTCCTTCGCCTGCGAAGGCAGAGCTGCCCAAGCCAACGGCGATGAGCGCAAGGGTGGCGAGCGATTTCTTCATATGGGTTGCGACCTCTCCATCAATGAAGATTGGTATTGCACAGCTACCAATCTGCAAGGAATGACGGTAAGGCCGCAGTGCTAAGTTCCCGTTACGAAGATATGAAGATCCGGTGAACGCCCGTGAATTTTCCTCAGCCCAACAATTTCCTTTTTTAATCCATGGTTTCAAGGGCAGCCATGGTTTCGATGCCATCCCACAAATTCTGCACGCGAATGTTTTCGTTCGAGGAGTGCTGATTGTTGTCGTAATTGGCGATGGGGACGGTGATGGTGACGGTGCCAAGATTTTTCTCGATCATCTCGAGGGGAACGCTGCCTCCCATGGTGGGCCACTTGACCACCGGCCCGCGGGCGCTTTCGACAGCGGCAATGACTTCCTTCGAGGCAGGCAGGTCCATGGACGTACGCACAGCGTTGTAGCTGGAGAAGGTGCTGGCACGAGCGAGGTAGGCGACTCGCTGATGAGAGCGGAGGACGTCGGCGGTGGGAGGAGCGTCGAGGATGAAGTAGCCGCGCGAGGCGATGAAGTCGACGACGCGTTGCTGCTGGGTTTTCCAGTCGAGGCCTTTGACGAGGCGGATATCAATGTCGGCAGTGGCAGTAGATGGGACGATGTTGGTCGCCTTGGCGCCGGTGTGGGCGGAGGAGAGCCCGCGGATATTGAGGGTGGGCTCGTTGAGGAGTTCGCGAATCGATCGGCCGGCACCGTCGCTGCGGCCGAGCCAGAGTTCTTCGCGCAGCATGGCGTCGATGTCGGGCGATTCGGCAATGGCTTGCTTCTCGAGATCGCTAAGCGGCGTAATGCCGTCGTAGAAGTGCGGAATGAGCACGTGGCCGTTTTCGTCCTTCATTGCGGCGAGGAGTTGCGCCAGCATCATCGCGGGATTCGGTGCCCAGTTGCCGTAGTGTCCGCTGTGAAGTTCGCGGCGCGCTCCGTAGAGAGTGATTTCGAGGGTGGTAATGCCGCGTGCGCCGAAGACGACGCTTTGACGGCCGCTCTGGTCCACAGGTCCGTCGCAGATGATCCAGAAATCGCCGCCGGTTTCATTCTTGTATTTGGCGAGGACGTCCGCGAGATGAGGCGAGCCAGCTTCTTCTTCACCTTCCCAGACGAAGCGGAGATTGGCTTTGAGCGGAATGTGCGCGGCGTGGAGCGCGTCGAGGGCGGTGAGTTGCGCGAGGATCGCAGCTTTGTCGTCGGACGCTGAACGGGCGAAGATGCGCGGCTCACCGTTGGCCATCTTGGTGACGGGAGTGAATGGCTGCTTCGTCTCCCATTCTTCGGAAGAGACCGGCTGACCGTCGTAGTGAGCGTAGAGGACGACGGTATGTTTCGCGCCGGGCGTTTTGAACTCACCATAAACAACGGGATTGGATTCTCCGGCGACGAGCAACTGTACGGCCGCTCCACGACGTTTGAGCATGGCGGCGAGAACGTCGGCGTTGCGCTGGATGTTTGGCTTGTCGGAAGCGATGTTGGGAATGGAGAGGAGGTCGGTGAATTCCTTCAGGATCTGCTGCTCGTGCGCGACGCGCCAGGCGTGGGCGGCGTCTTTGGGAGATTGGGCGAAGAGAGAGCAGGAGAGGGCGAGGACGAGAAACATGTTGCGCATGGTGTTGGAAATATACAGCAGGAACAGCAGGTCCTTGGCTGCGCTCAGGATGACAAGAAGGGGCGATGCGAGAAAGTGGCTGGATGTTTCATATCGTCTCACGATTCATCAGGAAACAGCACGGCGTAACCACCCGGTTAGGAATTTCTTGTCGGTGGGGATGGCTTCGACGAGACCCTCGTAGTAAGTGGCGAGAAGCTGGCGGTAGGAATGAAGGAGTAGCAGAGGCGCGGACTGGTTGACGGCTGCGATGGTGTGGGGGCCCATGAGAGCGTCGACATCAACAAGACCGCCGCCGGCGGATTGGACGGAGCGTTGGAGGAATTTAACGGCGCGGGATTTTCCGATCAGGACTGCGGTGTCGAGGAGCTTGGTCGCGACGGACTGGTCGGTGACTTCGTCGAGGTGCAAAGGGGTCCAGAAATCGCGCCGATAGATAGCTTTGGCATCGGCGGAAGTTAGCTGCGCGATGTCGAGATCCGGATAGGAGCGTTTGGAGATCCCGAACTTGGTTTCGCCGCCGATGTCGGACGGATCGTTGACGTAGCCGCCTTCGTGGGCGAGGACGGACGGAATGGCGAGTTGGAAGTCGGCCATTTTAGTCGACCTCCTCGATTTGGTTACCGTGGGACGAGCCCTGGCTCGAAGGGACGTTGGACTGCGGTGCGTTGACCGGGGTGGGACGAGCAGAGATGATGCTGGAACTGTCCCAATTGCAGGTCTTAGAAAGCGAGGTAGGCGTATGGGAATCGTCGAAGGATTGGCAGTTTGGGTGAGTATTTCGCTTCTGTTCGCCGCTGGAGTTGGCAAGCTGTTGGAGGTCGCCGATCGCCGTACCGAAGTGAAGAATCATCAGCGGTTGCGTGCTGCTGGGTACTAACGGATTCAGAGATCCTCGAACCGCCCGGGCTTCGGTCTGGGCGGTTTTGTTTTTGCTCGTTGAAATCTGGCGAACAGGATCCATTTACGGCTGCCCGTTACTATTAAGTAATTTTTTAATTTTTTGTCGAAATAATGTTTTCAACGACTTAGCCATCTTCTTACGCTAAAAATGGAAAAACAAAAGACTTAGAACTAAATATAGAAAGACAAAGGACTTAGTTGCTATTTGCCCGTGCGGAAACCAAGGGGCCAGTGCGCTTTGGATGTCAGTCCGGGCGCACCGGCCCTAGTACAGCAAGATAACCGGGGCGTAAAGCCATGTCTGTGACGGAACGCACGCGGAAGGGTGACGGTGGCGGCGATACGGAGAAAGGCTGAGGCCAGAAAGGTGCTAACAAACCACCCCGCCCTATCTCCAAAAGCGGGAGATAAGGACGGGGCACCCAAACTGATCTTTAGTGAGCGGGAGCTGCGGACGAGGTTTGTGGCGTGGTGAACTGAACTTTGGGTACTTGGCGCGAGCCTTCGGACGCCTGGAAGTAGGCATCGTTGCGATGGAACCCAGCGCTGTTGGCGAAGAGGCTGGCCGGGAACTGGCCGATGTAGGTGTTGTAGTCCTGGAGGGAGTCGTTATAGCGCTTGCGAGCGACGGAGATGCGGTTTTCGGTGCCGGCGAGCTCATCCTGGAGACGCAGGAAGTTTTCGTTGGAACGTAGCTGCGGGTAGTTCTCGGCGATTGCGAGAAGGCGCCCGAGCGCGCCATCAAGTTGCTGATTGGCGGCAATTTTATCTTGCGGCGAACCGGCGCTGAGGAGACGCGCGCGGGCGTTGGCGATATCACCGAAGACAGTTTGTTCCTGTTGGGCGATGCCCTTCACAGTCTCTACGAGATTGGGAATGAGATCGGCGCGGCGCTGGAGGTTGACGTCGACTTCGGACCAGGCGTTTTTCACGGCTTCGTTTTTCTGCACCATGGTGTTCTTGGCGGAGATGTACATGCCGAAGACGCTGAGGACGATGAGTCCGACGATGACGAGAACGATGAGAGCTTTCATGTTTTGCCTCAGGGGCTAAAGCCCCAAAATCTCTTGTGTCCAGGCAATCGGCGAGCGAAAGCTCGGGGCTGCCTCACGTCAAAAGCAGGATTACTCGAGTTTCTTATCGACCCAGTTGGTTACCTGCTCGATGGCGAACAAGTAGATACGGAAGGTATCGTCGACGTGCATAGCGTGCGAGCGGCCTTCGCGCATGTCATAAATCTCCACGAACGGCTTGGGATCAAACCCGACGACTTCGCCGAGCTTGACGGTGGCTTCGCGCCGATGCGCCGGCGGTTGCTGTCCGAGCGCGATAAGCACGTGGCGAAAGAGGGTACCGAACGTGGAGATGGATTGCAACATGAGGTGCATGACGGACTGCTCGCCGGTGTCGGCAATATAGGCCTGGCGGAGACGGAGCAAGTTAGTGCGCAACTCGTGCTCGAGTTGGACGCGGTGCAACGACATGGGAATCTCAAGCTTGGCGAAGACGTCCTCGCCTTCAAGCACGCGATGACGCTCCTTCATATCGTAAAGCTCAATGGCGAAAACGTCAGCTGATCGGTCAATCTCGTCGCGGGTGAAGAGGACGACCGGAGGATGACCGCGTTCGCGCCACCACGTCATGACGGGCGAAAGCGCTTTCAAGGCTTCCAGCGGAAACTTATTGGCGACGACTAGAACATTGAGGTCGCTATATTCGCGGCGAAAGTCTTTGCCGGCAGCGGAGCCATAGACGATGACGGAGACGAGGTTGCGTCCCGCGGCTTCACGCAGGCGGGGAACGAGTTCCGAGAGTTCGGCCTCAGGGTTGATCGATTGCTTTTCACCAGCCGCCACTTGCGCCACCTCCTCCAGAGCTGCCACCGCCGAAACCTCCGAAACCGCCTCCACCGCTGAAGCCGCCCCCACCACCACCAAAACCGCCACCGATCCATGGGCCGCCGCCACCCCAGAAGCCGCCGTGCCGAGTGGTATAGGTTCGACCGTAGCGGGCCATGCGCCAAATCCAAGCGATTAGGTGGAACAGGATGGCAATAAAAAAGACGATGAAAATGCCGGGAACGTCAAAATGACGTTGCGGCTGCGAGCGCGGCGCCGGCGGCACGTTGGCGAGTGTGACCTTAGCGTCCTCGGCGATCGTCTGAGAGACGCGCGTGGCCATGAGGGTTAGCGCGCCGGAATAGTTCCCTTCCTTGAACATGGGCACGGCTTCGCGGCCGAAGCCACCGACTTTGCCGTCGGGAAGAATGCCTTCGAGACCGTAGCCGACCTCGGTACGGTACTTGCGATCCTGAATAGAGGCGAGGATGAGAACGCCACGATCGGAACTCTTGCCGCCGATTCCCCAAGCTTTAAAAAGCTTGACGGCGTAGTCGTCGATGTCGTCGCCATCGAGCGACTTGACGGTGACGACGGCGAGCTGGGCATGGGCCTTCTGATCGAGATCGGTGCCGAGAGCTTCGAGCTTAGCCTTAGTATCGGGGCTGAGGGCGTTGGCAAAATCGTCAACGTATCCAGTGGGCTTGAGCGACTGGATCGGCTCGCCCGCGCAGAGGAGCGCGGCGAGGATGACGAGAGTCAGCCCAAAAAGCCTAAAGGTGAAGCGATGCATTCGTGAGGATTGTAAAGCCTTATGGGTGAGAGGGACAGGGGGAATTCGAGATTGAGAGCGGAATGGGAGGCCTTGGGGCGTCAGGTTGAGGAATAGGCTATGGCGCGGTTAGCTATCGACGCTGTAGTTGTAGATGTTTTCTTCGAGCTCAGTATCGGAAGAGATGCGGAGTTCTAGCCAGCCTTCGACCGGAAGGGCGTCGACCGGTAGTTTTTCTTTCCAGAGGCTGAAGCGCAGTCGGAGTTTGTCGCCATATTGTGCCCCGAGGATTTTGTGGGGAAGACGGCACTCGAATATGTTGCCGACGAAGACCTGAATTTGCTGGGCGGATTCGTCAGCGGCGCAGGTGAGCGTGTTACCGGCGGTGAAGTCGCTATTGGCGAGGACATTGCGCTCTTCGCCGTTGGTGACGGACCAAGTGCGGAGATCGCTGCCCTGGGCATCTGCAATAAGGCGGAAGCCGGTGGTGTGGCCGTCGTGGATGACTTCGACATTCACGATGACGCGAAAAACGCCAGCCGGTGGAGCTTCACCCGTGAAATCGAGGCGGCCGTAGAGGAAGTCTTCGTCAACGCCGGCGTAGATGGCGTCAAGCAGGAACTGCTTGCCGTGCATCGCGCTGGTGCGGCGGTCGGCGGAGTACATGGCGGAGCCCATCCAATCGAAGTAGCCGCCGACACGGCCGTCGATGCGCGGATGAATGAAGGCGGTTTGCGGAACAAGAGTAGGCCGAAAGGTTCCGGTGATGATGGGCTGCGCGAGTTCTTCGGGCGCGGAAGAGCCGAGCGCCTGGTAGACGTTGGAAAGATGCTTGCGGTAGAGCTCGTCGAAATCGCGGTCGTTGGCGGAGTGATGTTCCGGGCCGTACCACCAGTTCCAATCGCTGCCTTCGGCGATTAGCAGCTCTTCGAAGGCGAGATTGCGGGCGCTGTCGCTGACGCGCGGAGCATTGTCGTCGTAAAACTTACGAGCGGCCGCGAGGTGGTCCCAAGCGCGATTGTCTTCGGGAGCGCCGATCCAAATGTTGAAGTTGGCGTTGATCCAGGAGCCGGGGACGATGCTGTTGAGATGGCCGAAGTCTTCGTCGCGGGTCCGGGCGATGGCCTCGCTTATGGTGAGTGACTCAATCTGCGGGTCGCGCTGGAGGGCGTCGTAAAAGCGGCGGAGGAACTCGCGGCCGTTCTTCGGATAGGACTCCCAGGCGTTTTCGCCGTCGAGGATGATAGGGATGACGGCGTCGCGACCGCTGTCGAGCACCGACTGGGCGGAGAGATGAATGCTGGTGACGAGGTGTTGAGCCGCGTCCGCTGGGGGCATGCCCTGGTAAACGAAGCCGATGAGATCGCTCAGACGATGGTCGCGAAAGACCATATGCATGCGAGCGCCATCGTTTTCATATCGGTAGATGCGGAAAAGCTGTTGAGCACTTTCGGCGGTGAGCTGGCCTTTGAGGTCGCGCTCCATGAAATGACCGAGGGTGCGGCCGAGGACGCCTTCGTCGGTGGCCATCCACTGGACGCCTTGGCCGGCGGCGATGGCGATTGCTTCTTCGCTCACACTGCCTTCGCTGGGCCACATACCGACAGGACGTTTTCCGAAAAGCTTTTCGTGAAATTCGAGAGCGCGAACGATTTGTTCTTCGGCGTCATCGGGACGCTGGAAGCGAGCTTGCGGAAGCGGCAGGCCGGGAGAGGAGATCGCGCCAGCGTAGGTATCGCAGAGAAGCGGAAGGATGGGGTGGTAGAAGGGCGTGGCGCTGATCTCGATGCTACCTTTTTTCGCGGCGTCGGCGTAAGCGGGGATGACGGCGGACAAGATGTCGCGCTGCATGAGCAGCATGCTTCGCTGGTCGTCGGAGGTGTAGCCGCTTTCCTTCGCTACGAGGGCTTTCACTTCGGGACGATCGAGGAAGAACTCGTCGAACCATGCGAGTTGAGATAAGACCTGGAGGTCGGCTATATCGGAGTCGCCGAAGGCGCGTTCAGGATGCTCGTGCTGGCTGGCGTTCTGGTAACGCTGCCAGAGCTCGTTGTACCGCGGGTAGCGGGCGATCATGTGCATTGGATTCGCGTGGAAAAGGTACTGCAATGCGAAGCGCTTGCCGTTATCGCCCAGTTGACTGACAGGCTTGGCAACGATTTCATGAAATGGATCGCGAGCTGTGCCGGCAACGTAGTCCTGCAATTGGACAAGCAGCGAGGGGACGAGATTGAAATTCTGGTGGACGTTGGGAAACTCGTCCAGCAGCTTCACCATGCCGTAATAGTCCTTGAGGGCGTGCATGCGGACCCATGGCAGGCGGTACTCGCCGGAGACGAGGTCCTTGTAATAAGGCTGGTGCATGTGCCAGAGGAGCAGGAGATGGATCTTTGCGTCGCGAGCCATGAGTGAATAAGTCGCTTCAGTGTATCAAGATCGGCTGAAACGCAAAATTCCATGAACCCCAAGGTAACGAAAGAGCACAAAAGCATTGGATTGGCATGGAAAACCACAATCCCGACGCAGCACCGATAAGTTTTACGAGGGTGGCGGTACACTAGAGGCGTGCGGACGCGGATTCTCACACGCTACATATTGAGCGAGGTTTTTTCGCACGGAGCGATAGGCCTGGCGCTGTTCACGTTCGTGATCTTCATGCGCGACCTGGGCAGGCTGCTGGAGCTGATTGTCCGCAACAGCGCACCGCTGCCAAGCGTGGCGGAAATCTTCTTCCTCACTCTACCTTCCGCGCTGACCGTAACCCTGCCGATGGCGGTGCTGGTGGGGATCCTGATCGGGTTGAGTCGGCTGGCAGCGGATAGCGAAGTAACGGCGATTCGCGCCAGCGGCATGGGCGCAATGCTGTTCGTACGCATCGTCTCGATCTTTGCTGTGTTCCTGTGGATCGTTGCGCTGATCAACAACGTATACGTTGCGCCGAGATCGGCGGCGGCGCTGGCCCACTTGCAGGACAAGCTGAAGAGCTCCCAGGCATCGTTCGAGATTCAGCCGCGCGTTTTCTACGAAGACTTCAAGAATGCGGTGCTCTACGTGGAAGACACGAAGGAGAGCACCGGGTCGGCGCTGTGGAAGGGCGTGTTCCTGGCGGATGTGACCAACCCATCCGAACCGAAGATCACGATGGCGGAACACGGGTTCGTGGTACCGGAGGGGACGGAGAGCCTGCACATGCATCTCGAAAACGGGACGCAGCAGGAAACGAATGCGAAAGATCCCTCGCAGTACCAGGTTTCGACGTTCAACCAGACGGACATACCGATCCAGCTCCCGGAAACCGACAAACCGACGCCCGAGTTGGTGCCCGTGGCGGAGCTGAGTACGCGTGAATTGTGGCGGCGCGCGCATATTGGGGGCGTAAGCGCGGGACATTATCTTGGCAACTCGGTGGACCAGGTCAAGGCGCGGTGGTACGCGGTGGAATTCCAGCGTCGGCTGGCATTGCCTACGGCGTGCCTCGTGCTGGCGGTGGTGGGTATACCGCTGGGATTGTCGTCGCGGCGCGGCGGCAAAAGCATGGGCTTCGTGCTCACGATCGTGCTGGTTTTCGTCTATTACGTGCTCTCCCTGGTTGGTGTTTCGCTCGGACGTGGAGGGAAGTTGCCCCCCGCCTTCGGCGTTTGGATGGGAAATGCCGTGTTCTTCGTGGCGGGCATTTTTCTGCTGTATCGCGTGGATCGGGCGCCTATCGATTTAAGTTGGCTGACGCGCTGGTGGGAGACACTGCGGGAAAAGCTTTCGAATAAGCCGAGCACATCAAGCGCAGAAGGTTCGGGTGGGGCATTCGAGAAATCGTTCGCGCGGACGCGCGTATTCCGCGCTAAGTTTCCGCTGCTGCTGGATGACATGATCCTGCGCGACTTCCTGCTGTACTTCATCATGGTGCTGGCGACGTTCGTGATGCTCGCGCTGGTGTTCACGTTTTTCGAGCTGCTGGGCGATATCGTGCGCAACCGAATCTCGATGCTGATGCTGGGCGATTACCTGCTGAACCTGAGCCCTTCATTGATTTACCTGATGACGCCGTTGAGCGTACTGCTGGCGGTGCTGGTAACGTTCGGGCTGATGCAGCGTTCGAATGAGATCACAGCGATGAAGGCGACCGGCATCAGCATTTATCGCGTGGCGTTTCCGGTGATCGTGATTGCGGCGGTAGTGGCGGGTTCCCTGTTCCTGTTCGACCAGCTTTATATTCCCAAGGCGAATAAACGACAGGAGACACTGCGTAATGAGATTAAGGGCAAGCCTCCACAAACGTATTTGCGACCAGACCGAAAGTGGATTTTCGGGTCGAATCACACGATTTATTACTACGAACTCTACGACCCCGACCAGAACCGGTTTGGCGGAATCTCGATTTTCCAATTCGATCCGAAGACGTTTGCGTTGACGGCACGAATCTATGCGCAGCACGCCCACTGGGAAGATGGACTGCAGAAGTGGGTGTTCGAGAAGGGGTGGATACGGCGCTTCAATGGATCGGCGATCGAGGAGTACAGGCCGTTTGATGTGACGACCACAGCGCTCGCAGGGGAGCCACCCGCATACTTCAAGAAAGAAGTTCGACAGTCGCAGGAGATGGACTATACCGAACTTCTGCGGTATATCCGCGATTTGCAGCAAAGCGGGTTCGACGTGGTGCGGTTCCGCGTGCAGCTTTATAAGAAGATAGCGTACCCGGTGATTACGCTGGTGATGGCGATATTAGCAATTCCCTTCTCGGTTTCGCGACAGCGACGTGGCGGAGCGCTGGCAGGGGTGGCGACGGCGATCGGGATTGCAATTTTGTACTGGGTGAGCGCGGGATTGTTTGAGGCAATGGGTAATGCCAATCAATTACCTGCACTGCTGGCGGCGTGGGCGCCGAACCTGATCTTCGGATTTGCCGCCGGGTATATGGTGCTGCGGGTTCCGACGTAGACTTCCGTTCCCTCATGACAGAGCAAGAATACGACCGCGGCGTGATGTTGCGCGTAATCGCGCTGACTGCGCTCGCGCTGGTGCTGCGCGTTCTGGCGCTTGGTTACAAAGGCTTTTGGCAGGATGAAGTATTCAGTGTGCTCTTCGTGCGTGAGCCGAGCGCGCAATTCTGGAGCGTACTGAAGAATGCTGAGATGAACATGGCGCTGTACTATCTCGCGCTGCGCGAGTGGGTACGCTTTTTCCACGGCGAGGCGGGGATTCGCGCGCTCTCGGTGATACCGGGGGTGCTGACTGTCCCTGTGGTGTACGCGCTTGGTGCGCGATTGTATTCACGACGGGTGGGTGTTTGGGCTGCCGGATTGACTGCCATCAATACCTGCGCGGTGGTGTACTCGCAGGAAGCGCGCGGGTACGCAATGCTGGTGCTGTTTGCGGCACTCAGCAGTTGGGCGTTCCTGAAGCTTGCTGAGCAGCCGACGGTTGGGAGCTGGCTGCTTTATGTGTTGTTTTCGGTGTGCGCGTTTTATTGCCATTTCTACGCGGTGTTCGTGCTGTTCGGGCACGCGTGCTCGTTGTTCTTGCTGCCAGCGGAACGGGCGCCATGGAAAGGCTCGCTCAGCGCGTGGTTGTTGACCGCGGTCGCCTCGATCCCGGGGATACAGGTGATCCGGGCTTCGCATGGTTCAAATTTGTGGTGGCTGCCGCGGCCTGGCCTGGTCGAGATTTATCGGACGATCACGTTTCTTGCGGCGGAAAGCGGCAAGGTAGTGGGTGCGGTGCTTGCAGCGCTGATGGTCGTCGCCGTTATATGCGGGTTGCGGGCATCCTGGCTGCGATCAAACGGACCTTCCGTAGAAAATTTTCGGATGTGGTTCGCGCCGTTGGGATTCCTGGTTCCGATGCTCGCAACCCTATTGCTCTCATTCTGGCGGCCGATGTTCTTTCACCGATTCCTAATCGTCTGCCTGGTGCCGTTTCTCTTGTTGGCGTCGATGGGACTGGAACAGCTTCGAAGATATCGAGTGGGTGTGGGGCTTACGGCCGGAATTCTTGTGTTGTCGGGAATCGCGACGGCGGCTTCGTATTCGAAGGTGCGTGAAGACTGGCGCGGGGCGGCGGCATATACGGCATCGGTGGCACCCGATGCCCCGGTCGTCTTTTATATAAAAGATGGGGCCGCACCCTTTGCCTATTATCGGGACCGGCTCAGCTCCCCTCTGAAAGCGGCACAGCTAATTCCCAGCGAACAGCAACCTTCCGAGGCCGATGCGCAGGTGTGGGCGCGATTTTATCCGTGCATATGGGTTGTGCGCTTTCCCGCGGATGTGAAAGACCCGGCACTGCCGGAAATCACGAGAGACTTGTTGAGGCATTACAAGCTCTGCGAGCGACAGGATTTCAAAGGCATCTCGGTATCATGGTTCTGCGAGCGTGGAGAGCACACGGCGGCGGATTTCCGCATCGCACATTGAGCCGAAACATCTAATAAACACCCCGGGACCTTATAGACGAACACGACATGATCCAGAGACTTCGACCGTTATTCCCATACATGAAGAAGTACCGCGGCACTCTAGCGATTGGAGCGGTGTGCGTGGTACTGAACAACGGGATCTGGATCCTGTTCGCGCAGGTGCTGGCGCGAGCGATCAACGATTTAAATCGGGCGCTGACGGGGAACAAGCTGGCAACTTACTCGCTGCTGCTGCTGGCGATTGCAGGCACGAAGGGCATTTTCCAGTTTTTGACCCGCTGGTTGTTGATCGGTGTTTCGCGCGAGATTGAGTTCGACTTGCGTAACGATCTGTTCCGCCATCTCGAAGGGCTGTCGTATACGTATTACCAGCGAACACGGACCGGCGACGTGATGGCGCGTGCAACGAATGACCTCAACGCCGTGCGCATGTTGCTGGGGCCCGCGATCATGTACTCGGCGAACACCATCGCTTTCATGTCAGGCGCGCTGTTCTTCATGCTGCACATCAGCCCGAAGCTGACGCTTTACGCATTTGCCCCGCTGCCGGTGGCGAGTGTAGTCATCCAATATTTCGGGCGGAAGATCCACCAGCGCTTCGAGCGAATCCAGGCAATGTTTTCCGACATCACGGCGAGGGTGCAGGAAAACCTGTCAGGTGTGCGAGTCATCCGCGCATTCGTGCAAGAGCCTTCCGAGATTTCGCGCTTCGAAGTAGATAACGAGGAATACATCAAGCGCAGCCTGCACCTGGTGCGGATCCGCGGGCTGCTCTGGCCTCTCCTGGAATTGATGCTGGCGCTCGCGATCATTTTGGTGCTGTGGCTGGGTGGGCGCGAGGTGCTGGAGCACCGGATTGACCTTGGCAAGTTTGTGGCGTTCAACATCTACATGGTCCAGTTGACCTGGCCGATCATTGCACTCGGCTGGGTGGTAGATGTATTCCAGCGCGGCACTGCGTCGATGGAGAGAATTCAGCAGATCTTCGCGGAGAAGCCGGAGATTACGGACGCCGACGTGCCGACTGATGCACCGACTGAGGTGGTGGGCGAGATCGAGTTTCGCGATTTGAGTTTCCGCTATCCGCCGCGCGCAGAGGATTTGGAAGCGAACAGCGAGCCTCCGCTGGTATTGCGAAACGTGAATCTGAAAATTCCTGCGGGAACGAGTCTGGCGATCGTGGGACCGACAGGTTCAGGCAAATCGACGCTCGTGAATCTAATTCCGCGAATTTACGACGCTGCTCCGGGATCCGTGCTGATTGATGGAAGACCGGTCCGCGAATTCCTGGTAGAGGTATTGCGCAAGAACGTCGGGTTCGTGCCGCAGGAGACATTTCTGTTCAGCGACACGATTCGTGAAAATATCGCCTTCGGAGCTCCGCATGCGCTGGACGTGGAGGTGCGCACATCGGCGGACGCGGCTAGCATTGCGACCGAGATCGAGGAGTTCCCCGAGCAGTTCAAGACCATGGTCGGCGAGCGCGGGATCACGCTTTCCGGCGGGCAGAAGCAGCGAACGGCGATTGCGAGGGCGCTGGTAAGAAACCCGAAGATCCTGGTCCTCGATGACGCGCTGGCGAGCGTGGACACGCAGACGGAGGACCGCATCCTGAACCACTTGCGACGGCTGATGGAGGGGCGAACTACGGTTTTTATCTCACACCGAGTTTCGACCGTGAGAAACGCCGACCAGATCGCGGTGCTGGAGCACGGTGAAATCGTGGAACTCGGCAGCCACGATGAGTTGATTGCGAAGAACGGCTACTACACCGAGCTGTACAACAAACAGTTGCTGGAAGAAGAACTCGAGACGGTGTGACGGTGCAACGCAAGGTCGAAGCTGAGTGGCTCGATGTGGACCAGGGCAGCGAGCGCGATGTGCGGCAATCGTTGCGGGACCTGCAGAGAATCAATACGCTATTCGGCGGAGTGAGCTCGACGGTTGCAATGTTGCGTCGCGTAGCGAATGAAACCCATACCCGAAAGCTTTCATTGCTGGAAGTGGCTTCGGGCGCGGGATTCGTGCCGCAGAGAGCACGGGTGTGGCTGGCCGGCGATGTCGAGCTCGAGATCACCCTGCTGGACCGTGCGGCAACACATCTGCCGGAAAACGGCGGGCAGAGCTATGTGGGCGACGCGCTGGCTCTTCCCTTTCCTGAAAATTCGTTCGACGTGATTTCCTGTGGGCTGTTCCTACACCATCTCGATCCGAAAGAAGTTCTGCAGTTCGCGCGGGAAAGTTTGCGGGTGGCGCGCCGAGCGTTGGTGATCAGCGACTTGATCCGCAGCCGGTTGCACCTGCTCCTGGCCCATCTATCGCTGCCACTGTATGGGAGTCCGATTACGTGGCATGACTCCCTGGCTTCGATTCGCGCGGCATATACCCCGCCAGAAGTGCGTGAGATGTTGCGGGAGTGCGGTGCGCGGAAGGTTGAGATACAGCGGCAGTACCTGTATCGCATGGGAGTGATCGTGTGGAAGTAGCGCGTGAGTACGACCTGGTTGTCGCGGGTGGAGGGCCGGCAGGGACGGCTGCGGCGATTACGGCAGCACGAGTTGGAGCGCGCGTACTGCTGCTGGAGCAGGGACGCTTTCCGCGGCAAAAAGTTTGCGGCGAGTTTGTGTCGGCGGAATCTCTGGAATTGTTGCGACGACTGCTGGCCGAAGATGCGGCAGGCTTGGCAATGATGGAGCGTGCGCCGCGCATCGAACGGGCTCGGCTGTTTCTGGATGGCGGCCCGGTGGAGATTCCCGTGGTTCCGTCGGCCAGCATTCCGCGATTCGCTATGGACGAAGCACTTTGGCGAGCTGCGCGCGTGGCGGGCGTAACTTGCTGCGAAGACGTAACGGTAGAGGCGATCCGGAGCAATGACGCGTTTGAAATTGCAACCTCGTCGGGAACGTTTGCAGCGACGATGGCGATTGGGGCGACGGGCCGATGGTCAAAGCTGCGACAGCCGGTAGCGAAGAGGAACACAAAAAAGCTGCTTGGATTGAAGGCTCACTATCGCGAGAGGAATCCCCCGGCTTCCACGGATTTGTATTTCTTTCGCGGCGGATACTGCGGGGTGCAGCCGGTGGGCGAAGGGTTGATCAACGCGTGCGCGCTGGTGAAGGCGGATGTAGCGACCGACTTGGCTTCGTTGTTTGAGATGAATGAGGCGCTGGCCGAACGGTCGCGTGGGTGGGAGTTGGCGATGGATCCGGTGTCGACGGCTCCGTTGATTTTCGCCGAGCCAGAGCCCACAAAAGATGGAGTGCTATTTGCGGGAGATACGGCGGGATTTATCGATCCGTTTGCGGGCGACGGAATTTCATTGGCGCTCCGGACGGGAACAGCGGCAGCGCAGGTAGCAATGCATGTGATCAGCGGACGAATTACGGTGGAGCAGGCGGAGCGTGAGTATCGACGGAGATATGAGCGACAATTTTTACCGGCGTTTCGCGCCGCGGCACAGGCACGAGCACTGATTGCGTGCCCGCGGCCGGTGCAGAAATTAGCATTGCGGTTCTTGAGGTTTCCGAGAGTGGCGGAGATGGTATTCGCGCGAACAAGAGCGCGGGAAGCAGCGTAAAAGCCTATTAGCGGATGACGAGCACTTCGCGAATGTTATCGCGACCGAGGAAGAACTTGATCGAGGCGTAGTCCCGGAAGAGATTTTCGATGTGGCGATTATTGAAGACGCGCTGGAGACGGAATTGTGGGCCGCGCTGGAGCTCGAGAGTCTGCGGGTCGCCGATGTGGTAACGGAAGTAAGGAGCGTCAGGGCCGGCATCTTTCGTGTGGAAGAAGGCGAGAAGGATGCCGCCAGGCTTCATGATGGTATGGATGCGCTCGATGGTGGGCTTTACAACTTCTTCAGGAAGATAGTCAGTAACGTCCCAGGCCATGACGGCGTCGAATTGTTCGCGTTCGTGACGAAGATTTTCCGCGAGATAGCGCTGGGCATCGACGATCATCTGCCCTTCTTTGCCTGGCTCGGTGGAGCGGACCTTTAGCTCGTTGCCGGTAGCCTCGGCGAGGACATCTTCGTTGTAGATACGGTGGCCGCGCTCCGTGATGTGCTTGATATTGTTCGGCGAGGTAGGGCCGAGGTCGAGCACCCAGATGTTCTCTTCGCGTCCGATCGTCTTCATGAATTCCTGGAAGCCCGTAGATCGGCGCTGTATGCGGTCTTTGGAAGACGCCGTACCGGCTGCGGCAGACTTATCGCCGCGGCCAAAAAGTTTATCTAGGAATCCGGAGGTCACAAATTCATTGTAAATGGTGAGAGTAGATCGTGGCGCGGCGCACCCACCCTATCGCGTGACGATGGGGTGGGTTACCACGTGCGAAGCTACTTGGTTTCGATAATCGTTTGCGCGGCCGGCGTAAAGCTCGAAGTGGTTGGCGAACTGAAGGAAGGGGCGGCGACCGCTTGGGCACGGGGCTCCATCTTAGGCTCAGGGCGCGCATCGGCTTTCTGGATATCGATGGCGCCTTTAAAGAACGCGCCGTCTTCAATCATGATGCGCAGGGTGAAGATGTCGCCGGCAAGTACGGCAGTCTTCTTGAGCTCAACGCGATCAGTACCGCGGATGTTGCCATCAACGCGGCCGTGAATGACGACCTCTTGCGCGTGTAGGTTGGCGCGGATGTGGCCGTTGGGGCCGATGGTGAGCGAATGTCCTTTGAGGTCGATGCTGCCTTCGACCTCGCCGTCGAGGTAGAGGTCTTCGCTGCCAGAGAGTTCGCCGCGAATGACGACAGATTTGCCAATGTGAGCGATATCGGCCATTTTCGGATGTGCCTCCGTTTTGGGGTGAACGACGGGCGTTGCAGAAGCCGAGGCGACAGCCACGGGAGCAGGCGCCGGGGCCGCTTTAGGTGGCGAGACCGGTGCTGGCGCCGCAGCGCGCTCGTCTTCTTTCTTATTTGACTTCCACATGCGTAACTCCCATGACAACCGGTATTGCGTGGCCGCCAATTTTGAATACGGGAAGAAGAAGTAGCGCAACTAGCTTAGCGAGCGGGTTCTCCGGGCGCAACTGAAAACGGCTATTTCGCCGGGGAGGGGTATGAGTTCCGGCACCCGCTCCGCGAAAAGCAGGCGGGAAGCGGGATGCGAAGGGATGGCATCTCAAGGGACACGAATCAGCACCGCGATGACACTCGTTGACGTGGGTTACCTAGAAGATAATACCAAGCGTGTAAGTGATTGATTTTATAAGAGAAGGAGGAGCAGCTTTGGCCCGAGAGGCTGCTCGGCTTTGGCGATACGTGTGCAATGGTACATGGCATCGACTGGCTGGAAGGTCGTATACGCGGACAAAGCCGAAAACCAGGGGAACAGCGGTTTCGTCCGGGGTGTACGACATCGAAACCAATGGGACTGCCTTCTTCCGGCCAGTCGACCGCTCTCATGGATGAACTCCTCGAAGGCCGGTTTTGACCGGCCTCTCTTTTTCTACCGGGAGATGGCCGAGGTCAAGTGTCGTCCATCCAAGTGTCGTCCATCATCGAAATGCCGAGACAAAAGCAACAACACTTCTGTAAATTTACGTCTAATAAAGCAGAGTAGAATCTGAGCCAGGAGCAGGTTCCAAGCTGATGAGTGCAGCAGGGCTGAGAAAGTTGCTGCTCGGTTTAGTCGTGGCAGGCACGAGTGTGCTGGTTTGTGGCCAGGCGCCGGAGTACGAGACCCATCCCCGGGAATTCATTCGCACCGCGACCTACAACGAACTGCATTCCCAGGGCGAAGCCGAGCGCTTCATGTGGAAGGACACGGAGCAGAAACCCAAGGGCAGCACTACCAAGCTGATGGTGGAGACGAAGCAAGGCGTCATCAGCAGGATGATTGCTATCAATGGGCGTCCTTTGAACCAGCAGGAACGGGCTCAAGATGATAGCCGGGTGAACCGACTTCTCACCGATCCAAGTGCGCTGCGCAAAAAGCAGCAGGAACAGCGCGACGACGAACAACACGCGCAACGGCTGCTTGCCTCTATTCCCGATGCGTTCTTGTTTAAGTATGAAGGCATTGCAGAAACAAAAAACGGGAAAGCGGCGCATTACACCTTCACGCCTGATCCGGATTTCACTCCACCGAACCATGAGACGCGCGTGCTCACCGGGATGAAGGGTGATCTCTACATTGACCTGGACGCAAAACGTATTGCGAAAATCGATGCCACGCTGTTCCAGGCGGTGGATTTTGGTTGGGGAATTCTCGGGCGGCTTGATAAGGGTGGACATTTCCTGATCGAGCAGACCTGTCTCGGCGGCCCGCGCTGGGAGACGACCCATTCAGTGCTGCATTTCACGGGTAAGATCATGATGTTCAAGTCAATGAACATTCAGGAAGACGAAACACTCTTCGACTTCCAGCACGTGAGCCCCGACCTTACGCTGGCGCAAGGAATTGCAGTGATGAAGAAGGCAGATGAAGTTGTAGCGGAGAACGGCGGCGGGAACGGCCAAAGGTAGACCGATGTCATGCGCAACGGCTCTGTAGTAACGGTGCATTCCTGCTAAACTTCCAGCGATGAGTGACAACCAAAACAACTTTGCGATCGCCATTTTGGCGGCGGGCAAAGGCACGCGCCTGAAATCGAAGCATCCGAAGGTTCTGCACGAAATTGCAGGCAAGCCGCTGCTGGGTCACGTAGTGGCTGCCGCCAAGCACGTTGTACCTGCAAACCAGATATTCGCGATTATTGGTCATGAAGCAGGTCTGGTGCGTGCAGCGATGGCGTCAACGGGGATCGAATTCGTGGAGCAGAAAGAGCAGCGCGGGACCGGGCACGCTGTCCTGCAAACTCGCGAGGCACTGAAGAACTTCCATGATGTGCTGGTACTCTCGGGCGATGTGCCACTGATTTGCAAGGAGACGATCGAACGCGTGCTTGCGTTCCATCGGGAGAGCGGCGCGGCGATGACGGTCTTGACGACCGAACCGGCGGATCCATTCGGATACGGACGTGTGTTCCGTAAGGATGGCGGGCGGTCCGACGAAGTCGAGCGGATCGTCGAGCAGAAGCAACTCTCCGAAAAACAGCTAGCACATCGTGAGATCAACAGCGGGATATATGCGTTTCGTGTGAAGTCGCTGTTCGCGCACCTGGAAGAGATCAAGACCGACAATCCACACGGCGAGTATTACCTGACCGACATTGTAAAGATCCTGGCTGATGCCGGGGAAAAAGTTGTAGCGCTGCGGGCGGACGATGCAAACGAGGTGCTCGGCGTGAATACACGGCAAGACCTGGCGCAACTCGATGCGCAATTGCGAGCCGACAAATGCCGCGCGCTGATGAATGCAGGCGTGAGCATCTTCAAGCCGGAGACCTGCCTGATTGATGCTGATGTACAAGTCGGTCCGGACACGGTGATTGAGCCGTTCGTGCAGTTGCTCGGCGAGACGAAAATCGGCAGCGAGTGCCGAATACGGTCGTACTCGGTGGTTTCAAATTCCACACTGGGCAATAACGTCTTGCTGCGAAATGGATCGATTGTGGACCAGTCGCATGTGGCAGATGGCGCATTGTTGGGACCATACTGCCACCTGAGACCCGGGAGCGACATCGGCGAGCAGGCTCACGTGGGAAATTTCGTGGAGACGAAGAAAGCTAAGTTGGGTAAGGGTTCGAAGGCGAACCACCTGACCTACCTCGGCGACGCGGAAATTGGAACCGGGGTCAACATCGGCGCAGGGACGATCACATGCAACTACGATGGCGTGAAAAAGTACGGCACGAAAATTGGCGACAACGTCTTCGTGGGTAGTGACACAACATTGGTTGCGCCGATAGAGGTCGGCTCGGGCGCGTATATCGGGGCGGCTTCGTGCATCACGGAAAATGTTCCCGAGGATGCGCTGGCGGTCGGGCGTGGACGCCAGGTGAATAAAGAGGGCTGGGCGAAGAAGAAGCGGACCGAGCAAAAAAAGAAGTAACGCAAGATTCTTAGACCCGGACGCTGCGCGTGCTCCGTCAGCACGACAGGCGGCAGGTTGCCTGGCGTACTCCACAAGAATTCCAACAGCAGCCCTCGAATCCGCCCCAACCAGCTCTGGAATTGCGCGAACATAAGGTAATGGAGAACGACGCGGGCAACAGCATATTCCCAAATTCCGCGGGCGCGACGCAGCGTCCTGCGGACAAGAATCATGGACAACGCGAGATCGATACACCGGCCGGTGGCGCGGACGTGGTAAACCCTGGCTCCGTTCCGAGTGGACCGGGCGACCGCGTCAATCCTTCGGCTCCCACAACCGGCACAGAGGGCTGGGGCACAGGCCCGGGCGAAAAAGAGATTGCGATGACTGATGTGGCAGCGAACAATCCGCCAGCGAGCGGCAAAAGTCAAAATCCGGAACCGGGGCAACCGAAAGATATCCGTCACGACGACTTGCGAAAACGAAGCGACAAGATGGCAAGCTAAATGGAGGTATGATGGCGAACAATCCGAATCCACAGCAACACTCAAGCGAACATTCTCACTCCGGCGAACGTCAATTCCGATGCGCTGATGCTGGTTTCAAAGAGTGCAACTGGCAGGTAACAGGGCGCAACGACAACGAAATCATGGACCGGGTGCGCGAGCATGGCCGCGAAGCCCACGGCATAACCAACTTTGACGACAACATGCGGCGCAAGGTGCAGGACCATATTCGCACCGCCGCCTAACCCCTGAACTGCAGGCTACCGCATAACTCTCCCTCCTCCTGACGCGAAAATGGGACGGCTTCTCGGCCGTCCTTTTTCGTGCGCGCGAAACTCAAAGAGTGAGGTGGGGAGTGGTGAGTTCTTCAGTACGAACGCGGCGCGATTCACCCTCGGACTTGGTGAAAACCCCTGGAATGCGAGCGCCGCAGTGTCGACACTTCCCTACCACTACGTCGTCGGCGAGGATGGAATGCCACGAGCGACGGATGATGCGGCGCTTGCAACCGGGACAGATCGTGTCTCCGCCGTCACTGAAGATATTGCCCTCATAGACGAACTTCAGGCCCATTTCCATGGCTAGTTTGCGCGCGCGATGCAGAGTTTCGGGCGGTGTCGCTGGTTTGTCCTGGAGTTTGAAGTCCGGATGGAAAGCGGTGAAGTGCAGCGGCACGTCGTCACCGATATTCTCGAGAAGCCAATCGACGAGTTGCCGGAATTCTTCCTGCTCATCGTTCAGTGTGGGAATGATGAGATTCGTGATCTCGAACCACACGGCAGTTTCGTGACGCAGCCACTTCAAGGTCTCGAGGACCGGCTGAAGGTGCGTTAGTGTGACCTTCGAATAAAACTTTTCGGTGAAGGCTTTGAGATCGATGTTGGCAGCATCGATGTAGCGGTAGACGTCGAAGAAGGCCTCGCGGGTGATGTAGCCGTTGGACACCATCACGTTGTTGAGGCCAGCAGCATGCGCCTCGCGAGCGATGTCGATGACGTACTCGCCCCAGATTGTGGGCTCGTTGTAGGTGAAGGCGAGGTGCGGTGTATGGCGCTGAAGCGCGAGTTCCACCACAGACTCGGGAGGAAGGTCAGCGGCATTCACCTGGTCAGACTTGGCCTTGGAGATATCCCAGTTCTGGCAGAAGAAGCAACCCATGTTGCAACCAGCCGTGCCCATAGAGAGGATGCGGGTGCCGGGGAAAAAATGATTCAGCGGCTTCTTTTCGACGGGATCGATGTTGAGGGCGGCGGGACGCCCGTAGCCGAGCTGGTATAGACGTCCGTCAATATTCTTTCGGATGAAACAAAAGCCGGTCTGGCCTTCGCCGATGTGGCAATGGCGGGGGCAGAGGTAGCAGTGCAGACGGCCGTCGGCCATCGTCTCCCACCAGCGCGCCTCGTGAAGTTCGGACATGGTTACTACTCAGTTACTATCTTTGATAATTGTACCGCTTTGCGGCAAAGAAACGGGGCGCCACGCTGGATAGCGTTTTGGGGGGCGCCCCTTTTTGGGTTGTGGATTTGGGTCTAGTTAGTTACATAGACGTCGGTCGATACGAAACGTTCCATCAATTCTTAATGAGGGTGGGACGAACGTATTTTCCTCCGGGACGGAGCGCTGACGGAGCCGGAAGATTGCGAAACGTTTAGGTTTGCAGGAACTCCGAGGAGGATCTCCTCGGCAAGCGGCAGCGGCACGGCGCCAAGATCGAGAGCGCGATTGTGGAACTCAAGGTTGTTGAAAGTCGCACCCTTTGCTTTTTTGTATCGAGCTCTCAGATCATTCCATCCCCGGATGCCGACGTAGTATGTGGGCAATTGGGTGGAAGATAGTTTGGCACGTTGAAGTTTTCCTTGAGCTTCTGCCTGCGTCTGAAAGGCTTGCCGGGTCATGAGGTCCATGGCATCGTCATCGGTCATGTCCATGGTGTGCATGCGAATGTCGAGGATCGTGTTCGCCAAGACACGGAGACGGATCTTCTTCATCACGAGACGGAAGCGCGGATCGTTATCGAGATAGCCGGAGTCCATCATCACTCCGGCGATGTACTCAGCCCAGCCCTCGGTATAGCAGCCGTTAGCAAAGTACGCGCGAAGCAGGCGACGGGTGGGAGGCTCGACGCTATTGGCGTGCTCGAACTGAATGTAATGGCCCGGAAGAGCCTCATGAATAGTGAGCCAGTGCAGCGTGTAGTTGTTGTACTCGCGCAGCTTCGATTCGGCTTGCGCGTCGGGAGTTTTAGGATCGATGGGCGTGACCCAGTACTGCGCCTGGGTGTTGGGATCGAGCGGTGGAGGCGCGTGGAAGCCCGCGACCGAATATACGCCGCGCATGAACTCCGGCGTGGCGACGACGCGAAGATTGTTGCGTGAGCTCAGGCTGACGATCTTGTTCTCGCGGATGAAGTCGATGATGTTCTGCAGATCTCCTTTGATGTAGTCCATCAACTGGTCGCGCTCCGGATGCTCTTCGCCGATGCGGCCAAGGACCTCGCCGATGATCTTGTTTTCGCGATCGACGCCGGCGAGATCGGAGTGATCGGTGTGGTCGGGAAACATCTGGCTATGAAGCGGGAGCGCGATCTCGAGCATTTCGGCGCGCACGCTGCGCATGTCGGTTTCAGCGTCCGTCAGGAGTTCTTCCGGTGTTACGTTCGTCTCCATCGTCAGCCGGAACTTTTCGTCGTACCATTCTTTGCCGAGGCGCCAGGTGCGGCCGTTCGTCGGACGGTTGGCAAGATCCGTCTTGAGCCATTCTGAAAAATCAGCGAGCGCCTTCTTCGCGGCGGGGGCGAAGCGATAGTACCGCTGACGCACTGACCCCGTTTCAGGCAGCTCTTTGCCGATGTCGTCAATCATCTGAAGATTGCCTTGATTTTCTTCCGCGGCAACTTTTGTGAAGATTGGATCAGCGTCAGCAAGCTGCTGGCGGGCCTGGCCGAGAAGACGGGCAATTTGCAAAATGCGAGAGACAGCATCGGCCATGCGCTCGTCTTTCGGGGCATACTCCTGCGACATATTAAGGAAAAGACCGTTGCCGATGAGTTCTACCCAGACGGTTGGGTTGTGTTTGTAACTTTGGATCTTCTCGAGTTCGAGAAGATTGCTGGAGATGCCATCGTCCAGCATTATCCAGTCGGCGTGGTCCTGGGCGCCGAGACTGCGATATGGAACTTGACTGCGAAGGCGTTCGCGCCAATGGCGGTAAAACTTGAGCTGGGCAGCCATGTCTTCGGTGCCGAGCTCATCGAGCTGGGCATCGAGACGGACCACTTTGTGAGTTTCGGGATCCGTGTAGGTGTGATAGCCCGCGCTGGATGCTGAAACCGGCGAGAGTTGCAGCGATTCATGTAGGAACTGTTCGGAGAGTTTGGCGAGACGTTCACTCGGAGTTCCGGTCACGGGCGCCTCAGGCGTAGTTTTGTGCTGGGGAGAAGCTGCGAAGGAGAAACTACACCAAATGACTAAGAGGAATGAGGTGAAGAAAACGTTGACGTTCTTCATGGAGACCTCGGGCGCACGGTAAATAAAAGAACCCGCCAGTATAAACGGCGGGTTCTTTCCTGCAGCCTGGGTGGCGAATCAATCAGCAGGAGACGGATGCTCGAGCGACTTGCGGGCGCGGCGTCGTGCGATCAGCCAGCCAGGTTCGCGCACCTGTTCTTCGTCAATCTGGCGGAGGCGAGCGGCCAGAATGCCGGATCGCCCGAGATAGCCGACGATTTTCGTCGGGTCAGCGGGATCGACCACGGGCAGGCGGCCGACGTCGCCGCTCGCCATGCGGTTGGCAGCGTGAAAGAGCAACTCGTCGGGATATGCAACAATCAGTTTCGTACTGCCCGCTTCAAGAACGGTGAGGGTGCCGGTGGGGTCGGTCTCCATCGCGCGGAGGATGTCACCACGGGTGACGATGCCCTTGAGTTTCCCGCTTTCGTCAGTGATGAGGATGCCTTGGTGCCGCGTTAGGAGAGGATCGTGTTTCGCGAGGCGTTCGGCCATTTCGCGCACCTGTACAGTGGACGCAATGGTCGGCGGGTCTTTGGCCATCACTTCGCTAACCGGAATCTGGCGGAGCACGTCGGGCTCGTAATCGGCGTGGATCTTGAGGCCGCGGCGAGCGAGCTTTTCAGTCATGATCGAATTATCGCTGAAAGCCATGGCAATCCCGTCGGCGATTACGGCGACGAGCATGAGAGGAAGAATGGAGTTGTAATCGCGGGTGATTTCGAAGGCGAAGATGATGAACGCAAACGTGGCACGCGAGGCAGCACCGAAGACAGCACCCATCGCCACGAGTGCGAATGCGGCAGGCGAAATGGCTGCCGATGGGATGATGTGGTTGATGACCATGGCGACCACCGAGCCCATGGCCGCACTCGCCATGAACATAGGCGCCAACAGGCCACCGGAGGTGCCGGAGCCGATCGTCACTACTAGCACCAGCGCCTTGAAGATCATTACGAGCAGGAGGACTTTGAAGACGAGGTGTACGTTGAGAATGTCGGAGATGGTGTCGTATCCGACGCCGAGCACGCGGGGCACGAAGTAGCCGACGACGCCAAGAATGACGCAGCCGATCGCGGGCCACCACATCCAATCGATGGGAAGGTCTTCGAAGCGATCTTCAACCCAGTAGAGCAGGCGCGAAAATCCCACCGCAGCGAATCCGCAGATAACGCCGAGCAGCAGGTACCAGGGCAGCACGCGTGGAACGCCGAAATCGATAGTACCGACCGTGAACATGGGTCCTTTGCCCATGAGGACGAAATGGATGCTGGTGGCGATGGTGCTTGCGATGACGAGCGGGATGAAGGAACGCGCCTTGAACTCGAACAGGATCAGCTCAATGGCAATAATGACTGCGGCGATGGGTGTACTGAAGGTCGCCGCCATGCCGGCCGCGGCTCCGCAGCCGAGAAGCACCTTGCGTTCCGAGGCGGTGGTTTGAATCAGCTGGCCGAGCAGCGAACCCATGGCGCCGCCGGTCTGAATGATCGGACCTTCCGCACCGAACGGCCCGCCCGTGCCAATGGCGATGGCGGCAGAAAGCGGCTTGAGGATGGCGACCTTGGGCTCGATGCGGCTGCGATTAATGAGGACGGCTTCCATAGCTTCGGGAATGCCGTGGCCGCGAATCTTCGATGAGCCATATTTCGCCATGATGCCGACGATGATGCCGCCGATGATCGGAACGACGATGACCCACAGACCGATATGACTTTCCCGGGGGCTATGGAAGGTGAAACTCAGGGTGTGATAGAACGCGATGTTGGTGAAGAATCCAATGAGGTGGTAAAGCAGCCAGGCGATTACCCCGGCAGCCGCCCCGACCACGGCTGCCAGAAGCGAAATGAGATAAATGCGAAATTCCACCGCCTTGACCCCGGTTTCCGTCCGGGAGGCGACTGCGCTTTCAGGTCGTGACATTTCCTTCCTTCCCCAAGGCAATCATAATGAAGGAAATGCCCGGCGAGATCAATCCTGCGCTGCTACCGCTCTGCTTCGCAGGCGCGTTGCCGGGGCCTTCTCTTTCTTACCGCGGTCTTTGCCCACTGAGGCTTTCTTCAACGCAGCCACCAGGGCGGTTCCGTACGTTTGCAGCATCTGCTGATGCTGCAGGGTCAGCTCCCGCAACACCCGCTCTGCCTTAGGCGTGAGCACGATGAGCACTTCGCGCTTGTCGCGCTCGTTGCGCTTTCGGCTCACATAGCCGTTATGCTCCAGGCGGTCCACCAGTTCCACGGTACTGTGGTGCTGGATCTGCAACCGCTCGGCGATTTCGCCGATGCAGGCCCGCGCACCGTCCGGCATTCCCTTTACCGCCAGCAGCAACTGGTGCTGTTGTGGTTCGAGGCTTGCGGCACGCGAGACATCCTCACTGAAGCGGAGAAACTTACGTATCTGGTACCGAAACTCCGCGAGCGCCCGGAAATCTACCGGGAGAAGGTCCTTTTCCTCAGCCATTATCGCTCCCTCCGATTATATCGCACTACGATGCACAATTGCGCTACATATCGCCACCCTCCATTGGATGTCAACCGGATGCAGTTGTTACCGTTTAAAATGGAGAGTTTCATATCCCGTTCCCAATTAGGTCGTAAGGAGAATCCGATTGATAGCCCGCTACACGCGGTCCGAAATGGGTCGCATTTGGAACGACGAGAACAAATTTCGCACCTGGCTCAACGTGGAAATCGCCGCGAGCGAAACCCTGGCCGAAGCCGGCATTGTACCGGTCGACGCTGCCCGTGCCATACGCGAAAAAGGCAACTTCGACGTGGAACGTATTTTGCAGATCGAAACCGAGGTTAAGCACGATGTGATTGCGTTCACGACGAACGTGGCGCAATTCGTCGGCCCGGAATCGCGATGGCTGCACTATGGCCTCACCTCCAACGATGTTGTGGATACCGCGCAGGCCCTGCTGGTAAAGCAAGCGTCGACAATCCTGCGCAAAGATCTCGACAACCTGGTCGCCGTGTTGAAACGGCGCGCTTTCGAATTCAAGGACACACCTACCATCGGCCGCACCCACGGAGTTCACGCCGAACCCACCACCTTTGGCCTGAAGATCGCGAACTGGTACGCCGAAACCCAGCGCAACATCGCGCGTTTCGAACTGGCCTCCGAGCAAATGCGCGTCGGCAAACTCTCGGGTGCGGTGGGCAACGGAGCGCACCTCGATCCCGAGCACGAAGAACAAATCTGCAAACGCCTTGGCCTCAACGTGGACTCCATTTCCACCCAGGTAATCCAGCGCGACCGGCACGCGTTCTACGTGGCAACCCTTGCCACGATCGCATCGACCCTCGATAAGATCGCGACAGAGATCCGCCACCTGCAACGCACCGAGGTGCGAGAAGCCGAAGAGTTCTTCAGCGAAAAGCAGAAGGGCTCATCGGCGATGCCGCACAAGCGCAACCCAGTGACCTGCGAACAGATCAGCGGCCTGGCACGCGTGGTGCGCGCAAACACCCAGGCTGCCTTCGAAAACGTAGCGCTCTGGCACGAGCGCGATATTTCGCACTCATCGGTGGAGCGCGTTATATTGCCGGATTCCACCATCCTGCTCGACTACATGCTGGCGAAAACCACGAACCTCGTTGAGACCATGTTCGTGTATCCCAAGCGCATGCTGCGCAACCTTGAATCCACGGGCGGGCTCGTCTTCAGTGGACAACTACTGCTCGACCTGGTCGAAGCCGGGGTTCTCCGCGAGGATGCGTACCGCATCGTGCAGCGCAACGCGATGAAAGCCTGGAAAGAGGAGCTCAATTTCCGGGAGCTCATCTTCAAGGACCCGGAGATCACCAGCCGGGTAAAACCGGAGACCCTGGAACATGCGTTTGATCTGAAACGCCCGCTGCGCAATGTAGACAAGATCTTCCGTCGCGTCTTCGGCGAATAACCATGCAATAAAGGCGAGCCTCAGCGTAGGCTGAGGCTCCCGGTTCGTCAATCGCTTTCGATACTGAAAAACCTAAACCGCCGAACTCCGCGCCAAGTCAAGCAGTTCAACCAATTGCTGCATCTGGGGCCGCGAGAGATTCTTAACGAGCGCCAGGCCGAGTTCCTGGACGGGTTTGTCGAGCTGCTTGAGAATCTTCAGTCCTTCCTCGGTAATCCTTGTGGTCACCACCCGACGATCCTTCAGTCCGCGCTCGCGGATGATAAATCCCATTTTGTCCAGGCGGTCGAGAAGGCGCGTAATGTCTGGATCGCGGGTGACCATGCGCTCGGCAATGGCACCGCACGGTAGACCATCCTTCCCCGCACCGCGGAGGATGCGCATCACGTTGTACTGGGTGGCAGAGAGTCCGTAGTCTTTGAAGACCTCCGAGATTTTGCGCTGGAAGGCGTCGGCAGTACGCTCGAGGGTGAGCAGGACTTCCTGCTCCGGGGTGAGCGGTTTGCCCTGCTTGATCTCGGCTTGAATGTTCCCGACCATCTGCAAGAACAATACTCGTTATGACGACTAATGTCAATGGGCGCTCAGAAATTCGCGGATGCCTTTTTCGATCTCATCGCGTACGGCTCGAAAAACTGGCAGCCGCTCGGCTTCGCTTCCGGCTGCTTCGGCCGGGTCGGCAAATGACCAATGCAGGCGGATCGAGGGTCCAGGGAAGATCGGACAATGTTCCCTGGCATTATCGCAAACGGTAATGATGTAGCGGAAATGGTGCCCGAGAAATTCGGCCGCGTTCTTCGAGCGATGCGAAGAGATGTCGATTCCCTTCTCTCGCATGACGGAGATGGCCAACGGATTCACCGTGGATGGCTGGGTTCCCGCGCTCTGCACATCGAAGCGATTGCCGGCATAGTGCCGAAGGAAACCTTCCGCCATCTGGCTGCGACACGAGTTGCCGGTACATAGAAACAGGACGTTGGGCTTCATCGAACCTCGTTTAGCGCAGGCCCCTGCGCCTTAATGCCGGGAGTCACCGCAGGGAAACACCTGCGCTGTAATGCGAAGGCTACCTTCACGAGTCCAATCATGACGGGAACTTCGACCAGAGGGCCGATGACGGCAGCAAATGCGGCACCGGAATTCACGCCAAATATGGCGACCGCGACGGCGATCGCGAGTTCAAAATTATTGCTGGCCGCGGTAAACGACAACGTGGTGGTTTGCGCGTAATCTGCTCCCGCCTTTTTTCCCATGTAGAAAGACAGCAGGAACATGACGACAAAGTAAATAAGCAGCGGGACAGCGATCCGGAGCACGTCGAGCGGCAAGCGAAGGATGTAGGAGCCCTTCAGTGAGAACATCACGACGATCGTAAAGAGCAGCGCGATCAGTGTGAGCGGGCTGACACGCGGAACAAAATTTGCGTGGTACCAGCCGGAGCCTTTCAGCCGCAACAAGACAGTGCGGGTGAAGAATCCAGCCAGGAACGGTATACCCAAATAAATGAATACGCTGCTTGCGATCTGCACAATGGAGACGTGGACGACGGCGCCGTGGAGGCCGCGTCTCGCCGGTAAGACGGTTACGAAGACCCATGCATAGAACGAATAAAAGAACACCTGGAAGAGCGAGTTGAAGGCGACGAGTCCAGCCGCGTATTGCGTGTCGCCTTCGGCCAGTTCATTCCAAACGATAACCATCGCGATACAGCGGGCGAGGCCGATCAAGATCAGGCCCGCCATGTATTCCGGATATCGCCGCAGAAAGACGACAGCGAGGACGAACATCAATACCGGGCCAATCACCCAGTTTTGCAGCAGCGACAGGCCTAACACTCGCTTGTTGCGGGCCACCTCGTGGAGGCTCTCATAGCGCACCTTGGTGAAGGGCGGGTACATCATGACGATGAGACCTATGGCAATCGGCAGTGAGGTGGTACCGATGGTCATGCGATCGAGCAGGAGCGTAACGCCCGGCCAAATCCAACCGAGGAGCACACCGCCAGCCATGGCCGCAAAGATCCAGGCGGTCAGGAAACGATCGAGAAATGCGAGGGGGCGGCGTGGCATTGCTTAGCGTCGTCCGTGTAATTTGATCGACGCCAGTGCTTCGGAGGCTTCGCGAACCATCTCGTCGGGGTTCTTGATGGAAATGGAGACAGTCGAACCGCAACACGATGCGCCGCCGCTGGAAATGTCCTGCGGCGAGAGGACCTGCATCAGATCGCGGCCCGTCGCGATTTGTGGAATAGCGAGATTCTTCAAGCCTGCACGCAGCGCGAACCCGAGATAGTCGTTGAGAGGACTCGCGCCACTGATGCAGCCGACGTAGGCGCTGATATCGCGCGCCAAAGCTTCGGGAAGCGGCTTGAGCAACACGATGTCGCTGACCGCGAAATGGCCGCCGGGCTTCAGAACGCGGGCGATCTCGCGGAAGACGGCAGGCTTGTCGGACGAGAGATTAATGACGCAGTTGCTGATGATGTAATCGATGGACGCGTCATCCACCGGCAGGGCTTCGATGTAACCCTTGCGGAATTCGACATTCGTGGCGCCACGCTTCGCGGCATTCTCACGCGCGCGAGAGAGCATGTCGTCGGTCATGTCGACACCGATGACGCGGCCGGTGGGACCGATGCGGTGGAGTGCGAGAAAGGCGTCGAAACCGGCGCCGGAGCCGAGGTCGAGCACCGTCATGCCTGGCTTGAGTTCGACGAGTGCTAATGGATTGCCGCAGCCCAAGCCCAGATTGGCATCTCCGGCAATGGCCAACTCTTCTTCCGAATAGCCGATGGACTTGGCGACATCTTCTGCGGGCGCACCACAGCACGAGGCTTCCCCGCGCGCCACCGCCGCGTAGTGTTCTTCGACCGCTGCCGTGATTTCGTTTTTCATCGCTTCTCCTCGATTTGCGTCAGCCGCTCGACGGGCGCATTGAGCGCGCAACATCCGGCCGACTCGATGGCATTGTTGAGAATGGTCAGTGCCTTGAGGACTTGGGCGCGTTGATTTTCTGGAATGGAGGCAACGATCTGGTTGGTGCGGTCGACCATGAGCTGATCGAGCAGTTTGCGGGTGCGGCGGCCCTCGGCGGTGATACGGACCATGGCGGCGCGACCGTCGTCGTGGGCGCCGCGAACGCGCTCTACCAGCTTCCGCGCTTCAAGCTTCTCCAGGACGCGGGTCATAGCGCTGGGCGAAATGCCGGAGAGCAAAGCAAGGTCTGAGATCCGGGTGCCCTCGCGCGCAACCAGGACGCGAAGAATCGCGCATTGGCGCTGGCTAAGACCTTCACAACAAACTTCGTCGGGACCAACCTGGCCAAGAATGCGGCCGAGGCGCTCGAGTTCGTCCCACCAGCCTTGTATGTCTGCCTGTCTCATACAAAGGCGAGTAGAGCACACTTACTTGCATGATGCAAGCAATTACATTCTCCCAGCCGATTACGTTTCCGGCAGAAGGGCAAAAAATAAGCCGCACTGCGAGTGCGGCTTAAGCGGAGAAACTAGGGCTCGTGGCCCTATTCCTGTTGGACGGACTTCACTAGGTTTCGTGGGCGGTCCACATCGTAATGATTCCAAATAGCAATGTAATAAGCGAGAAGCTGGAGGGGAACGATCTCCAGAACGGGCGAAAGCAGCTCGGGTGCAGCAGGAACAAAGACGACTTCATCGCTGAGCTTTGGCACCTCGGTGTCACCCTCCGTGGCCACCACGATCACACATTCCGAACGTGAGCGAATCGTCTTCAGGTTACCGTAGGTCTTCTGATAGCGGCCAACGGAATCGGGATCGTGGCGATCGCACGTAGCAATGACAACGGCCGGAAACGAAGGTTCGAGCAAAGCAGTTGGTCCATGAGCGAGCTCACCGGTGGGATAGCCCTCGGCGTGAATGTAGGAAATTTCTTTCAGCTTGAGCGCGCCTTCGAGTGCGACGGCGAAATGCCCTGCCCGTCCGAGGAAGAAGAATGTGTGCGCCATGAAATAACGCCGGGCAAGTAGCTTGCAGCGCTCGTCGAAGACCGGCAGCGAGGATTCCAGTTGTGAGGCGACGCTCTCGAGTTCCTTCGCGCAGCCGCTGAGCTTCTCAGGCGTCAGGCGGCCACGGCATTGCGCCAGGTATAGAGCCAAGACGTAGAGCGCGGCGAGCGCGGTGGTGAAACTCTTGGTGGCGGGGATTGCGACTTCGCGACCTGCGTAAGTGTACAGAACCGCATCGGCCTCGCGGGCGACAGTGGAGTCGGGCACGTTGGTGAGCGCGAGCGTCTTGCAGCCTTTGCTGCGAGCTTCGCGCTGGGCGGAGACGACGTCGGCGGTTTCGCCCGATTGGGTGATGAGCAACACGAGATTGTCAGGCGAAGTGAGGACGTCGCGGTTGCCATACTCGCTGGCGTGCTCGACGTCCACGGGGATGCCGGCGAGTTCTTCGATCATCTGCTTGCCGGCGAGACCGGCGTGACGGCTGGCGCCGCTGGCCGCGATCGTGATGCGTGCGAACTTTGCGAAATCCTGTTCAGAGAGCGTGCTGGAATCAAGACCTACGCGGGTGCCATGGGCCGAGAGATGACGCCGCAGAGTTTCGCGGATCGCCTCCGGCTGCTCGTAGACCTCTTTCAACATGTAATGCGCGAAATGGCCTTTGGAAACAGGAGGAAGCGAGGAAGACTGTGCGGCGATAGTTTCGGGTGGCTCCGATTTTGCCATGCTTTAAGGATAACAGCGCGAAGCGGCTTGGAATTCATAAATCTTCAGCAAGTCTCCCATACTGTATCGAGTACAGTACCGTCGACCCACTTCACAATCGCGACAGGCTTATCGCTTCGTTTCGTTTTCTCGGGAGCTCCCCCGCAAATGGCTTCGACTTGTTTCTTTAAGTCGCGGATGTCGATCACTGGCAAACCGGAGTTCTTAACAGCGGCTTGCAGGTCAGTGCGGCGCGGATTGACGCAGATGCCACGCTCAGTGACGATGACGTCGATCATCTCGCCGGGACCGGTGAGCGTTGTAACCTCGTCGACGACAACGGGAATGCGGTCGCGGAACGCGGGCAGGGCGAGAATCGTGCAGCGCGATGCGAGGCAGTTCTGCCATCCGCCGATGCCATGGAGCAGACGACCATCGGAGTGGGTGACGACGTTGGCGTTGAAATTCACGTCGACCTCGGTGGCACCGAGGATGCACGCGTCGACCATCGAGGCGAAGTTGCCCTTGCCGTGGAAGTTGTACGAAGTGAATGGCGAGGTGGCAATGTGGCGAGGATTGTTGGCCATCGAGCGAACGCCATCGAGGTCGAAGGTTTGGCCGTCGAGAATGTATTCAGTTAAGCCTTCCTGCAACATTTCGACGAGGTACTTAGTGGATCCTCCGCGGACGAAGCTGGCTTTGATGCCGGCTTCTTTCATCATCGGTTTGAGGTATTGCACGAAGGCCAAAGCGATGCCGCCGGCGCCAGCCTGGAAGGAGAAGCCGTTACGGAGAATGCCGCTGGCTTTCAGGAATTGGGCAACGAGTTCGCTGATGCGAAGACGGTCAGGAGAGCGCGTGATCTGCGTGGTGCCGCTGACGATTTTTGCAGGATCGCCGATGCTCTCGACTTCGACGACGAAATCGACGTTGTTGCCTTGAATCTGCCAGGGAACACACGGGAACGGGACGAGGTTATCGGTAACGACGATGACGCGATCGGCGTAGATGGAATCGGCGAGGGCGAACCCGAGAGAACCGCAGGCACTCTTCCCGTGAGAGCCGTCGGCGTTGCCGAACATGTCGGCCGAAGGTGCGGCAATGACAGCGATGTCGATGTGAACTTCGCCGTCCTGGATCGACTGGAAGCGCCCTCCGTGCGAGCGCAACACGCCCATGCCGGTCATGTTGCCTTGAGTGCAGTAGTCGCCGAGGGGGCCGTTCATACTGCCTTCAATGTGGTGGACGACGCCGGCTTTCATCAGCTCGATGACCGCGGCTTGCGCCGGGAACGATGCGCTCGGGAACCAGCGCAAGTTTTTCACGCCCATGCGGGCAGCCGTCTGCAGGACCTCGAGGGCAACGCGATCGCCATCGCGAAGGTGATGGTGGGAGGAGATGGTCATGCCATCGCGAAGGCCGCACTTGCGCAAGGCCGTCTCGATATCGGGGAGGCGCTTGTCGCCGTTCGCGGGGTAGTCGTTGGCGGTGGGCACGGGCGGCGCGGCCTTGCGACCTTCGGGGTGATACTTGCCGACGCCGAGGAATGGGACTTGCGGAATGCCGTTCACCACCATGGGAACGAGACGCCCGGCGGCATTGCGGATAAATTCGTTCGCGGTTTTCGGTTGGGTGCTCATTGTTGACCTTCTTTGGGGACGAGGCCCATGCTGCGCGCACGATCGACCAGCTTCAATGCACGGTGTACTACGGGGGGATCGATCATCTTCGACCCGAGTGAGACCACGCCGAGCCCTTGGCGCTGCGCCTGATCGAAGGCGCCAACAATTATGAGTGCTTTCTCGATTTCTGCGGCACTGGGCGCGAATGCTTCGTGGATAACACGGATTTGCAACGGATGGATGCAGCCCATGCCTTCGAAGCCCATGGCCCGCGAACGTTCGCCCCAGAACCTGAGGCCGTCCATGTCGGCGACATCACCGTAAACGGAATCGATGGCGATAATACCGGCAGCGCGCGCGGAGTTGGCCAGTCGCTGGCGGGCATAGAGGGTTTCGCTGCCATCCTTTGTTTTCACCACGCCGAGGTCGGCGGTGTAGTCTTCGAGGCCGATGGTGAGCGCGCAGTTGCGTGGTGAGGCCTTCGCGATGGCATAGGCATTCTCGATCCCGAGGGCGGACTCGAGGATCGGCATAAGCCAGATCGGACGATCGATGTGTTCGATCTCGCAGATCGCCGTGATAAGGCCGTCGATCTCCGCGACTTGTTCCGCGGTTTCGACCTTCGGAATGAGGATGACGTCCGGCGACTGCGGGATGATCTCTTCGAGGTCCGCGAGCCCGAGTGGCAGTTGATTGATGCGTACCATGCGCTCAGCAGCCAGAAAGTCGACGGAGCGGAGCGCGTTGCGGACGACGAATCGTGCGGCATCTTTTTCGGCGGCGTGAACCGAGTCTTCGAGGTCGAGGATGACGCCGTCAGGGGCGTGTAGGCCGGCGTTGATGAAATACTTTGGCTCGTTGCCGGGCAGATAGAGACGCGAGCGACGGACGCGATCCTTGGCTGAAGGGAGCGGAAACGGCAGGGATGTTGGCAGGGCGCGCTTCCCTGCTGCAACGCCGGAGCGCTTGACCGCTGTTTCGAGCCGAGCGGAGATCACGAAGGGGAGCGCGCCTTCGTCGACGATCTTCACAAAGCCATGCACGACGCCGAGTTGCGCGAGGATTTCGCGCGTCTGCCGCCGAATGTTTTCGCCATAGTAAATTGCCACGCGGGACTTCAATTCGATCTCGACGCCACCGGAAGTGCGGGGCTCGAATATGACGTGCAGATCGGAACGCACGTCTTTGCCAACGCGACCGGCTTCGCCGCGTAACACTGTTTCTGCAGTTGCTGCCATACCCTACTTCTTTCTGAAAAGCCCCGGGGGTCTGGTTTGACGCCCGGGGCTGTTCTGTCACCGCAAAACTCACCGGGCCGCGACTGGCACCTCGATGCGCGCCAAAATTGCGTCCGTCATCTGCGCGGTGGAAGCCGCGCCGGCTGCAATGCACTTACCGCTGCCGGTCATGCGCATCATGTCGTAGCTGCGGACCTTGCCTTCGGCAACCACGGTCGCAATTGCCTTGCGAATGCGCTCGGCTTTCTCCGCTTCGCCAATGTGGTCGAGCAGCATGGCAGCGGACAAGACCATGGCGATCGGGTTTACGATGGGCGGATCGAGTTCGGAATACTTGGGCGCCGATCCGTGCGTAGGCTCGAAGACCGCAACTTCATCGCCAATGTTGCCGCTGGCCGCGAATCCGAGGCCGCCGACTAGGCCGGCAAACGCGTCAGAAATGACGTCGCCGAAGAGATTGCTGGCGACGATGACGCCGTAGTCTTCGGGGTTCTTGGTGAGCCACATCGTCTGCGCGTCGATATTGGTGGACCAGAGCTGGATCTCGGGAAAGTCTTTCTGCACCAGTTTCGCAACTTCTTCCATCATGCCGCTGGTCTCGCGCAGGACGTTGGGCTTCTCGCAGATGGTCACGCTCTTGTAGCTGAATTTGCGTGCGTGTTCGAAAGCAGAGCGGCAGATGCGCGTTGCGTTGTTGCGCGTGATGATGCGGACGGAGACGGCGAGGTCTTCGCCCGGCATGCTCGCAAACGGCTTGAACTTCGAGTGCGAAGCCAGCGCCTCGCGGACATTCGCGGGTGGGTTGGTCCACTCTACGCCGGCGTAGAGGCCTTCGGTGTTCTGGCGGAAAACGACGACGTCGACCAGCGGTTCTTCGAAGCCACCAGCTGGAGTTTTGCGGATGAAGTTCAGCGGATTGCCGGGAAACGAGAGGCACGGACGCAGGCAGATATCGAGGTTAAACAGCTGCCGCATGGTGACGATGGGGCTGAAGTACGAGAAGCCCTTGCCACGAAGCTCGGGCTTGAGTTCCGCGTCGGCAGCTTTCTTCGGCTTGCTGGTGATTGCGCCGAAGAGGCCGAGTTTGTGCTTGCGAAGCAGATCAATGGTCCGTTGGGGCAGGGCGTTGCCTTCGTTGCACCAGCACTCCCACCCGATGTCGGCGTGGATGTAGTCGGCCTCGAAGCCGACGGCCTCGAGTACGCGAATGGCCTGCGGGAGCACCTGGTTGCCGATGCCATCACCGGGCATGGTCACAATGGTTGGACGAGCCATGTTCTCTCTCCTGCCGCGATTGCACGCGGCAATTCTTTACTTTGCCGCTGCGGCTTCGGTAGTTAGCCCGAGCCGCTGCGCCACTAAGTTTTCGACGCCGCCGGCAACGATCAACGACTGCGCTACGCTGCCCAGCGTCGGGAAGGCGAAGGTTTCCCCCGAATAACGAAGCGTGCTCGCGGCGAAATCGATTTCGATCTCGTCGCCGGGAATGATCGTCTTATCGCCGTTTGCAACGGCCTTCGCAAAACTCGCTTTCATCTTCGCTACGAATTCCGGCGTCTCGATACACAGGAAGCCGTTGTTGAAGGCATTGCGTAGATAGGTTTGCGAGAAACTGCCGGCGATGACGACCGGGATGCCTTTCGCTTTGAGCGCCGTAACCGCCTGCTCGCGGCTGGAGCCGGTGCCGAAGTTGAATCCACCGACGACAACATCGCCCGCGGAGGTGCGCGACGCGAAGGCGGGATCGTAGTTTTGCATCACGACGTCGGCCATCATGGCGGGCGTCATGTCCTCGCGGTAGGTGTAGTCCTTGCCGTAAATGCCATCGGTATTTAGGTTGTCCTGAGGCAAGAAGACAAGGCGGCCTTTTAGGGATGCGGGGAAGCCTTCGAGGATAGTGACGTTCTCAGCGGCACTGGCCTTTAACGTGAACTCGGTGAAGCGTAGTTGTGGCTCGGCGGCGGCGAACTTCACCGGGCCAGCGATGTACCCGGCGAGCGCGCTGGCGGCGACGACTTCGGGACTCGCGAGATAACACTGCGCGTCACGCGATCCCATGCGGCCTTTGAAATTGCGGTTGGTGGCACTGATACCGACTTCGCCTGGTTCCAGTAGGCCTATGCCGAGGCCGATACACGGGCCGCAGCCAGCGGGAAGGGTAGTTGCGCCGGCATCGAGAAGGGTCTTCCATACGCCACGTTTTTCCGCGTCCAGCTGCACCTGCTGTGAGGCAGGCGCTACGTAGAAGTGCACGCCCTCGGCGATTTTCTTTCCTTCGAGAACGCGCGCCGCGGCGTCGAGGTCGGAGAGGCGCGAGTTCACGCAGGAGAGCAGGTATGCCTTCTGGATGGGAATCTTCACTGCTTCCATCTCGGCCACGGAGTGCATCACCTGCACCGTGTCCGGGCCGGAGACATGCGGCGTCACCTCGGCGAGGTTCAGTTCAATGCGAGCGGCGTATTGCGCGTCTTTGTCGGGGGCGATGGGGGCACGTGCCCAGCGAAGAAGATCGTCTTCAGAAAAGCGTTCGGTTCCCTGCCAGCGATGGATGGCATGGCGCTGCCGGAGATAGCTGATCGTCACCTGGTCGATAGGGAACCACGCGGTAAGTGCGCCCCATTCGGTGCTCATGTTGGCGATGGAGAGGCGCTCGTCGATTGTCAGCGTGTGCACGCCGGCGCCGTTGAATTCCAAGGCTGCGTTCAATACTTGGTCTCGGTTGTAGAGGCCGCAGAGGGTGATGATGACGTCTTTGCCGCTAACTCCGGGTTGGAGCTTGCCATCGAAGACTACCTGGATGGTGCGCGGGATCGACCACCAGAACTCGCCCGTCGCCCAAATCGCGGCGGCGTCGGTGCGAACCACCGGAGTGCCGATGGCTCCGAGCGCGCCGTACATATTGGAATGCGAGTCGGAGGCGACGACAAGAGAGCCGGGAACGACATAGCCGCGCTCCACCATCAACTGGTGACCGATGCCGGTGCCCGCGACGTAGAAGTCGATTTTCTGCTCAAGGGCGAATTTCTCGATGGCTTTGTACTTCTTGATGTTGTCTTCAGCTGTGTTCTGGATGTCGTGATCGAGCGCGAAGACGGGCTGGCGCGAATTTTTCACCTTGCTTGCGCGGATCCCTTTGAACTTTTTTAGCACCGCTGATGTGTTGTCGTGCGTCAAGACGTGTCGCGGCCGGATGGAGAGGAAATCGCCCGCGCGAAGGTTGCGCTTCGGGCCGTCGGCCATGTGGAGTTGCGCAATTTTTTCTACGACCGTTTGACCCATAGCATGCCTCCTAGTAGCCGACCTTCAACAACTTCATGTATTCCGTCGCACTCGCGAATCTCTCGAGCTTCCAGGTGGCGTCGATGATGCGCTGGCGTGCGGCTTTCGAGAGAACCGGCTCGGCGAGTGCCTCAAACTTCTCTTCGACCTCCCGGTCGGTGAGCGGGTTGCGCGGGTCGCCCTTGGGGAAGTCGAGCTGCTTTTCGAAGGTTCGGCCATCCACGGTGGAGATCTTCACGATGACGCGCTGCAAGGCGGGGAACACTTTTTCGATTTCGTGGTCGGCGACAACGACGATTTTGTGGAGTTGCTCGCGGATGCGAGGATCCATGATCTTGCGCATTTCGAACTGCAGCGGCGTCACCTGGCGTTCGGCGATGGCGGCCGCAATCACATAGGGAAGAGAGTGGTCGGCGGTTTCTTTGGTGTGCGGATCGTACTTCGTAGAATCACTGAGGATGTCGGCGCCACGCGCGGTGGTGCGAACGTGGACCTCGAGAATGTCGTCGGGCTTGAGATGATTGTCCTTCACGATTCCGAGAACGGCAGAGATCGGTGTGTGGGTAAGAGCTTCGGTCGGGAAAGCTTTCATGCCGCACTGGGTGATCCGCCAGTTCTCTCCGAGACCGTCGGTGAGCAGGTTGAGCCTCCAGTCAGGACCAAAGACGTGGACGAGACCCTCTTTGCCGTCGATGACGTGCTCGGGGCCGGTGTACCCTTTTTCCGCGAGGAGAGCGGCGAAGACACCCGACTGGGTCGCCAGGGGGTCGACGGTATTTTTCATCATGGTGAGCTTGCCTGCGGTCACGGCGCCGAGCGTCGCGCGCGGCGAAGCGGAGATGCCGATGGCGTGCTGGATCTGGGTTGCGGACAGGTGGAGCATCCGTCCGGCAACGATGGGTGAAACGAACGCAGTTAGCGTGGCGTGGTGCCAACCGCGCTCGCGAATGCCCGGGAAGGCCGCTTCGCATAGCCGCATTTCAAATTCATGTCCGAGCACGAGGCCAACGATCAGTTCCCTGCCGCTGCTCTTCGCGCGCTCCGCACCGGCCATGGCGGCCGGGAAGATGTCAGACGGATGCGACGGATCCTGTTTCCAATAGATGTCGTTGTAGTCCATGCAGCGGATCATGAGCCCGTTCAGGAGCGAGGCAGAAACCGCATCGAGTTCTTTGCCACTGCCGATAACAGTGCAGGGGCCCGCGCCGGCGATTTCGCGCATGACCTCGAGAGCGATCTTTACCTCATGTTGTTGATAACCACCGAGGGCGCACCCGATGGAATCGAGGAGGAACCGCTTTGCCTGGTAAACCGCCTCGGGCGAGAGATCTTCAAACCTCAGATCCGCCGCCCATGCCGCCATTTCGGCAGTGACGGTGGGCGTGGCAGTCTTCGCGCTCGGCTTGGTAGCGGTGGCCATGTAGCTCTCTCCTATTTCTTCAGATTGTTGGGATTCTTGAACGGCAGGTACGCCATGAAGTCGGCGTGGTGCACGATGAAGGCTTCGGTTGTGCGCTGCACCAGCTCGCCTTCCGCGGCGTGCGCGGCGATGATGTGGCAAACGGCTTCGGACACGCCGCATTCCGTGGCCAGCACTACGCCGGTGAATGGGTGGCGAAGGAGTTCACCGCGCTCGCTCTGCACAGCTTTGCCGTCTTTCAGTTCGTATTCGAGCAGCTTGCCGACGTCGGCCAGGATCGCACCCGCGACTACCGTGTCCATGTCGATGCGCAGCACATTGCCCATGAAGACTTGCATGGAATGAGCCGCGTCTTTAGCGATGTGCACGACGCAGCGTTTGTGCTCGATGAACGTGGTTTTGCAGTTCGGGATGAGCAGGGTGAAAGGGATCTTTTTCAGGTCATCGATGGTAAGCGGACTACGATCGAGGGCGAGCAGCCAGGTATTGGCGACCGCGTCGCGCAGGTAAGGACTCTCGATCCACGCGAGTTCCGGCCAAAGCTCGTCGACTTGCTGGCGAGTAATAAGAAAGTGCGCTTTGGAAATTCGGCTCTTCTCGTTCGACTGAAGGACGGCTTGATCGTTCATGAGTGGGCTCCCAGAACTGAGGTCGCGCGATCGGCTGAGGATCTTCACCCCAGCAAACGAAAACCGGGTTTGCCGAAGGAGCGAATCGCTGGCGCCGGGCTCCGCGCCTATAAGGGCAGGCGGGCGGGCAGGCCGGACCATCCCAACTCAGTTTTGTATCAATTGATTGCCGGGCTGGATGTGACGTGCGTCACCTAGGGGTGAGACAGGCGCAGACCGGATTGACCGGCATGAATCTGCAACCTGGCCTATAACACTTTCACCGCTTCCCGCAGTTCCCGGGTGATTCCATCGGCGCTCATCGAAGCGTCGATCGCGAGAGGCTTGCCGATGCGCACGACGATTTCACCCTTCTTTGCCCAATGACGTTTGGCGCGGCCGAGTACCTTTAAGCCGTCGATACGCATGGGCAGCACGGGAAGATTGAGCCGCTGGGCCAGCATACCGACTCCGCTTCGGAACTCACCAAGTTCGCCCGTCTCGGAGCGACGGCCTTCGGGAAAGACGAGGATGCTGAAGCCGCGGTCGGCGGATTCGCCTGCGAAATCGAAGCTCTCGCGTATTCCCGACTGCTGCGGCAAGGGGAATACATTGAAAAGCGCGACGACGAGATAGTAGTCGAGCTTGTTCAGCCAACGCCGCAACACATTGCCGGGCGAGTGGCTCATGGGGGCATTCAACTCGCGGTGGCCGCTCGATTGTCCGGCACGCATCGCCCAGAGACGCTCGCCCAGCATTCCGATCGCGACACGGAAGCGGAAGCGCGATGGAAGAGCGTAGAGCACAAAGCCTACATCGATATACGTGACGTGATTGCAGACAATGAGCAGCGGCCCCCGGCGGCCAGCCAGGTTGTCGCGACCGACGATGGCCGGCTTTGCCATGGCCGCCGTGTAAGGCCACGTAACGACTGAATAGACCAGGTTGCGGAGCCAACGTACAGGAGCGACAGTTTGAGTCCAGCGTGGGAATGGGCGAGGGATCGGTTTCGGCGCGGGCGCCTGCAGCAGCTTCTCCAATTCCGCTACGGTGGTCGCTGAGTTTAGGGTCGAGTCACTGAGGTCGACCTGGTAGCGATCTTCGATTGCGCTCAGAAGCTCGACGCGATCGAGCGAACTGAGACGAAGATCATCCTCGAGACGCGCATCGGGACGCAGCGTCGTTTGTCGGCCGGTGATCCGCGCGATGAGGTCGTTGAGAATGCCGCCCGTCGTCGGCGATTCACCCGCTTGATGGGCGCGGGTTACAACGTCCCGGATCACATTCACTCGCGGCTTTTGTGTAGGTGTTCGCGGGAAGTCTTCATCGGGCCAGACGAGCCATGTGCGCATCTGCTGGAAATCTGCCAGAGACTGGTTGGCGCGTGCAACGATCACGGCCGCATCGGCATAGCGATCGTGCAAGAGAAGGACGGCGCTGGGCTCGGCATTGCCGCCGCGATCGAGGCCAATCACCACGCAATCCCGCACTTCGGGCTGCTCGCGCAGCTTGGCTTCAAGGTCCGCCGGATAAATGTTCAATCCCGCCGGCGTGACGATGACATGCTTCTTTCGGCCTTTGAAGTAGAGGTTTCCGAGGGCGTCTAGCTCGCCGAGATCGCCGGTGCGGAACCAGCCCTCCGCGTCACCTACGGCACGTACCTCGTGCCCTTGCCAATAGCCGCTGGCTACGCCCGCGCCACGTACCAGAATCTCCCCGTCGGCAGCCAGTTTTACCTCGCGGCCAGGCATAACTTTTCCAATCGATTTCTTCCCAACCGCAAACGGATGGTTGAGGCTGATGAGCGAGGTGGTCTCGGTAAGTCCGTAGCCCTGCACAACCCCGAAGCTCATGCGCCGCCAGAACTCTTCGGTTTCGGCGTCGAGCGCGGCGCCCCCCGAGATAAATGCCCAGAACTTCCATCCGAAGAGTCTGTGAATTTTCCGCATGCCCCACCAGCGCACGAAGAAGTGCTTACCGTTGATGGCCGCCCATTTCTTGCGAAACTGTTTCAGCTTGCCCTGCGCATCCAGATCGCGTTCGACTTTGTCTTTCAGCGACTGAAGGACGCGCGGCACTGCGATTAAAACACTAATGCGCTCTTTCTTAATGGTGCGGATGAGTCCCCCGGGATTCAGCGTGTGAGGGAAAAATACGGTTGCGCCGAGAAGGTGCGGTATGAATATCCCAAGAAATTGCCCAAAGACGTGGCTCAGCGGCAGCGCATTCATAAAGCGCAGGGGATGAAAAATGCGCTCGTACTTGCGGTATTTCTCAATTTCTTTGGCGATCGGCGCGAGGTTGGAGATAACGTTGCCGTGCGATAACACGACGCCCTTCGGTTCGGCCGTAGTGCCGGAAGTAAAGACGATTTCCAGCGTGTCGGCGGCTGCAATCGAAGCCGGCTGCATCGGCTCTGCACTACGCCCGGCCAGCGTCCCCCGGAGTTCCTCCAAGATGAGCGTCGGAATGGCAGCGACCCCTGTCGCTGACCTAACATCCCGGGACAGCAGCGCCAGTTTCGGATCGACTTCGGCCGCCACTCGGTCCGCAAATTCAGGCGAGGCGATGTGGTCCATGGGAACCACGACCACTCCACGCAAAGCGCAGCCCAGAAAGACCGCGACCCACTCGGGCCCGCTCTCACCCCAGAGCAGTACCCGATCGCCTTTTTGGATGGCCCTCGCTTCGATTTCGCGCGCAAGGCGGAAAGCAAGATTCGCTACTTCGCCATAGGACCAGCGCTCGGTACGATAACCCCGACGATGCACGTAGGCGGTCTCGCGTCCGAGTTCCAGGTATGCCGGTACAAATTCCGCGATTGAAAGGGGAGCCATGGCGTTAGGAGCCCTGCGTCCGCGTTTCCAGGAACGCAGGGTCGCATGGCCCGAGGGCTACACCAATAGCTTAATGGAAGGGGGCGCAAAGGACACGAAGCTGCTAGATGCCACGATGGTTGCGACCTTGCATCTTGAGAATATTGCGCATTTGCAGGCATGCGTCTTTGATCTCGCGCGACGAGAGCACGCACAGCAATCGCTTTCCGTCCCGGCGGGTGTTCACCACGCCCGCAGAACGCAGGATCGAAAGATGCTGGGATAGATTCGCCTTGGAGATTCCGAGGCGCTCCTGCAAGTCCGAAGCGCCGGCCTCTCCGCGGCCGAGCAGGTCGAGCAGGTGCATGCGAGTGGGATTTGCAAAAGCTTTACAAAGTACCGCCTGGCGCTCGTAGAGTACGCGGTCGGCAGCAGGTTTGCGGGTTACTTTCTTCATTAGTACTCCCCAAAATGACTATCCGGAACTATCCTGAACTACGGGCGACTAGTCTAGCCTATGCCGAACGCAACGGGAGGAAGCGGATAAGATGGTGACAATTCTTGACGAATTTGTTGCCTGAAGCTCGAGGTTTCGCAACCCTGCAACCCCAGAAAGCCCATCGTCCGGGAAGCCACCCAAGCCCAAACGTATCGCATGCAGAGATTATATGCAAGGGCTTTGCCGATGCTGGAAGTTATACCTTAAACCGCAAGCTATTGCTGAAATTGCGGTAAAAGCCTGTTTCCAGCTAAGGAAGCCTTTGGCCACAATCAGCGCCAAGTGATTGGCAAAAACAGAAAACGCACCGCGAGCGATGCGTTGCGGGCGGGATCCCGAGGGCTAAGCGGGATAGTGAGCGCCCCCATGCCGGACGTCCGCGCCCCGGACCCAGAAAATCACGTCCTCGGCAATGTTGGTGGCATGATCGGCAATGCGTTCGAGGTTCCTGGCGATCAGAAGCACATCGAGCGAATACCTCGTAGTTTCAGGGTGACGATTCATCTGGTCCACCAAGACCACAAAGGCTTCGTCCTTGATGCGGTCCACGATGTTGTCCATTTGGAGAACGGCCTCGGCGAGTTCCGCTTTGCCGTCGATGAAGGACTCCAACGCCCTTTGAACCATGGTGGCTACCGTATCTGCCATGCGTGGGATATCGACAGGGACCTCGGTCTGCGGGCCGCTGATCATGTCGAGCACACGCTGGGCGATGTTTACAGCCTGGTCTCCAACACGCTCGAGGTCGGCGTTGATCTTTACCACCGCCAAGATGAAGCGCAGGTCAACGGCCATAGGCTGCTGCATGGCCAGCAGGTCCAGCGCCAGTTCGTCGATCTCGCGCTCGGCGGCGTTGATGTCGCGTTCACCTTCGAACACCGCCTGGCAAGCCTTCGCATCACGTTTGCGATAGGCCTCTACGGCACGCTCGATCGCGTGCTCGGCGAGGCCACCCATGCGGAGGAGCTTCTCTTTCAGTTCATCCAATCCGTGCTGGAAACGCGTTCTCATTCGTAGCTATCCGAACCTTCCCGTAATGTAGTCTTCTGTCCGCTTATCCGAAGGGGTGGTGAAGATTTTCTGTGTGCTATCGAACTCGATCACGCTACCCATCAGGAAAAAGCCGGTGTATTCCGCGACGCGGGCTGCCTGCTGCATGTTGTGCGTAACCACCACAACCGTGTAGTTCTCTTTCAGTTCAAACATCAGCTCTTCGATCTTGCTGGTGCTGATTGGGTCGAGCGCCGAGGCGGGCTCGTCCATCAGCAAGACCTCGGGCTGCACGGCCAATGCGCGCGCGATGCAAAGGCGCTGCTGCTGACCGCCCGACAGGCTCGCACCCGATTTCTTGTGTAGATAGTCTTTCACTTCGTTCCACAACGCCGACGCCTCGAGCGACCGCTGCACAGCGTCGTCGAGCACGGCGCGTTTGCGAATCCCATTCAGCCGCAGTCCCGAGGCCACATTGTCATAGATAGACATCGTAGGGAACGGGTTGGGCTTTTGGAAAACCATGCCGACACGCCGGCGGACATCGACGGCCGCGGTGCCCCGCTCATAAATATTTTTGTCGCCCACAAGGACTTCGCCTTCCGCATACGCCTCGGGAATCACCTCATGCATGCGGTTCAGGCAGCGCACGAAGGTAGATTTTCCGCATCCCGAAGGTCCGATCAGCGCGGTCACGTGGTTGGGCGCAATCTTCATGTCCACGTCCTTGAGGACATGCGTCTTGCCGTAGTAGGCGTTCAGTCCGCGTACCTGGATTCCGACACCCATTGTGTCTAGCTCTCTCTCCTCATCAACTCGAAGCCCGCATCATTCCGCGTCCCGCGAACAGCCGCACCGCCGCAACCGCACCCACGATCAAGATGATCAGGATCAACGCGCCGGCCCACGCCTGCTTATGCCATTCATCGAATGGAGAAAGCGCGTAGGTGTAGATCTGCAATGGCAGCGCCGCGGTGGGTTGGTTCGGATTATGGCTCCAGTACTGGTTGCCAAAGGCGGTGAACAGCAGAGGGGCGGTCTCGCCCGCGATACGGGCAAAGGCGAGCATCACACCGGTGATCACGCCGGAAGTCGCGGTGCGAAGCGCGATCGAAATCGTAGTCCGCCACTGCGAGATACCCAACCCATAGGCCGCTTCGCGGATTGAATGCGGAACCATCAGCAACATTTCTTCGGTGGTGCGCGCAATGGTTGGAATCATCATGATCCCGAGCGCGACGGCCCCGGAAAATGCTGAAAAATGTTTCTGCGGAACCACAACCAGAGCGTAAACGGCGATCCCGATCACGATGGAAGGCACGCCATTCAACACGTCCGCCACGAAGCGAACCGCGTCGCCGAAGCGGTTACGTCCAAACTCAGAAAGATATATTCCGGATGCGATGCCGAGCGGTATGCCAATACAGCTCGCCATTGCCAGAATCATCGCACTGCCAGCAATCGCGTTCGCCATGCCGCCGCCGACTTCTCCCACCGGCTTAGGCGTCTGGGTCAGGAATGGCATATTGATGGATCCGACACCCTTAATGACCAGATACGCGAAAATTGCGCCGAGCGGGAAGATCACCAGGATCGCCGCGCCGATGGCGGCAAAGTTGGAAAATGCATTGGCAAAACGGCGCCACGGACTTAGCAATGGAGCCGGCTTGACTCCGATATCGCTACGCATGGGTCCTCGCAGGGGTTCCGCGTGTAATGGACCACACAAGCAAACGCGCCAGCGCATTCACAATCATGGTTACCAGGAAAAGCGCCAAGCCAATCTCGACGAGCGCGCTAAGGTAGAGATCGTCGGAGGCTTCGCTAAATTCGTTGGCGATAACACTGGCCATCGAATAGCCGGGCGCGAAGAGCGATTTGGCAATTTCGGGACGATTGCCGATCACCATGGTGACAGCGATCGTCTCACCCAAAGCGCGGCCAAGGCCGAGGATGATACCGCCGACAATGCCGATGCGCGCGTTGCGCAACACGCCGGTGCGGATCATCTCCCAACGCGTGGCACCGAGCGCCAGTACGCCTTCGCGTTGCGGGCGCGGTACCGCAACCAGGACCTCGCGCGTCACTGATGAAATGATCGGAATGATCATGATCGCGAGAATCACGCCAGCGGCCAACATGCCAACTCCGTACGCGGGACCACTGAAAAAGCCGGTCCATCCGAGCGTCTTCGCGAGAAATGGCTGAACATATTCGCGCAGGAATGGGGCGAGTACAAAAATCGCCCACAGTCCGTAAATCACGCTGGGGATCGCGGCCAGCAGTTCCACCGTGAAGGAGACCGCGCCGCGAAGCGCTCGCGGACAGATCTCGGTAGTGAAGACTGCAACGCCAACAGAAAGCGGAACGGCGATGATGAGCGCGACGATCGAAGAGACGACCGTGCCGTAGATAAATGGCAGAGCGCCGAAGTCGCCGGCGACCGGGTCCCAGTTGTTCCCTACGAAGAACTTCCAACCAAATTTATGGAGCGACAACTGCGACTTCAGTATGAGTTCCCAGAGGACAAGAAGGACGATCCCAAAAATGGAGAGTGCGGCCAGAAGCATTGCGCCGCGGAAGATATTGTCCGCAACGCGCGTGCCGCGGCTCGACCCGAATCGCCCCTCGCCGAGCACACCAAAATCCTTCAAGCTCTCCGGCTTTGGTGTAGCAAACTCAACGTTGGTGGCAACTGTCGGCTTCGGCTGGTCGGAGGGGTTGGATGGAATTTCTCTGGCAGCCATGCGCTCGTCCACGGACTGAAGCTAGCAGCGGCGTGTTACAGGACTGTGAAAAGAGGGTTGCTGCCCGTTTAAACAGAGAGGCTTAAGGCCAAGTTTTGCACAAAAAGATCCCAGCGCCTCCGGAGGGCAAGCGCTGGGTTTAGACCCCGAGGTAACGCCGGGGAAACGGCTATTTAAAACCTTTGATGGTCTGCCGGATCTTATCCGATACCTCTTTCGGCAGCGGCGCATAGCTCAGGCTGCTCGCCATCGCTTGACCGTTATCGAGCTCCCAGTTGAGGAAATCACTGATGATCTTCCCCTTGCTGCCGTCCTTGTACGGCTGGGGAATCAGCAGCCAAGTGAAGCTCGAAATCGGGTAGGCGTCCTTGCCGGGCGGGTTGGTAATCGAGACGCGATAGTCGGCCGGCATCTTCACACCTGCCGCGGCATTGGTGGTCGTTTCCAGGGAAGCCTTAACGAAGTTCCCTGAAGAGTTCTTCACCGAACCGAACGTGATGTTGTTCTGCAGGGCATAGATCAGCTCGATGTAGCCGATGGCGCCTTTGAATTGGCGAACCATGCCGGCGACGTTTTCGTTGCCCTTGCCGCCGAGACCCACAGGCCACTTCACGGCAGTTCCCTTACCTGCAATCTGTTGCCACTCGGGGCTCACCTTGGAAAGATAGTCGGTAAAGATGTAGGTGGTGCCGCTACCGTCAGAGCGGTGGACCACGATGATGCTCTGGTCCGGGAACTTCGTGCCGGGATTGGCGGCGGCGATCGCCTTGTCGTTCCAGTTGGTGATTTTACCGAGAAAAATATCCGCGAGGATCTCGGGGGTGAACTTGATCTCACCGCTGACGCCCGGGACGTTATAGGCGGGCACAACGGAGCCGAGCACGGTGGGAATATGGACGATCTTGAACTTGGCTTGCGAGAGCTGCTCGTCACTCATCGGGCCGTCACTGGCGCCGAAATCCACAGTCCCGGCGAGCACCTGGCGGATTCCGCCGCCGCTTCCGATGGATTGGTAGTTGATTTCAATCTCTGGATGCGCTTTGTGATACTCCGAAAACCACTTGGAGTAGATAGGGTATGGGAAAGTCGCTCCGGCCGCGTTCAGCGTGGTTTGCGCACAGGCAAACCCGGCCAGAAGAATCACACAGCAGAGCAATCGCATCGAACGAAGCACTTAGTGTTCCTCCAATAATGGCACACATATCCCGCGAGTTCGGATATGAGCTGCGGGAGTGCGACTTTGGTTGTAGCTGCGGGTTGTTACGATCGTGTTACAGGAAAGTGAAAATCCGATGAGCGAGGACGCGCTCTTTCGGCCTAGACGCGGTCGAAGAGGGGGTCGTCATCGACGTCGTGCTGCCGCGAGACAAAAGCAAGCAGTTCCGCCCAGACCATCGACGTCCAGCTCATGCATTCCACGGCGGGCTTCTGCTCCGCGACTGCGCTGTTTAAACGCGCCATTGCCACTGCAGTTTCTGCCATAAGTCACCTCACTATGAGTCTAGGTAGTTGGAATATGAGCTGGGTGAAAGGCGCGTCAATTGCGGATGAAAGTAAGGCTACAGCAGCTTGGGATTAGAGGTGTTTGTGGCGGAGCTGGTCGAGAAACATCTGTTCCAGCGGTTTATCCATCGTGCGCAGCAAGTGGCGTACGCTACGGCCGCTGACGAGATGGCATACTTCTTCCGCCATGTTCTTCACGTGGTCTCCCGAGCGCTCGAGTGCCTGCGTCATAAAGACGACGTGAAAGCTCTCACTGCGGTTCGATCCACCTGGGTTTTCGAGATGACGAACGAATACGAGGTTGCGCAGCCGGTCGATCTCCGCATCGGAGCGAAGCACGCTGAGCGCGCGATCGAGGTTGCGCATCTCGAAGGCCTCTTTGATCTCCGAAAGCATTTTTTCGAGCCGCGACGCCATGAGCGTGAGGTCGCGGATGTCTTCCATTTCGCAACGTGAAGCCGCCACAATCGCGCGATTGCTGAAGCCCAGCAACAGGTCGCCGATGCGCTCGATGCTGATGGAAATCTTCATGCACGCGAGCATCTCGCGAACGGCTTCCTCTCCCATCCCGGTGATGTGGGAAGTCACGGCGGAGTCGATCTCGCGATCCAGACGGTCGAGTTCGATCTCTCGCGCCCGCACTGTTTCCAACAATGCCGTGACACCTGTGGCGATTCCCTCCGCGACTGCGCCGGCGGCTGAGTGCGCTACCTTGCAGGCCTGCAGCGTCAATTCGCGAATGTGCACGCAGGCTGCTTCGTGGGAATGACTCAGTGGGACCGGGACGGCCATGATTCGGGCTCTCTTGCTGGATTCGATAACTACCAATCGTAGGGAGGTTGCGTGAATCCGATGTGTTGGGGAGGTGAATATTCCATGAATCAGCCGGTAAGAGCCCAAAACCGGCGCACGATCTGTAATATTTCGTACCCTGCTTGATCTTTCCCGTGGCACCTTACTACCATTCCTGCTGCAAGCATCTCGGAACACGAGGCGAGCCCATGAAACATACCGTCAGTTTGCTTTCAGCTTTGCTGATCTCCTCTTCAGCCCTGATAGCGCAGAACTCAGCGCCACCGTCACCTGGGGGGCCGATGATTCTCGATGTGCAGGTGAGCGATAAGTCTGGCGCTCCGGTTACTGGGCTCTCCCAGCAGGATTTCACGCTCGTCGATGGCAAACAAACTCTAGGCCTCTCGTACTTTCATGAGGTAAGCGCCGCGGCGGGCAAAGACCAGAACCCGGCCCTAGAGGTAGTGTTGGTGGTGGATGCCATAAACTCGAAGTTCAGCGATATCAGCTACTTCCGGAATGAAGTGAAGGACTATCTACTGCGCGATAACGGCGATCTTTCCTATCCGACTTCGCTGGTGGTGGTGACGCGCGAGGGTACGAAGCTACAGCCCCAGCCTGGGAAGGACGGTAAGGCGATCAACGCGATGTTCGAGCAGTTCTCGACGGGATTGCGTGCTGACAATCAACGCGACAGCGCGTACGGAGCCGAGGAACTGCTCGATGTCGGCGTAAAGACGCTTACGCAGCTTGTGCAGTATGAAGCGCAGAAACCGGGGCGGAAACTGATGATCTGGATCAGTCCGGGATGGCCATTTGTCGCGGGCCCGGATATGCGGCTCAGCAGCAAGGACGAGAAGATGTTCTTCGAAAACATCGTCTCGGTATCGAATGCCTTGCGCGCAGCGCACACTACGCTCTATGACGTGGATCCCGGTGGTATCGCGAGTACCTCGCGCGCGAACCTCGACTACTACAAGGTATTCCTGAAGCCGGCGACGAAGCCGAGCGATTCAGAGCCGGGCGACCTGGGATTGCAAGTCCTGGCGCTACAAAGCGGCGGCAGGGTCTTGAACGCAGGAACAGGGCTGGGAGACGAGATTGCCCAGTGCGTGAACGATGCCAGGTCTTACTACGTGCTTACCTTCGACCCAACGAAAGGCGGAAAGGCGAACGACTTCCATAAGCTTGCGGTGAACGTGAACAAGCCTGGACTGACGGTGCGCACGCGCGTGGGCTACTATTCGCAGCCGTAACTCTTCCTTGCTGACCGCCCCATCTTCGACCAGAAGGTGGGGCTTTTCTATGGGCTTCTCACGGAAGCCACCTGCCTCGCGCTTGCAACATCTCACCTAGATTCTATGATCGCCGTCATTTCCGACCTTCACTTGGAAGAAGAAGCTTCGGACGTCATTCCCGGGCCTAAAGGCAAAGAGATCCGCTTTCGGCGCAACTTCGAGCCAAAAGTGTTTGCCAGCTTCATTGCGCACATGGCGGATGAAGTGCGACGCCGAAAATCCAAGGAGTTCCATCTCGTCATTGCGGGAGACCTGTTCGACCTGAACCGCACGACCTTGTGGTTCAGCGACGACTTGCGTCCGTATGTGCGGAACGGGAAGTTCTCACCGGCGCTGGAACAGAAGGTATTACGGATCATCGACGCGACGGCGAAGGAAGAAGCTTGCTGGGAGGCGCTGAAGAGTTTCCGGCTGATTACCAAGGGCGTGTACCGCGAGACGGAATCCGGCAAGTGGAAGGAGCGTGATTTTCCATGCAAGGTGAAAGTCACGCTGCTCGCGGGAAATCACGACCGGATCATCAATGGCAGCAAGACGATCCGCAGGAAGATTCGCGACCTGCTGTACAGCAAGGGTGACGATCCGTTTCCGCACTACCTGGTACTGGATGATCCAGAGACGCTCATTCGTCACGGACACGAGTACGATCCATCGAACTTCGCGTCGGAGCTCACGGAGAAGAAGCGCATTCCGCTGAAGATCGACGAGGAGTATTACGACAATCCGAACTTCGGGGACTTTGTCACCATCGATATTGCGGCGAAGCTTCCCTTCTTGCTTCGTCAGCATTACGGCGACGAAGCCATCCAGAACCATCGCGTGCTGCGCAGCCTGTATCTGCGGCTTTTGCAGTTCGACGATGTGCGTCCGCAAGCGGCGTTGCTCGATTACCTGCTGGACTGTTCAGGCGAAAAATTCACTCCGGAAGCGGCTTGGGACCAGCTCGTCCCGGTGCTTCAGGACCTGCTGGAGGATATCCACGATGACCCATACTTCCGCTACTGGCTGCGGAGGCGGGCAAAGCCCTGGGCACCGGCGGAGCTGGACCTGACGCGCGAGCTGTTGAAGGCCGGGGGTTGGCGCAACCGGCTGGCGCGCGAAGCTGGACGGAAGATCACACACTTTATGCTCGGAGGAGAGATTCCGAAGCCGGAGATCTACGCCGCGCGCGAAGAGTTCTTGGAGAAGGACAAGGTGCGGCTGGTGATCTCAGGACATACGCACCACCCGAAGGTGACGCTGCTGAAGTCGGACGCGAGCGGCGACCGGTTCTATATCAATACCGGAACCTGGCGCGACATGATCCCTTCGACGCCAGACCGAAGGACGTTCGGAAGAATGCGGTCGCTGACCTACGTAATGCTGTACGAAAAGCGCGAACAGGACGAACGCGATGGGCGGAAGACGAACTCGTTCGACTACTGGAACGGGTTCACACTGGACTGGTAACTACATTGTTATATCAACCTGCCTATTTTCACTTAAAACAAGAGGCTTACATCGCGAGTTGTGCAGAGATCCAGCTTTCGACGACTTTCAGCTAGTTACTAGTTTATAAATTTATGTTTACTGCTAAGTAATATTTTTGTTGTTAGGCGGAGTAGTGTTTTCAGTGATTTAAGTACATTTTCCTTGTAAAAATACGAAAACAAAGAGGTAAAAGTCATACGTATGAAAATAAAGCAGTTAGCATTCGGGCCAGAAGCCTCTTCGGGGCTTTGCAGACTTCCAGATGCCGGGGATTGCCACGGCGCAACGGCGGCGCCTCGCAATGACAAGCGATTTCGCAAATTTCCTTTTCAAAGAGCAGGTGAAAGCTGTGGAGACATTGCCCCACATGCGCAGAATAGACAGATCGTGTCACGAAGTCTGTGATGAGTGACCCGAGTGGGTGTGATTTCGCGGCGTGAAATGGGGGGTATTCGACGGATTTCGCGATCGCGCAGGGCAGTTTTTGGCATTTCCGCGGAGCGTTTTTCGACGTTTTTGTTGCGGATGGTTGATGGAAAGCTCGATAAGCGGGGTTTTCGGCGCATCGCGGGGGCGCGAAACTGGTTGAAAGAGGCATGAAAACGGGCTGCGAGGATGCGGGAGTGTGCCCTGCTTGCTTCGCCCGTTTCCGGAGAGGCGTTGCGACCGCCCTTATGTTCCTCACTTCCCTCGCACGGCTGAATGCGATACCGTATCAGCATCCGTAAGAGTCGTCTTTCCTACAACATCTGCGAACGCACGCAATTTGGGGTCCTGCACAGTGCCTAATCCTACGACCGCCCTGTCGGCGGGAGACGTCGTCGGAAATTATCGGATTCTCGGACGTATCGGGGCCGGGGGCATGGGTGTAGTGTATCGCGCGTTCGATACGAAACTGGAGCGGACGGTCGCGCTGAAGTTCCTTCCGGATCACCTGCTATACAACGACGACGAAAAAAAGAGAGTGCTGCGCGAGGCGCGGACGGCGGCGACGCTCGACCATCCCAACATCGGGGTGATCCACGGGTTCGAAGAGAGCGAAGATGGCCACGTCTTCATCGTGATGGCGTATTACGAAGGAGACACACTGGCGGCACGGCTGCACAAAGGGCCACTGCCGGTGGGCGACGCGGTGGATATCGCGATGCAGATGGCGCAGGCACTGGCTTCGGCGCACGCGAGCGCGGTGATCCACCGGGACATCAAGCCTTCGAATGTGATGCTAACAAAGCAAGGGCTAATCAAGATCGTGGATTTCGGGCTGGCGCGGATTTCGTCGTCGGCAGGAAGCACGCAGAGCATCAGCACCGGCGGCACGGTGGGATACATGGCGCCGGAGCAGGCGCTGGGCAAGATGACGGACCAGCGGACCGACATATGGTCGCTCGGGGTCACCGTGGCGGAGATGGTGACGGCGCGCAACCCGTTCATGCGGGACTCGGCGGGCGCGACGGTGCTGGCGATTGTGAACGAAGGCCCTCAGCCGATGGACGAAGTGCCGCCGGACCTGCTACGCATCATTTATCACGCGCTGGCGAAAGAGCCGGAGATGCGCTACCAGACGTGCGAGGAGATGCTGAGCGACTTGCGCGACTTCAGGCGCGAAGTGGACCAGGCGAGTTCGCCGAAGACGTCGCGCACCGCGAGTGTTGCGTCGAAGGAACTGAAGCTGCACATGCAGCAGGCGTCGCGGCCGAGCTTGCGGTTTCGCGTAGAACCGGAGCGCCATTGGGGACGATGGCTTCTGGTGCTGGTGGGAATACTGGCAATTGCCGTAGTGCTATGGTTCGTCCCCCCGGTACACGATCGCGTGATGCAGATGGCGGGTGACCAGGAAGACCATATCGCGGTGCTGCCGTTCGAAAATTCGAGTAGCGACGCAAGCATGCAGGCGGTGGCGGATGGCTTGATGGATTCGATGACGGACGAGTTGTCGAACCTGAGCAGCGTACAGAAGTCGCTTTGGGTGGTGCCGGCGAGCGTGGTGCGGAGCCATAAGATCACCGACCCGATGATGGCGGCGAAGGAACTTGGCGCAACGCTGGTGGTGCGCGGCAGCATCCAGCGGCAAGACCAGGCAGTACACCTGAGCGTGGTGCTGATCGACGCGAAGCATTTGCGGCAAATCGGTGCGACTCAATTGGAAGACAATGCCGGCGACATCGCGTCGCTACAGGCGGAGGCGGTATCGCGGCTGGCGCGGCTGATGAATATCAAGGTGAGCGCCGAAACTTTGAAGGCGACGGGCGGCAGTGTTGCTCCGGCGGCCTACGAGTCGTACCTGAAGGCACTGGGATTCCTGCAACGATACGATAAGCCGGGGAATGTGGACCAGGCGATTGCGGCGCTGCAAACGGCGGTGGAAACCGATCCGCGATTTGCCGTGGGATATGCGGAACTGGGGGAGGCTTTCCGGTTGAAGAACAGGCTCGACCAGAACCTGAAGTGGGTACAGGAAGCGGAGGCGAACTGCCGCAAGGCGGTGGAGATTGACGACCGGCTTCCAGCGGCGTACGTGACACTGGCGCGTATTCACCAGGTGAACGGGCACGCGGACCTGGCATTGCAGGAGTTCCAGCAGGCGCTGAAGCTGAATCCGCGGAGTGCTGAAGCGATGAATGGCATGGCGAAGATGTACGAGGACACCGGCCATTTGAAAGAGGCGGAAGACGCGTATATTAAGTCGGCGGCGTTGAAGCCGGATTATTGGGACGGGTACGACGAGCTGGGATTATTTTACGACCGTCACGCGAAGTATGCGGAGGCAGTGCAGGCGTTGAAGCGCGCGGCGGACCTGACCCCGGACAATGCGCAGGTATTCTCGAATTTGGGCGCGGTGTACATCGATTGGGGCGACAACAAAGTGCTGCCCGATGCGGAGCAGGCACTCAAGAAATCGATTGCACTCGGACCGACCTACGAGGCGTATGCGAACCTGGCGTCGCTGTATTACGGACAGCAGCGCTACGGGGAGGCGGCTGCAAATTTTGAAGCGGCGCTGAAACTAGTGGACCACGACTATCAGGTTTGGATCTTTCTGACGAACACTTACGAGTGGCTGCACGAAGATGCAAAAGCGCAGGCAGCGAGCCAGAGGGCGATGGCATTGCTGGAACCATTGGTGAAGATGAAGCCGCAGGACGCAAATGCACAGGCAGAGCTGGCGGCAATTTATGCGAAGGAACACGATCGTGAGAAAGCGATGGTGCGGATCCAGGCAGCGCTTGCGCTTGCACCGGATGATGCCAGCGTGCTGGATGACGTTGGCATAGCCTACGAACACCTGGGCGATCGCAAGCAGGCGCTGCAGTATGTGCAGAAGTCGTTGCAAAAAGGCAATACGCTGGCGAACGTGAAGAGCGATCCAGACCTTCAGGAGCTAGTGCGGGACCCGAATTTCCATCCCCAGGTTAAGTAACCAAAAACTACTTTCGGAGAGAAACATGGGAAACGGTAACGAAACAGTACCGATGACGGTTAACTACAATCCATCGCAAGGCTACTCACTGAATCCGAAGGACCCGAAGATCAAGAAGAACGGAACGGCGCGTATTAATGGATCGAACTGCGACTTCACAATCTGCTTTAACCCGACGAACACACCTTTTGGATCCTGCATCAGCATGCACCAAACCGATCCGGCGAAAGATGTGGACGTGGGCGACAGCAACTACACGCTGACCTACTGCATCACGAATTATGGAGGAAGTTGTACGCCGCCCGGAATGCTCGCGGACGACCCGACGGGGACGATCAAAGTGGGCTCGGGAACGGGCACCGGCACGGGTAAGAAATAGCTATAGAGTTGCCGTGGTTTGTCCCGCGGACGGAGATGAGAACGAGAGATGACGGCGCGGGAGGGTGAAAGAAAACACCGCGCCGTGATTCAATTCGCTTTCGGCACGGATTTCGCCGCTGTGGGCGCGGACGATATGTTTCGCGATGGCGAGGCCGAGGCCGGTGCCGCCGGATTGGACGGAACGAGCTTTGTCGACGCGATAAAAGCGCTCGAAGAGACGCGGCAGATGCTCGGATGGAATGCCGGGGCCGAAGTCGCGCACGTAGAACAGGACGCCGTCTTCGACGTCGCGTGAACCCAAGAGAATTTTCCCGCCTGCACCGCCGTATTTCACGGCGTTATCCAGAAGATTGTTGAAGACTTGAAGAATAGTGCCGCGATCGGCTTCGACTTCGCCCTGCGCGGTGCTCATGACAGAAAGTTCGACGCCGCTATTGCGGTAGTGGTCAGTGAAGCTGAGGGCGGCCTCCTCAAGCAATTCGGCCGGAGTAACCGGCTGGAACTGGAAGCGCTGTTCGCCGCTTTCGACTCGGGCGAGCGTAAGGAGGTCTTCGGTGAGGCGGTACATGCGCTGCGCGTTGCGGCGAATGATGTCGACAAATTCGCGCGCGGGATCGTCTTCGCGGAAGGCTTCGCTGAGAGTTTCAGCATAGCCCTGGATCGACGTAAGCGGCGTGCGCAGTTCGTGCGAGACGTTGGCGATGAAGTCGCGACGGGTTTTCTCGACACGCTCAATCTCGGTGAGATCGTGGAGGACGGTGACGGCACCTCCACCGGGCATGGGCGCGGTAGTAGCGGCGTAGACGCGTCCCGGCAGAGGCGTGATGCGAACGGAGGTGACGTTGCGAGTTTCAAGGGCTTCCTTGATGCCGCGGAGGAATTCCGGATCGCGAATAGTTTCGATGACCTTGCCGCTGCGGCGCACGCCGGCGGGCAACATGCGTTCCATGCGCTGATTGGCCCACATGAGACGGCCGTCGTTGGAAACGGCGATCACGGCTTCCTGCATGGAGTTGAGCAAGGCCTCGAGTTCCTGACGCTGGGTTTCGATTTGCGCGAATACTTCCTGGAGCTGGCGGGCAGTTTTATCAAGGGCGGTGGCGACTTTCCCGATTTCGTCGCTGGAGTCTTCGGCGATTCGGGCGGAGAGATCGCCGGCGGCGATGCGATCGGCAAAGTAGACGATGGCCTTGAGGCGTCGGCTGATGGACTGGGTGGCGAAGGCGGCAAGAATCAAAGCGAGGGCGCACGCGAGAAGGGAGCTCTCCAACAGGGTGCGCCTGACCTCGACGGTGATTGCAGCCAGCGAGGAGAGCGGATACGCCAGCCGCACCGCGCCACCAGGAATAGGCGCGGCGGCATACATGAAATCGATGCCCAGAGTGTGACTGGTGCGGACGTCCGTACCCACCTGGCCATGGAGAGCGGCGATGAACTCCGGCCGCGTGGCGTGGTTCTCCATTTCGGAGGGATTGGCGTCGGAATCGGCGAGGACCCTGCCGTCAGAGGTGATGATGGTAGCGCGGGCGTTGGCGGCTTTGCTGATCTGGCGCGCGAGGGCTTCGAGATCGTTATCGCGCTCCGCCTGGACGCGCAGGGAGAAGAGCTGGACCTTCTCTTTTAAAGACGATTCGATTTCAGAGCGGAGGGAATGGACCCAAGCGTTGCGGATGGCGATGTCGAGGGTGAGGGTGCAAGCGGCGATGACGACGAGATAAGCGAAAAAGAGTTTGAGGAAAATCCTTCCTCTCACTTCGGTACCTCGAACCGATAGCCGGCCCCGCGAACGGTCTTGAGATAGCGGGGTTCCTCGGGATTCTCCTCAATCTTCTCACGAATCCGGCGAACGTAAACATCGACGGAGCGCGGAGTGACGTAGTGAGTTTCGCGCCAGACGGCGTCAAGGAGTTGGTCGCGGGTAAAGACGCGGCCGGGATGACGGGCGAGATACTCGAGGAGACGAAATTCCGTGGCGGTGGTGGTAACGAGATTGCCGCGGACGGTGAGCGTCATGGCGCCGTTGTCGATGACAATGTCGCCGGCGGTAACGACGGCGGGCGGCAACGGGCGCTCGAAGCGGCGGAGCACCGCCTTCACGCGGGCGATCAGTTCGCGCGGGCTGAAGGGCTTGGCAATGTAATCATCAGCGCCGAGATCGAGACCGGCGATTTTGTCGGCTTCCGACGTTTTGGCGGTGAGGAAGATCACCGGCGTCATCGCGATGTTGCGGTTGTTGCGGATTTGACGGCAGATATCGAGGCCATCGTGTCCGGGCACCATGATGTCAAGAAGGAAAAGCGAAGGTGGGGTTTTTTCGGACTCGGGAATTACGCCGTTTCCGGTGAGAAATGTTCGAACAGCAAAGCCCGCGCCTTCCAGGTGATAGCGCACCAGCCGAGCGATATCGGCATCGTCTTCGACGACAAAAATCGTTTGTTTCACGAGGTCATTGTAGCGAAAGAGGGCGCAGTTGCTCTCTTCGAAAAGCGACGATTCATAGAGTTTTAACCTAAGTTTCGCAGAAATGGCATGAATCGAGATGACAACGCGCCGGTTAGAAGCGGGTGATCTTCGGAACGGCGCTCCCCTGAAAAACGAAGCGATAGTTCGTGCCGCGATGAACGTTGGTGACGAGGACTGGACGGAAGCACGCCAGACAGGTGCCTTTTGAGTGGCGCACACTTGGGTACGCGATACCCGCCGACCCGTTGGCGAGGAGCGTGGCCGCAAGCGCCTGCGAAGCGGCATAGCTGTCGGGATCGAGACAGTCCCGGTGCTGCTTCGTACCGCGCAGGTCGTGGAAGTCGGCGTGACAGTCGGCGAGGTAATCCACGTAATCGGAAATCTCTTCCTCTTCCCAAGCGATTTCGGCTAGCCACTTTCGGCGATGGTAGGAGACTTCCGCCTGGGAGGTTTCAATCTCGAAGGCTGCGTACCAGGCGCCCCTGGTGCTGGAGGCGAAGCGCGTTCCGTTGGGCGAAGCGTGGCAGAACGCCGCGTTGATAATGCGATAGCTGGGGATGCCGAAGACCAGTTCGCGCACGTCAATACCGTTGAGCAGGTCGGTTTCGGCGAGCAGACGATCGTTGGTGGCGTTGTCGAGTTCGAAGATGCCGTCGAGGGTCTCTTCGTCGTCGGTGAGGCGGGCCAGGACGGAAGCGCCGTCATCGGCGTACTGGGCAGGGATGAGACGGTGGGTGTTGCGCTGGTCTAAGAGAGTGACAGGCGGCACTAGCGTCCGCCGCGGCGACTGTCGAGCAGGCGCCGGGTTTCCATGAGGGCCGGCATCCCGATACGCACCATAACCTGGATGGGAGCGGCCCCCTTGAACATGGGATTCGTGTTTTCGAGCTGCACCCACTGGTTGGCAAGCTTCGCGCTGAACAGAATGTTGAGCGATTTGAAGATGCCAATCAGGTACGAGATGCGGGTCAGTTCGTCCTGACCGAGAATGACCGTCCGCTGGCGTTTCAGGCTGTGGTACTTACCGTTGGACATGCCGCCGAGGAGCGCCATGGCTTGCTCGTTTTTCAGGCCCCAATGTTCAACAATCCGCAGGAAAGCGGTGATGGCCGGAGGGCTGAGCCGGGCCCGGGTCTTGGCATCGCTTAGGTCGGGCATCTTGCGAAGATCGAGTCCGAGATCCGGGACTACCTGACGAACGCTCATCATCCTCCATTCTTGTACATATTTATGTACAAAATTGGATGCTTGTCAAGGGTATTTGGTCACCTAAGTTTGCGCCACAACAGGAAGGCGGCGATTCCTGCGCCAGCCAGGATGGCAGCGGATTTGAGCATGGAGTTGCGAATGGCGTGGCGGCGGCGTTCGATGATCCGCGTTTCGGGGAGATCGGACGTGGGACCGTCGGGGCCCTCGTGGATCGCCATCTCCAGAAGCTCTGCGGGATGGAGGGCGTGGCGGTCGGTTTCCTGGGAGATCTGTTCGCGGCAACTGAAGCCCTCAGCAACGACGATGGTGTCGCGCTGGGCGGAGCGGACCTTGGGAAGAAGTTCGTGCTCGCCGACGGCGACGGACATCTCGTACTTCTCCTGGTTTTCGAAGCCGAAGGAGCCAGCCATTCCACAGCAGCCGTTGTTGGGGAGTTCGTAGTCGACGCCCAGGCGGTCGAAGAGTTTCTTTTCGTTGTCGATGCCGAGGACCGCTTTGTGATGGCAATGGGCATGGGCGAGCACTTTGCGGTGCAGCGCGGGAAGCGGAGTCTCCTTGGCGAAGTTGTTGAGGAAGTCGCCGAGGAGATAGGTTTGCTCTTTCAGGCGCGTGGCTCGCGGGTCTGAGGGAAAGAGGTTCACGAGCTCGTCGCGGAAGACGCTGGCGCAACTGGGTTCGAGGAAGACGATGGGAAGGCCAGCGTCGATTTCATCGCGCAGGGTGGACATGGTTTTGACGAGCAGGCGCTTGGCGTGATCGAGCATACCGAAGTCATAAAGCGGGCGTCCGCAGCAGACGTCGGCTTGCGGAACAACGACCTGGAAACCGGTGGCTTCGAGACAGTCGAGCGCGGCGAGGGCGGTGTCGGGGAAGAAGTGGTTGTTGAAAGTGTCAGGCCAGAGCATGACTTTCGGCGCATTCGGGTTCTTCCCCGCCCGGCTGCGGACTATGCTTTGGAATGTATTCGGCGCGAAAGGGGGGATTTTGCGCTGTTGGGGAATGCCTGCGATAAATTTCGCGATCGCGCTGAGGCCGGGGGTTTGGGTAGCGAGATTCACGAGGCCGGGTGCGAGTGAAGCGAGACGCGCCCAGTTGTGAATGAGTCCGAAGGCGTAGGCTTGGCGCGGACGAAGGCGGCCGTCGTAATAGTGCGAGAGGAATTCGGCCTTATAGGTGGCCATGTCGACGTTGACAGGGCAGTCTCCCTTGCAGCCTTTGCAGGAGAGGCAGAGGTCCAACGATTCTTTGACGGCTTCGCTCTTCCATCCGTCGGTGATGACCTCGCCTTGCATCATTTCGAAGAGCATGTGCGCACGGCCGCGGGTGCTGTGCTTCTCTTCCATGGTGACGCGGTAGCTCGGACACATGGTTTTGTTTTCGTGGCGACGGCACTCGCCGACACCAACACAACGCAGCGCAGCACGGGCAAAGCTGCCGCGGTCTTCCATGAATTTGAAGTGAGTCTCGGGTTCCCATGGATGGTAGTGGGCGCCAAGGCGAAGATTTTCGTCGACACGATAGGCGTTGACGACCTTGCCGGGATTCATCTTCCACTTCGGGTCCCAAGTGCCTTTGAATTTACGGAAGGCTTCGATGAGTTCGGGGCCGAACATCTTGGGGAGGAGCTCGGCGCGGGATTGGCCATCGCCGTGTTCGCCGGAGAGCGAGCCTCCGAAGCTGACGACGAGATCGGCGGCTTCTTCGACGAACGAGTGATATTTCTTGATGCCGGGAGCGGTTTCGAGATCGAAGTTGATGCGCGTGTGGAGACAGCCCTGGCCGAAGTGGCCGTAGAACGCGCCGGTGTATTCGTATTTCTGGTAGAGATCGCAGAGCTTGCGCAGGTACTGACCCATTTTTTCGGGTGGAACGGCGGAGTCCTCCCAGCCTTCCCACGTAAAGGGCTTACCAGGGACGAAGGCGGTGGCGCCGAGGCCGGATTCGCGGATCTCCCAGACGAGCGATTCCTGCTTCTTGTCGTCGTAGAACTTCATATTGGGCGCGTCGGATTTTTTCTTGAGCGCGTCCATCATGCCTCGAGCTTTTTCGTCCGCCTCGTTGCGAGTATCGGCACCGAACTCGACGAGAAGGAAGCCGTCGCCTTCGGGAAGCAGAGAGAGATCGCGGACGTGCAGGTTCTTCTGGCGAATGTCGTTCACCAGATTGCCATCGATGGCTTCGAGGGCAATGGGGCCGAAGGGCAAGATTTCGGGAACGTGGTCGGCGGCGAGGTAAATGTCTTTATAGCCGAGGACGACGAGCGTGCGGTGCTCCGGATTGTGGACGAGGCGCAGCTTGGCCTCGAGGACGATGACGCAGGTGCATTCGCTGCCGACGAGGGCGCGCGCGATGTGGAAGTCGTTCTCGGGGAGAAGATCGTCGAGGTTGTAGCCGGAGACGCGGCGGGGGATCTTGGGATATCTGGTGCGAATGAGATTCGCATACTGGTGACCGATGTCGCGGAGCGATTGATAGATTTCGCCGCGACGTCCACCTGCGGAGATGATCCGCTGGAATTCGGTGTCGGAGGTCTTGCCGACGGTAAGTTCGAGGCCTTCGTAGGTGAGGACGCGGAGCTCGTGAATGTTGTCGACGGTCTTGCCGGCCATTACGGAGTGGGTGCCGCAGGAGTTGTTGCCGATCATGCCGCCGAGAGTGCAATGGTTGTGGGTGGCAGGATCGGGGCCGAAAGTGAGGCCAACTTTGACGGCGGCTTTGCGCACTTCATCGAGAACAATGCCGGGCTGGACGCGCGCGAACTTCTCGTCCTGGTTGAGTTCCAGGATTTTGTTCATGTACTTCGAGAAGTCCATGACGACGGCGACATTGCAGCACTGGCCGGCGAGGCTGGTGCCTCCTCCTCGGGCGAGGATGGGCGCGCCGAACTCGCGGCAGGCGGCGAGGGTGGCGCGAACGTCGTCATCGTTCTTCGGGATGACGACACCGATGGGAACCTGGCGGTAGTTGGAGCCGTCGGTGGCGTAAAGGGCACGGGTACCATTATCGAAGCGGACTTCGCCGCGGAGCTCGGAGCGGAGGCGCTGTTCGAGGCGAACGGAATCGACCTCGGCGGGTTTGGGGCTGCCGATGTTGGTGGGATCGAAGGGAACGGGCTGCAAGGAGACGAGGTTCTCGGTAGACATTTGCTCCTGATTCCTCAAAGGCCGATGTTACGCCGCGAAGCGCTTTGCGTCAGCCAGCTTGAACTCAAGGCCCAGACCGGGCCGTGCAAGGTCGGGACGAAGCACACCGTTCGTGACTTCAACGTTCCCGGCGAAAAACATGCGTTCGATGCGTTCGTGATCGTGGAAGTACTCGAGATGGCGGACGGCGTCGCAGGCGCAGCCAAGGTGCATGTGGATGCCGGGCGCAGTATGCGAGGAGAGCGGAATGCCCCATCCCGCGCAGAGATTGGCGGCTTGCAGGAAACCGGTGACGCCACCGCAACGGGTGGCATCGGCCTGGAGGACGTCGACGGAGCCGGCTTCAATCATGCGTCGGAAATAATAGGCGTCGTAGCCGTATTCTCCGGCGGCGATGTCCATGCCGGCGGGGGCACGATTGCGCAGGACACGAAGGCCTTCGAGATCGTCGGAGGAAACAGGCTCTTCGAACCAGCAGACACGCTGGTCGGCGAAACGCTCGGCCTGGAGCAGCGCCATTTTGCGCGTATAGGCACCATTGGCGTCGACCATGAGTTCGTTGGTGGGACCGATCACTTCATGGGCATGGCGAACGCGGTGGGTGTCGGCGCGAGCGTCGCGGCCGACTTTCATTTTGAAGAGGTGAATTCCCTTCTCCAGCCAAGCGAGAAATTGATCTTCGAGCTGCTGCGCGGTGTAGGAACAAAATCCGCCGCTGCCGTAGACGGTGATGGTATCTCGCGCGGTGCCGAGTAGAGAGACGAGAGGCACGTCGAGGATGCGGGCTTTCAAATCCCAAAGAGCAACGTCGACAGCGGAGATTGCCATCGACGAAATACCCGGGCGACCGAGATTACGAATACGATCGACCATGCAACGCCAGAGAAGCGGAATATCGAAGGCATTACGGTGCAGGATCTCGGGAACCAGCGTGTCTTGGATAAGGTCGGCGGTAGCCTGATCGGCATAGGTGTAGCCGAGACCGCGCCACATTCCTGCCGTGATGTGCACAAGCACGAGAGTGGTCTTATCCCACTGCAAAGTGCCATCGGATTCGGGAGCATCCGTCGGAACGGTATAGGCAGCGACATCTACGCGTTCGATCTGCACACGGTCAGCGGGATGGCGCAAGTTATTCACGACGTGCTTCCTTATATATAAGGATGGCCGCGAGGCGGTTTGCGTTGTGCAAGGAAAAGCCCGCCGGAAGCGGGCTCGGGTTGCATGGGAAAGTAGATGTCAGTGAACGTTGATCTTCAGGCCACCAACTTTGGAGATCTCGATCCGGGTGGCGTCTCCGTCATTCTCGGCCTCGATGGTGAGGGTTCCCTGATCGTCGGAGTTCACCAGCGTAAATTTATTCTCAGCTTCCTGCGAAACCATGGCGTGCGGATAATGTGATTTGTAGAAGGCGGCGACCCTGTCCACGGAGTCGGGCGTAGTGAGCTTAACGCTGGCGGTAGTCATTTTGCCGAACTGCGACGTGCTGCTCTCGCCGCCTTTTGCGCCGGGATAGACGTCTACGCCGATCTGGCGGGCGACGGACTTGGCATCGGACTGCGAGGTGGAGGCGCGTCCGAAGGGAGTTTCCACGCTGGAGTTTCTGCCGTTCTCGGTGATGTAGGAGTGATTGATGAAGCGCCTGCGGGCGTGGTGCACTACACCGATGACCCCGATGATTCCCAGCAGGCCGATCACCACCAACACGCCGAGTACGATGAGGACGATTTTCATCGCGCCACCACCGGAGTTGGGCTGCGCCTGCGGAGCGTAGATCTGCGGCGGAGGAGTGTAAGACTGGGCTGGATTGGCGGCTGGAGCAACGGCAGACGGAGTGACCTGATTGCCGCACTTGGTACAGAAATGCGAGTTGGGATCCATGGTGGAACCGCAACTGGTGCAGAAAGCCATAGCGAGCCTCGAGCGGTAGTGTTGGCAAAAAGTATAGCTTGGAACGGCGGAGGGAGTTGCGGAAAAGGGGGCGAACGCGCGAATTAGGCCGTCGGCGCGGCACCCGGGGCACAAAAAACCCGAGCCAAAGCTCGGGAATGGGAGTGAGGTGGAACTTGCGCTAGTGGCTGGGGTAAGCCATCCACGGGCGCGAGAGATAATCCGTCAGCGTAAGGCCGAGGAGCAGGAAGAGGAAGAACAGGGCGCCGATGATCACCATCTTGGTCATGCTCGTACTGTACTTTATGTGCATGAAGAAGAGGACGACAGTGGTGGCCTTAAGGGTGGCAATGACGAGCGCCACGACAGGGTTTGCCCACCCGAGATCCACGGATGCTGCGAAGACCGTAAGGCCGGTCATCAGCAGCAAAAAAAGGAAGACGACTACGTATAGCTTCGGGGAAACGATGTGTTCGCCGCTTGCGGAAAGTTCTTCGTGGGCCATATGCGATTACCCTGAGTGTTTTTTGCTGATCAAGTAGAGCAGCGGGAATAAGTAAATCCACACAATATCGACGAAGTGCCAATAGAGGCCGACGTTTTCGACCGGCGCAAAGTAACGCGAGGTGAACTTGCCTTTCGAGGCCGCGATAATGAGCCAGGTGAGCAAGCCGACGCCGATGATCATGTGCAGGGCGTGCATGCCGGTCATGGCAAAGTACAGGGCGAAGTAAAGTGAGGTGTGCGGCGTATCGACCCATCCCTTGCTGACGCCGTGCTGATCGAGATTAGAGAAGGTCGGCCCAGGGACCTCGTGGTTGAGCCAGTGATCGTGATATTCCACACCCTTGATGCAGAGGAATACCCCGCCGAGCAGGAGCGTCAGAATGAGAAAGACTACGATCAGCTTGCGTCGGCCGAGTTGCGCGGAGTGGACCGCCATGGCCATGGTCAACGAGGAGCAGATCAGCACGGCGGTGTTGGTGGCGCCGAGGGTGATGTCCATGCGGTTCGAGCCATCGACCCATGACTGGTAGTACGAGAGCCGGTAAATCAGGTAGGCAGCGAACATTCCACCGAAGAACATGATTTCGGTGATGAGGAAAACCCACATGCCGAATGTGGCGGTTTCCCGCTGCTGTTCCATGTCGCGAAAGTGATGTTGCAGCTCGGAAGCTACAACGGCCTGGCTATCCTGCAACGGGGACCTCCTCCTGGGGCTGGTTCTCGTAATCGTAGGCTTCCCAGGTGACGACGGGTGTCTGCTCGAAGTTATGGGTCGGCGGCGGCGAAGGTACCATCCACTCGAGACCAACCGCGTTCCATGGATTGGCCGGCGCGAGCTTACC
>DASYAU010000171.1:0-1576 GCA_036501185.1 Candidatus Korobacter sp. | reverse complement strand
CACCTGCTTTTCCGCTTTCTCTTCCCCATTCAGCGCGCCCAGAGCCGACACCCGCACCACCGGCACATCGTCGCCGGGGAACTTGTAACTCTTCAGCAGCTCGCGCACTTCGAGCTCAACCAGTTCCAGCAACTCGGGATCGTCCACCGCATCAACCTTGTTCAACGCGACGACCAGATAGGGCACGCCCACCTGCCGCGCCAACAGCACGTGCTCGCGCGTCTGCGGCATCGGACCGTCCGTCGCCGCCACCACCAGAATGCCGCCATCCATCTGCGCCGCGCCGGTAATCATGTTCTTGATGTAGTCGGCGTGCCCCGGACAATCCACGTGCGCGTAATGCCGGTTCGCCGTCTCATACTCGACGTGCGCCGTGGCGATGGTGATGCCGCGCGCTTTCTCTTCCGGAGCGTTGTCGATCGAATCGAACGACCGGAACGTGTTCTTCGGATTGTGCTTCGACAACACTTTGGTGATAGCCGCCGTCAACGTGGTCTTGCCATGATCGATGTGACCAATCGTTCCCACATTGCAGTGCGGCTTGGTACGGTCAAATTTCTCTTTCGCCATAACAGCTCTTAGCTCCTAGCTTTTAGCTTAAACCTTGCTCACTACCCTTAAAAGTTTTCCGACGGCATCTGAAAGTCCACCCGCGCCAGCGCGTGGCTCCTCAACAATAACTTCTTCCACGGTCGCAGCAGTTGCTGGCGCTTCAGCCTGCTTCTTGTTAGCAGTACACGGGAACGTAACGACAAAACCTTTTCGACTTTTCCCGTCCTGCACATTCATTGCTCGCAGGTAGGCTCGCAGCTCGTTCTTGATCTTCTCCTTGGTGTCGTCCTCGCTGCCAATCTTCATCTCGAGGACAACCTCCTCTGAATCTTTCCTAAGCACCACATCGGCCCTCACGCAGCCAACAGTCTGCTTTTTATATGTGACTGGAAGCACTCGCTCCCGGTCATAATCCTGATAGCCTCTCAATCTCAGCTCTACGAGAAAAGCTTCCTGATATATCGTCTCTGCGTAATCTGAACCCAACTCGCCAACAACGTCGTCGGCTATACGTTGAACCTCGTCTTTACTTAGCATGGCTGCTTACCTAGTCGCCCCAGCCCGCGATCACTTCGCCGTGCCCTGGACCTTGGCGATGATTTCCTCCGAGACCGATCTCGGAGCCTCCTCATAGCGGGCAAAGTGCATCGAGTATTCCGCGCGGCCCTGCGTCGATGAACGCATGTGCGTTGCGTAACCAAACATCTCCGCCAGGGGAACGATGGCCTTGATCACCTGCGAACCGGCGCGATGCTCCATGCCTTCGATGCGTCCGCGGCGCGAGCTCAAATCGCCCATGATCGTGCCCGCATAATCTTCCGGCGTGACCACTTCTACCGCCATCACCGGCTCCAGCAACACCGGAGAAGCCTTGCGTGCCGCCTCTTTGAACGCCATCGATCCGGCAATCTTGAACGCCATTTCGTTCGAATCGACGTCGTGATAGCTGCCGTCATAGAGCGTGGCCTTCACGTCGACCATGGGATAGCCGGCAAGAATCCCGCCTTCCAAAGCCTCGCGAATG
>DASYAU010000170.1:0-31104 GCA_036501185.1 Candidatus Korobacter sp. | reverse complement strand
TAGGAGATTGGCGGCCTATGCTTTTCAGGACAAAAAATGCGGCAGTTTACGGAATCGATGCACATATCATTGACGTAGAAGTGGATGTTTCTCCGCAAGTCTCTGAAAAAGAGACATTTACTACGGTGGGCCTACCCGATGCCGCGGTGCGCGAGAGCCGTGAGCGGGTGCGGTCGGCACTGCGGAACTCGGGCTACGACGTGCCCGCTACGAACATCACCGTGAACCTGGCGCCGGCCGATATCAAGAAAGAAGGATCCGGCTTCGACCTGCCAATGGCTGCCGGGATCCTGGGTGCGTACGGCGGACTCAACAAACAAAACTTGGACGATGTAGTGATGATCGGAGAACTATCGCTGGACGGAAGCATTCGGGCCGTCCGGGGGACGCTTTCCGCTGCCGTCGCCGCGCGCGCCCAGAAGATCCGCCGACTGTTGGTGCCCGAGGCCAACGCTCGCGAGGCTGCCGTAGTCGACGGCGTCGAAGTTTACCCGGTAAAGTCCTTGATGGACGTTGTGCACCTGATCAACAACGGGAATGGAATCGCGCCACTCAAAGTGGATACCAAGGCGGTGCTTGGCGAGGCCCAACACTTCAGCGTGGACTTCAGAGATGTTCGCGGGCAGCAGACGGCGAAGCGCGCTCTGGAAGTAGCATGCGCCGGCGGTCACAACATCCTGATGATAGGGCCGCCGGGCAGCGGCAAGACGATGCTCGCGAAACGCATCCCGACGATCCTTCCGCCACTGACGTTCGAAGAAGCGCTTGAGACCACGAAGATCCATAGCGTGGCGGGTGTGCTCGATTCGCGGGCCGGACTGGTGGGGACGCGGCCTTTTCGGGCACCGCATCACTCGATTTCCGATGCCGGGTTGATAGGCGGCGGCGCCATGCCGCGGCCGGGCGAAGTATCTCTCGCACACCACGGAGTGCTCTTTCTGGATGAACTACCGGAGTTTCCAAGGAACGTTCTGGAAGTGATGCGACAGCCGCTGGAGGATGGCACGGTTTGCATCGCCCGCGCGGCGATGTCACTGACCTTCCCGGCGCGCTTCATGCTGGCGGCTGCTATGAACCCGTGTCCGTGCGGTTATCACAACGACCGCATGCGCGAGTGTAAGTGCACTGCACCAATGATCCAGCGCTACATCTCGAAGATCTCAGGTCCGCTGATGGACCGGATCGATATTCACATTGACGTGCCGGCAGTGAACTACAAAGAACTACGCGCTGGGCAGGCGCCTGAGGGCTCTGACCAGATCCGCGAACGCGTGCTGCGGGCGCGCGAGGTGCAGCTCAACCGCTTCGCGACAGAGAGGCTTTTTGCAAACGCGCAAATGAGCTCGCCGCAGATCCGAACCTACTGCGAACTTTCCAGCGAGGGCGAGCACATGCTGGAGCGCGCCATGCAACAGCAAGGGCTGAGCGCCCGCGCTCACGACCGAATTCTAAAAGTGGCGAGAACGATTGCCGACTTGGATGGCTCCGCGCAAATCGAGTCGCGGCATATAGCCGAGGCCATTCAATATCGCGCCTTGGACCGTACTTATTGGGCCTAGCAGGTATTCATTCTTCATATGGAGCAAGGAATCAAGACGATGCAGGAGAAAACTGTTTTCTTAGAGCTGGCCGAGGAACACCAGGAAGCAATCGCAGAAAAGGAAGATAAAAAACGTGGTTGGATCCGGTTCAAGCAAGACCAGCATTTTGGACCTGTAATTGGAGGAGATTTCCGGGTGTGGGGCGAGGACTAACGCGAAAAGTAAGCTAGAAACCTGGAGGTGAAACACGACTCCCGATGCAAGTTGCGAACCGACGGGATTAGTGTAGAATCACCGCCGCTTCGGACGCGAGAATCAGATAACAGTTTGATTTCTCACGAAAAAGGTGCTGGCAGGAACGCCGGCAAAAGGGACTTCACCCGTTGCGCAAATGAGATGAATTGTCCGGCAACTTAAGAGCTTCTCACGTGAATAGCAGATCGACGTTGTTTGCAAGGCGGTATCCCCTTCGCTCGCTGACGCCAGTGTTGATCACACTGGGGATTGCTGTCCCGCTCGTTGCCCAACAACCCTCTGCTCCGCAAGGCGTTTACCACTGTACGAATGGGTACATGCTCACGGTATCGCGTTGCGGGAAACTGCAGGGTCAAGACGCCTGCTACTTCAAGATCGAAAACAAAGGGCAGGTGCTCATGGATTCCCCGGGTTCCCTCTCGGGGGTCAACAAGATCGTGAAGAAATGCAAAGGGGAAGAGGCGGAGGCGCAGGCTGTTGTGTCGCCCGCGGCCACGTTGGGACCAACGAACCCATCGTATCTCAGCGAAATGCCGACGCCTGCGCGCATCGTGGCGGAAATCAAGGGAAAGGATGCGGAAGACACGGGAGAGCGGCAGATGGGCGCCTTCATGGCCCTCGTCAAAATCATAGACGACATGGCGTGGGGACTCGGTCATCGCTACGTGAACGATGCCGACAACCGAGCTGCAACGCCCGACGAGAAGCGAATCCGGTTTGCCTACGAAACTGCTTATGCGGATCTGTGGCACAAGGTGACGAATCGAGAAGGCCACGTGTACGATCACGATCCCGCGCTTCGCAACGAACTGTTGGCAAAGTTCTTCTCAGAAAACTTCCGCGCGCAGTACTTCCAATCTGACAAGAATGCGATGGCGGGGTACAAAGCCTTCCAGGAAAAAATGTATCCCAAGACGCCTCCGCCGGGATCGAATGGGCCGGCCGCCGGTGAACGAGGGATGGCAAACGACGCCGGCTCCGTGGCTGTGCGCCACTGTGTCGAGTCGGGACGAAGCGAAATCGAATGCCTGGGTGAAGGCTTCAAAGAAGGTTTGAAGGAACTGACGGGCGGTCATAGTCTTACTGAGGGAATCGTTCCTGAAACTCCGACAGGCCTGCGCCTGACCGGCGTCTACAGTGGCGAAAAATTTGCACTCACCTTCGGGCTGGACAACGTTACCGTAAATTGCGGGACGCTGGTTCCCCAAGGCGTGGGCTACACGGTGGAGAGAAATGATCTCCAGGTTCTAGTGAGAGTTCCGCTCAGTCCGAAACCCATCGTTCTGTCCTATAAGGCGGATGGGAAGCTCGCCGGTCCGGGGCCGGTGGATGTGGCAGGTCGAGTGGTGATTGGCGGAATGCATGACAGCACCTCGACCGGGTACCAAATGCAGGCTAACACTACAACCACTCAGAAGCAGATCGATGCGAACGATGTGCCTAATTACAACGCGAGTGATGTGCATCAGAACGGCATGGAGTTCTCCACCAATCAGCAGACCACCACGTATGAAATGGCGCCGACGACGGTGCACCACTACAGCGTGCCGACCGCGCCCAAGACTGAGCACTGCAATGTGGCATCCCTGGCTCCCACAGGACAGGCGCAGTCCGTCTCCGGCGTTCTGACCACGGTCTTAGGGTCGCAAGCGCGCAAATCGTCGAACACGACGCCAGGCCTTCGATTAAATGGCAGTTATGGGGCACCCAACGGTCTGAAAATCGAATTTCGGGAGGATTCCGCGACGCTCGAGTGCGGTGAAGCTCGGAATTCGGAAGGGTATGTTGTGGTGCCGGAAAATGGACAACTGGTGGTGAAATTTCAGAACAATACCGGCCCGCTTTCGTTCATATTGCAGCCGAATGGGAGCCTCGCTGGCCCAGCAACCATAGACGTCGCTGGGCGCAAAGCACACCAGGGTGCCTATGGTCATCTGGCATATACGCCGCAAAATGCACGCTGCAGCGTTGGAATGCTTATTGCTGGAAAGCAGCAGGTGCGTCAGGCCCAAAGGTAGAGAGAATGCCGCCTGCAATTGGCAGTCGCGGCTGCCGGAAAACGGACAGCGCCCGGCACCCCTGGTAACGGAAATCCACAGCCCTATCCCCCGATTGTGTTACTAACCCTAAGTCATACAAATACTTACATGTAAGTACTTGATTGGGAGGCGACTGAATTTTAGGCTTGACGTCGAGGGAAAAGCCCTTTAAGGTACGGCTTTCTGGCGTAGCACTCATTCGCTTCCAGCCCGTAGGTTCCAACCCCGAGTCAGGCGAAAGACCTTCAGGTTCCACCAAAACGCGGAGAGCGTCGTAAAGCGGTCATTATACGGTTATGCCGGGATTACCCAGCGAGTTAGTGGACGCTGGGCTTAGGAGCCAGCGGAGAAAAAAGACGAATCCGGGGCAAGGGAAGTGCATCCAACCAAATGCCGGATTCCGTTCTCCACGGTAGAGCGTCTCAGTCGTACAAGCTGGATGAAGCGGCCGAAGAGATAACAAACAAGCGCTGCCATTCAAGCTCGGCTCCCGTCAAATACATAACGTTAGGAGACATACAATTCATGCGTTCCAATCTTGTTTTTGAAGCTGTACACACTCTGCGGAACCGTTATATGCTTTGCCAACTGGCATCCAAGGCGACCCGGCGTTTTCATCGTCCGGCGACGCGGATCCAGGACACCACCAACGAAATTCTCAACAAAATTGCCAGCTCCGACCGCGACGCGGTAGTGCTGGAACCCATCAACGCGAACGAGGGACAGCGGCGCGCTGCGTAAGCGCGCCCCGCTCGCGCCCCCAGCGCGAAGCGTGTAGTACCCAACCCCGCCTTAGCAAATCTCCCGTAGGTGACCATGACCATCGCAGAACTGAAAGAAAAGAACATTACCGAGCTAACCCGCATAGCTCGTTCGCTCGACCTCCCGGGCGCCAGCGGCCTCCGCAAACAGGACTTGATCTTCAAGATCCTGCAGGCGCAGAGCGAAAAAGAAGGGCACATATTCGCCGAGGGCGTGCTCGAGATCCTGCCCGACGGCTATGGATTTCTCCGCTCACCCGATTACAACTACCTACCCGGTCCGGACGACATTTACGTCTCGCCGTCGCAGATTCGCAAGTTCGACCTGAAGACCGGAGACACGATCAGCGGTCAAGTGCGTCCGCCGCATGAAGGCGAAAAGTATTTCGCGCTCGTCAAGATCGAAGCAGTCAACTTTGAGTCGCCCGACGAAGCGCGCAACAAGATCCTTTTTGACAATCTGACGCCGCTTTATCCGCAGGAGCGGATCAAGCTGGAAACCGTGCGCGACAACATCAGTGCGCGGGTGATGGATTTGCTGACGCCAGTAGGCAAGGGTCAGCGCGGATTGATCGTCGCGCCGCCTCGAACTGGCAAGACCATGCTGCTACAGAGCCTGGCGAATTCGGTCACCACTAACCATCCCGAAGTCGTGTTGATCGTTCTGCTGATCGATGAGCGTCCAGAAGAAGTTACGGACATGCAGCGTTCGGTGAAGGGCGAAGTGATTTCATCCACCTTCGACGAGCCGGCAGCTCGGCACGTGCAAGTGGCCGAGATGGTGATCGAGAAAGCGAAGCGCCTGGTGGAACACAAGCGTGACGTGGTGATCTTGCTCGATTCAATTACGCGTTTGGCGCGAGCTTATAACACCATCGTTCCGCCTTCGGGCAAGGTGCTCTCTGGCGGCGTGGACTCCAATGCGTTGCAGCGCCCGAAGCGGTTCTTCGGCGCCGCCCGCAACATTGAAGAGGGCGGCTCGCTGACGATCATCGCGACGGCGCTGATTGAAACCGGTTCGCGCATGGATGACGTGATCTTTGAAGAGTTCAAGGGCACGGGCAACATGGAAATCATCCTCGACCGCAAGCTGTTGGATAAGCGCACCTTCCCGGCAATCGACATCCAGCGCTCGGGCACGCGTAAAGAAGAGCTGCTCATCCCGAAGGAAGACCTGGCAAGGATCTGGGTGCTGCGCAAGGTACTGAACCCGCTGAGCCCGGTCGAAGCCATGGAATTGCTGATCGATAAGCTTGGCAAGACTCGGGCGAATGGCGAGTTCCTGAGTAACATGAGTTCGCTGTAGAAGTTCTCCCTTAAATAAGCAAGTCAGAAGGCCGCTCGAACTTAAGACGGCCTTTTTTGCTGTTTGTCGGAGTGTCTACTTTCCTCGTCCCCCGATGCTGCGACTCGTCACTGACTAACCGCTGCATCGAAAAGCTTGCCGCTTGTTGGCGCTATGCTGTTTCACATGGCTGAAAACTTCATTCGTTCGAACCATGTTCAGATTTGCACCGAGAGCTTCGGCGAGACCGTGCACGCGGCTGTACTCCTGATCATGGGCGAGTCCGCTTCGATGGTGTGGTGGCCCGATGAGTTCTGCAGGTTGTTGGCCTCGAAGCAGCGTTTTGTGATCCGGTACGACCAGCGTGACACAGGATGTTCGACCTGCTACACGCCCGGCAAGCCCGAATATTCGTTGGAAGATCTCGCCGATGACGCGGTTGCGGTGCTGGATTCATATGGGATTGCGAGCGCCGACATCGTTGGTATGTCGATGGGCGGGCGAGTTGGGCAAATTGTCGCCTTAAAGTATCCCCACCGTGTGGCCGCCCTGACGTTGGTTGCAACTTGTGGGCTCGGCGCAGCAGTTTCGCATCCGACGGAAGCCCATGAGAAGTTGATCGCGTACCATCGGCAGGGGTTTGCTCTGGATTGGTCGGACAAGAAAGCTTTGGTCGATTATTCGGTCGGAGGCTGGCGGCTGCTGAGTGGGGAGGGACACGCGTTCGATGAAGAATTGGTGCGCGAGATCGCTACGAGGGAAGTCGAGCGATCAAAGAACCTTCCAAGTATGTTCAACCATGGGCTTCTACCAGATGGTTTTCCTTGGGCAGGGAAGTCGTGGCAGATTGAGGTTCCGACACTTGTGGTTCACGGGACGGACGATCCCGTTTACTCGTGCGGTGCAGGGGTGGCGCTTTGCCGGGAGATCCCGAATGCGAAACTGCTAAAACTTGCAGGAAGCGGGCATGAACTGCACCGCGAGGACTGGGACGAGATTGTCGGAGTCATGATGATGCAGTCGGTGGTGTTATCACAACCTGCCCCCTAATCGCTCCTGGTCTAACCAATGCGTTCGCGCACCGCGCGCACGATTTCCAAATGTGTCACTTCCTTCGGCCGTCGTGCGTCGACCTTGAAGACGCGGGCGGGTTCACGCACAGCAATCGCGTTATAGGCGACGTGAACGCGGTCGAAGAATTCGAGCTTCTCTTTTTCGAAGCGGTTTTCGTCGATGCCATCCTGCGCGTTGGCTTTGTTGCGGCGTCGGGCGCGAGCGACGCTAGCCTGCGGATCGGAGTCCATGAGGATGGTCATGTCGGGCATAAGGTCGCCGCAGACCACCTGGTGCATGGTGAGGATGAGATCGCTTCCCATCTGGCGGCCGCCGCCCTGGTAGGCCTCGGACGAGTCGGTGAAACGATCGCATAGTACCCAGCGTCCAGCTCCAAGCGAAGGGGTGATGATCTCGGCAATGTGCTGTGCGCGCGCAGCGAACATGAGGGCGAGTTCGGCCATCGGCGCAAGCGAACGGGTCTTGGAATCGAGGATGACACTGCGGATTTTCTCGCCAGTGGGCGTTCCGCCAGGTTCCCGGGTGGTGACGACATCGAGGCCCTGCCGGCGAAGAACCTCGGCGAGCAATTCCATTTGGGTGCTCTTGCCGCAGCCGTCCAGTCCCTCGAACGTGAGAAATTTTCCGCGCTGACTCACGCAGGAATCATACAACGTAGCTGTTCAAGCGCTGTGCCCTTGGCATTGCATAACGCCCAGGAACTTCGTCCATGGACCGACGGCTTCGCGCGATTGATGGGCGAGGATTCGCGACAGTTGGTGCAAATGTGTGAGGTCGTGCGCGCTCCAAGTCGCAATGAGATTGCCGAGTGTCACGGGGCCAAGTGAAGGATGCATCCCGCGGCGCTCGAAGTCGGCCGGCCGGAGGTTGAGCGCGCGGAGCTGATCGAGGTTGGCAGCGCGAAGTTCGGCAAATTCATCGAGCAATTGGGGAAGGGTCTTGCCTGCACTATCCCGGTCTTGCGCAAAGCGATCGAATTTATCGAATGGAACTTTGTCGCCATGTTCGAGCATGCGCCGGATACGCGGCATCCAGTCGGTGCGCTCGCCATGCGCGAGGTGGCCAACTACTCCGAAAGCGTTCCAGGTGTTCTCGCCTTCATTGCGCATGGTCCAGCAATCCGGGAGATCTCGAAGAAGCGCGTTGAGAGCGGCGGGAGTGCGGGTGAGCAGGGCGATGGTGTCGTTCAAAGTCTCCATGATTCATGGCTCCAGACGATCGAGTTATTATGCCCGTATTGGATGAGAGGTGATTATGCCAAGACTCGGCGACACGATCGACGACAACTGCTCACGCTGTAAACGCACGATGGACCACTCGATCCAAGCATTGGCGGGCGATGAGCCGGTAAAAGTTGTGTGCCGTACGTGCAGCTTCGAGCACAAGTATCGCGGGAACAAGACCGGCAAGAAAGAGCCAACCAAGGAAGAGGCGTTTAACAAGCTGCTGGCGCAGGCGCGTGGCCAGCTCGGGATGGAACAGGAGAAGCCGAAGCGCAAGAAGTGAGTTCTACTGCGTCGGTATCTTCGGGTTGAGATTTTCGGGCGCGCTGGGATTCACGCCGAAATCCCAGACATAGGAATTTACTTCGGTGTTGCTGAGCATCTCGACTACGGCGTATTCGCCGGGCTCGAGCGGTTGGTCAGGCGTGACCTTGATCCACGCTCCCTGATTTATCTTCGCAGCCGTGGCGGGAACGAATTTCTGGTTTTCGCTTGTCTTTCCACTGAGCTTCACGTTGACGGTTGCAATGGTGCGAGTTTTGCGTCCTTCGTCGGGCTGCACTCGGAGGATGCGGTATTGGGTGGCCACGTTCATCGGGTTGCCGCCCTCCACACACAAATAGAACACCGGAGTGGTGCTGTGGGATTGTACGCGGGCGTGCGCATCCGGGAGTTCGATGACCTTGCGTTGGCTACCCAATGCGACGTGAAGAACGTTTTTGCGCGAGCCCCCGGTAAGCTCAGCGCCGTTTTGTACGATTTCCGCGAGCTCCGGATGCCCTTTCCATTCGTCGAGGAGATAGACTCCGCCGATCTTTGACTCCGGCAGGCGAAGGTGCGGTGCAACGGTGGGAGCGACATCTTCGCTCTCGGCAGCCTCCTCATCAACAGCAGTGAGTTCATCGCGTCGGTCACGCGACCGGTCGTTCTTGATCGGATTGGCGTTGTACTTGTTCGTGGCGTCCCAGTCGATGAGGTCGCTGGGGATGTCCTCCCACTGGTAACGCTCTGCGCTGTGGTAGTGAATGTTTGCCCCTTGCGTCTGGTACTCGGTGATGGACTGATAAGTGCCGTCTTTGAGGATGAGGCGCTTGGTGTGCGATTGCGCGAACAGCGGCATCACAAAAAAGAAGAGCGCGGCGATCAGGACCAGCGGGCGCATGGGGCTATGGTAACTCCGGAATTCAGCAAAAAGGGCAATGAACGCTACTTTGCAGGCGTCTCGACTAGGCGGTTGTATTTTTTCAGAACTTCGCGAAGTTGTTCGTGAGGCAGGGCGATGGCCTTGTGACCATCGCGGCCGATCATGGTTTCCGCGGCGATCATCGCGTTGACGACTGCTTCTTCCGTCGCCTGCACCGTGGCTTCGAAGAGCGGGTCGAGATCTTCGTTGATCATGGTCTGAATGGTAGCGGGCTTGGTGGCGTATTCGGGCGTAGGCTGGCCGTAATAGGCGTGCGGGTTGGCGGTTGAGAAGGCGAGGAAAATATCGCCAGAGCCGTTGCCGGAAATGCTCCCAAGCCTGCCAAGGCCGTCGGTGACGCGGTGCGCTAGGCGCTTAAGCTGCGTGGGAATGAGCGGTGCATCGGTGGCGACTACGACAATAATCGAGCCGGTTTCCTGACGATAAGCGCGGTCCTGAGGGATTTCCTTTCCGACCGGCACACCAGCGATGCGCAGTTGTGGCCGAAGGCCGTAGTTGCATTGCACCAAAACGCCAATGGTGTAACCGCCATGGTTGGCATCGAGCACGCGTGAGGATGTGCCCGTGCCGCCTTTGAATTCGTTACAGATCATGCCGGTTCCCCCGCCGACATTTCCTTCGGCGATGAGGCCTGACTTGGCGCTATTAAGGGCGTCGAAGGCGTCCTGCGGTTTCACGTGGAAGCCATTGATGTCGTTGAGCCAACCATCCCAGGTCTCGGCGACAACCGGCAGAGACCACGCATCCTCGACAACTTTCGGTGGCTGGTGTTTGAGCCGCCACGCAATGACGGCGTCGCGGACAACGCCCACGCTGTGGGTGTTGGTGATCATTACTGGGCCATCGAGGAACCCTGATTCTTCAACCCAGGTCGTGCCGGTCATTTCGCCATTGCCATTCTGCGAAAACCAGGCAGCGTAAACGGGATCAAAGAAATCGTTGGAGCGCGGGATGATCGCCGTCACACCGGTGCGCACCGGACCAACCCCGACAACGAGTTTGCCGTCACCGGAAACGAGCGTTTTGTAGCCCACGGAAACGCCGGCGACATCAGTGATGGCGTTGTATTTACCGGGTGCGCCATCGAAGGGAACGCCGAGATCGCGGGCGCGAGGTTTGGCAGTTTGAGCGGAGAGAGAAATGCCAGAAAACAGCAGGAGAGCGAGCAGGTTTGGGGCTTTCATGAGCGGGAGGATTATACGGGTTCCAGGTTCCGGGCGTCAGCTATCGGCACATAGCCAACAGGGAAAACCATCGCCGCATCTCGTTGGTAAGCGCTCTGCACACTCAGCAGCGCTGAATTTTTGCGAGCAGAAGGGCAGAATGGCTGACCAGTCCGTAGCAATTCCCAAGCGCAAGTTCGGCAACGCTGACGCGATGGTGTCCTGCATCGGCTTTGGCGGGCACCACATTGGCGACGCCACCGACGAGAAAGAAGCGGTGAAACTCATCCACGAGGCGGTGGATGCCGGGATCACCTTCTTTGATAACTGCTGGGAGTACCACCGCGGGAAAACGGAAGACTGGATGGGCAAAGGCCTGAAGGGCAGGCGCGACAAAGTCTTCCTAATGACAAAAGTCTGCACCCACGGACGCGATGCGGATCTCGCGATGCGCATGCTGGAGCAGTCACTGAACCGTCTGCAAACCGATCACCTTGACCTCTGGCAGATCCATGGCGTGTCGTTCGACAACGATCCGGAGCTGTTCATCCGTCCGAATGGCGCAGCCGAGGCCTTGCGCAAGGCGAAGCAGCAAGGCAAAGTCCGGTTCGTTGGATTCACCGGCCACAAGGATCCAGATATCCATCTTGCGTTCCTGAACACCGGGTTTGCATTTGACTCGGTTCAGATGCCACTGAATGCCTTCGACTACCACTTCCACAGCTTCCAGCAGAAAGTGTTGCCGGTGTTGCAGCAGCGAGGGATCGCGGCGCTCGGAATGAAGCCGATCAATGGTCACGCTGACGCGGTGAAACGCGGCGTGTTGAGCGGCGAAGAGGCTCTGCACTATGCGATGAGCCTGCCGGGGGTGACAACTACGATTACGGGCATCGATAAGCAGGAGGCGCTCGATCAGGCTATCAAGGTGGCGAGCGGGTTCCAGCCGTGGCCGGAGCAGAAGATGAACGAACTACGGGACCGAGTGAAGCCCTACTCCGGGGATGGGCGCTATGAACTCTACAAGGTCTCATTAAAGTTCGATAACCCGGAGGCGCGCGTTGCGCACGAGTTCCCGCTAGACACGCAGTCGGTGGAAGTTAAAGAGATGATGAAGGCAACGGAAAACACGGGCAAGCCTTGGCCGGAGGTCGGGAAATGAGCAGCGACTTCGACCGGCGTTCTTTCCTGAAAGGCGCGGCGGTATTGGGAGCGGGAAGCTTGGTTCCGGGAAAGATGGGAGCGATGGCACAGAACACGAACCTACCGAAGAAAAACTCCGGGGCGATTCCCCGACGGCAGCTTGGCAAAACGGGCATTGAAGTCTCCGCGATAGGAATGGGCGGCTACCATCTCGGTTCGGCGAAGAACCAGCAGGCAGCGGTGGAGATGGTGGCACGTGCGATCGACGCTGGAATCACGTTCTTTGATAACGCCTGGGACTATCACGACGGACAGAGTGAGGAATATCTTGGCGCAGCTCTGAAAGGCAAACGCGACCAGGTGGTGGTGATGACGAAGGTCTGCACTCACGGGCGCGGAAAAGACGTGGCGATGCAGCAACTCGAGCAGTCGTTGCGCCGTCTGCAGACGGACCACCTCGATGTGTGGCAGATCCACGAGGTGATCTACTGGAACGATCCGGACCTGATCTTCCGTCCCGGGGGAGCGATTGAGGCTTTGACCTTGGCGAAGCAGCAGGGAAAGGTTCGCGCAGTCGGATTCACCGGGCACAAAGACCCGCGAATCCATCTCGCGATGTTGGAACATAATTATCCTTTCGATACGGTGCAGATGCCGCTGAATTGCCTCGATGCCACGTTCCGTAGCTTTGAACAGCACGTTCTTCCCGAGGCGCAGAAGCGCGGCATCGCAGTGCTCGGAATGAAGAGCATGGGCGGAAGCGGCGAGATCGTGACACACGGTACAGCGACGCCCGAGGAGGCATTGCGCTACGCAATGAGCCTGCCTGTGGCGACGACAATCAGCGGGATGGAATCGATGGAAGTACTGGAGCAGAACATCGCGATTGCATCAAGCTTCCAGCCGATGAGTGCGCAAGACATGCAGGCGCTGCGGGACAAGGTGAAATTCTGGGCCTCGGATGGACGCTTCGAGCGCTTCAAAACGACGAAGATGTACGACGGTGCCGAGGGGCGCAAGCAGCACGAGTATCCCCCGACTACGGAATTGCCGGCGTAGAACGCACCAAGCTCCGCCGACATGATGCAGTCAGTCGGAATGCCTCCTGTTCCAGGTGTGCTCATTCGACGAGCACTTGTCGCCGTCCGGAGCGCCAGCTTCGGTAGGCGGCATCGAGTACCTGCTGATTCCGCAAGCCTTCTTCAGCGGGGACTGGGAATGGAGCGGTGCCACGTACCGCGAATGCAAAGGCATCGAGTTGCAGCACGTATGCCAGGCGATTGTCGACCACTTCCCGCTCGACCTGGCGCGGATCGGCAGAAGGTCTGAACTCAATCGTTACGGGACGCTCGACGTTCAGGCCATCGAACGCTGTCAGCACGCCATGCTCACCGACGACTTCAAGGAATGTTCGGTATTGGGCGCGAGCGGAGACGCTGACAGTGGCGATCGTCTTGCGTACAAATTCGAGGTTGATGGAGCCGGCGGCGTCGAGCGTACCAGAGATCTCATCCTGAACGGCGGAGCAGCTGACCGCGATGACGTCGTCTTGGAGTATGAAGCGGATCGCGTCAATGCAGTGGACGCCGACGTCGGCCAGCGGACCGCCGGTGGCGAGTTGCGGGTCCGCAATCCACGTGCGGGCGCTTTGGTGGGCGGGATAGGTGAATTCGGCCCGCGCCAGGACAGGGCGTCCGATGTTGCCGTTGAGAATGCGCTCGCGGAAACGGCGCGTGGTCTGCTCGAAGCGAAAGACCTGTGCCACTCCGAGCGGCAGCGCGGCAGCCTTGGCGGCAGCGATCATCTGCTCAACCTCAGCAACGTTGCGTGCCATCGGTTTTTCGCAAAGCACCGGCTTGCCGGCACGAAGCGCCGCCAGAACGTCGGCCAGGTGGAGAGCGTCGGGCGAGGTGACGAAGACCGCATCAACCTCCGGGCAGCGAGCGAGATCTTCGGTGGACGTGAATGCATGAGCAAGGTGGTATTCGTTGGCAGACGCACGGGCCTTCTCGGCATCGCGGCGCGAAAGCGCCACCGCTTCGCTGTGTTGGGAGAGAGCGAATGAGGGCATGAGGCGCTTGATTGCGTGGAGACCAAATCCGGCGATTCCGAAGCGAACCTTTTGCATCGGAATTACGGTAAGCCGCAGGGCGGGAGAGTGCAACCTCCCGCACGAGCTCTAACTTTTCGTGCTGACCGCCGATGAAGCATTACGGAGGTGGCCCATGCCCCTAATGTTATGAGATGAAAGATACAGCGTAGGCGTGGAAGCGATGGACGAACAGCACCGGAAATGGTTCGGAATCTTGAACCGTTTGCACGATGCGATGTTGAACGGAAAGGGCCGCGATGTGCAGCAGTCGGTGATGGCGGAGATGGTGGCGTATACCCGTACCCATTTCCTTCAGGAGGAACTGCTGTTGAAGACGAAGGGTTTCCCGAGGTTCGCTGAACACCGCGAGAAGCACACGTCGTTCACCAAGCAGGTGCAAGCCCTCGAAGCCAAGATGCTGGGCGGCTCCGCCCTATTGACGATCGACGTGATGAATTTCCTCAAGAACTGGCTGAAGGATCACATCCTCGCGGAAGACGCGAGATACGGAACGTTTCTGAAGGCGGGTTAGTTCCATTTCCGACGCAAGGCCAGAGACGACTCAGAATTATGTTGCAGCGCAGCAATCTTGCGTGAACATGGGTAGGCCCGGCGCTTCGCGCCCGAGCGGCCGTCGCGAGTGTACGGCCAAGGCCACGCCGCTTCATAGACGAGGCCATTATGTTCGCAGGCAGCATTTGCGGAGGGATGGTGGGGGGATCATCCACGTCGCCATGCTGCCTGTGAATCCAATCCACGCGTATACCATGGAAAAATGAAGAGGATCCTGCTCTCGTGGAGCAGCGGCAAAGATAGTGCTTGGACCCTGCATGTCCTTAGGCAGCGCGCTGACGTGGTGGTCGTTGGGCTGTTGACCACATTGAATGCGGAATTCGACCGAGTTGCGATGCATGGGACTCGTCGAACCGTTCTCGAGACGCAAGCACACGCTGCGGGTGTGCCGCTGTGGCCTGTGCCACTGCCTTGGCCGTGTTCCAACACGGACTATGAAATGCGCATGCGCGAGGCGTGCGAACGCGCGGTGAGCGAAAAGGTGGACGCCATCGCGTTTGGCGATCTCTTTCTCGAGGACGTTCGAGCGTATCGCGAGAAACAGCTAGCGAACACCGGCCTGGAACCCCTATTTCCGCTGTGGAACCTGCCGACCGTGCGACTCGCGCGGCAGATGCTTGCCGCTGGCGTGCGTGCGAAGCTCACTTGCGTGGATACCAAACAGCTTGGACCTGAGTTCGTGGGCCGCGACTTCGACGAGCGCCTCCTCGATGAACTTCCCACGGCTGCAGATCCATGCGGTGAGCGCGGGGAGTTCCACACATGCGTGTACGCGGGGCCCATGTTCGCGCATTCGATCGTGCTGCAACCGGGCGGAACGGTGCTTCGCGACGGCTTCGCCTATGCTGATTTCACTGCCCGATAACGGACACTAAGCATCGACAGCGGACGATCGGGGCTCACGCAACGCCAAGATCACCTTCGGAACCTTGCGGTTGCGATCATCGTACATGGCTCTGAACGTGCTCGATCCTGCATGACTTTCGCTGGAGGACTTTGCCCGTGACTCGATTGAATCAAGATTTGCGCTTCGCCATGCGACACCTGATGCGAAGCCCCGGATTTGCGCTATCGGCGATCCTAACGCTGGCACTAGGCATTGGAGCGAACCTCACAGTCTTCCTCATCCTGTACGGCGTCATCCTGCGCCCCCTGCCCTTCCCGCATCCTGAACAACTCATGCGAGTCGCAAGGCTCTATCCTGGGTCGGGCGATAGTCCAGCATACGCTGGCACGAAGTATCTGGTGATGGCTCGGACCAACCGCAGCTTCGAGTCCATGACGGCTTATGATTTCTTTCCTCATGGCGTAAACCTCATGGAAGAGAATGCCGCCGTTCCCTTGCAGGCGCTGGCGGTGAGTTCGAATTTCTTCCATACCTTCGAAATGGAGCCAGTTCTCGGACATGGCTTTGCACCGGAGGACATGCAGAAGAATGCTCCGGGCGTGGTGGTTCTGAGCGATGCGACATGGCGCCATCAGTTCAATGCCGATCCCAATATCGTCGGCCGTGCCATCACGTTGGGAAATAGGAGCTACACAGTGGTAGGCGTGGCCAATCCAAAGTTCCATCTCGATGCGAAAGCCGATCTGTGGGTGCCTCTCCAGATCGCCGAGAGTCCGTTAGACACGTCGAATCTTTACAACGTGGTGGGACGTCTCAAATCGAGTGTGACTCCGGCCATGGCGACGGAGGACCTGAAACGAACGCTGCTCCTTCGCAAAGAGGCCTACCCCAACCTCTGGCAACAGGAAGAATCCGTCCACGTCTGGGACTTCCACGATTCGCTCGTCGGGCAAATCAAGCCGGCGTTGAATATCCTTATGGGAGCCGTTGGATTGCTGTTGGTGATGGTGTCGGCGAACATTCTGAGTCTGCTGCTTACGCGTGCGATCGCGCGAAGGCGCGAGATGAGTGTTCGCGTTGCGTTGGGCGCCAGCACCTGGCGCCTGCTCCAGCAAACACTCGTGGAGAATCTTCTGCTCTGCGCACTGGGTGCGCTGGCCGGATCCCTACTGGCGCAATTGGCCTCGCCTGCTTTGCTGCGTCTCAGTCCGATCCAGCTTCCCGATTTTGTAGAACTACGTCTCGGCGGTATCGGCACCAGCTTCGCCGCATTCCTGGCGTTCGTATGTGCCGTGCTCTTCAGCGTTGTCCCGGTGATTGAGGCGCAACGTGGGCAACTGAATGAATCGCTTCGTCTCAACCCCACGCAAGTTGCGGCGGGCAAGAACCGGGCGCAGCGCGTGCTGGTCGTAGGCGAAGTGGCATTGTCGCTGGTGTTGCTGGTGGGAGCGGCGCTGCTGCTGACGAGCTTCTGGAAGCTGGTGCATACCTCGGCTGGGTTCGAGGCGCGGAATGTGGTGACGTTCAAGACAAGTTTTAGCGAGGCACAGACGTCTTCCACCGCTACCTTTGGGCAGTTACTTGATCAACTCAGCGACCGCACCGAAGCACTTCCGGGGGTTGAGAGTGCGGCGGCTGCCATCAATCTGCCAACTCAGATCGTTCCCGATTTCCCTTTCGATGTGGTGGGAAGAGCAGCTAACCGTTTGGATGCGACGGGTGATGAACGCTTCATCCCAATCACTTCGGATTACTTCGCCGTAATGAAAATTCCGGTCCCCAGCGGACGTGGCTTCACAAAAGGGGACAACTCAACCTCGGAACAGGTAATGGTGGTCAACCAGGCGTTCGTGAAGGCCTTTTTCTCCAATGAGAATCCAATTGGGCAGCACCTGAACATCGCGGGCTCCATGGGAGAAGACTTCCAGGAGAAAGTGCGTGTAATCGTGGGGGTAGTCGGCGACACGAAGCAACAAGGCTTGGATCAGGCGTCGCCACCAATCATGTACGTCCCAGCGGCCCAATTGCCCGATAAGATCACCCGCCTCGACAACAAGTTGCTCGGAATGAGCTGGGTGGTGCGAACGAAGTCGGCGCAGGTTGAACTGGCGAACCCGATTCGTCAAGTCTTCATGGATACGGCGCACGTTCCGATCTCCGGCATGGCGACCTTGGAGAAGGTGATGAGCGATGCGATCGCACAACAACGCTTCAACATGCTGCTGCTGTCTGGCTTCGGCGTGATTGCGCTGCTGCTCGGAGCAGCCGGGCTGTACGGCGTGATGTCCTACACCGTGGCCCGCCAGACAAAGGAAATTGGAGTGCGGATGGCGCTGGGAGCGAAACGCGAGGACATTTTGCGGATGGTGCTGCGCGAGGCGGGCCTACTGGTGGGCGTCGGCATGATTGTTGGGCTGGTGGCTGCACTGGCAGGAGGGAAGCTGCTGAGCAGCATCCTCTTCGGTGTGGCAGCGCGCGATCCGCTTACGTTGCTGGTCGTGTGCGGATTGCTACTATTGACAGGAATGTTCAGCGCTTGGTGGCCGGCGCGGCGAGCGGCGAGCGTGGAGCCCATGAGGGCACTACGAATCGAATAGAAAGACGATTTACACGAGGCACCGAAGAAGCCTGGGGTAGCCCCGTCCAGACGAGCGGAGCCACCTATTCCTGCGTGCCTTCTGCGTGGGCGCGTTTGAGCGTCTCGATTTCGGCGCGGAGGGATTCAACTTCGGCTTCGAGCTTCCCAATCCGTTCTTCTAAATCCGAGGACGGTGCTGCGGACAAATGTGGCGCGGGAGCCGGCTGCGAATGCGCTTCGATGGGCAGCAGCGTGTGCGCGTACCGCGCTTCCTTGGTGCCGGGCTGGCGGGGCAGCACGACGACGAGGGTAGGGTCGCGCTCCATCAGACGCTGCAGCGTGGCGAGAACGTCATCAAGAGAGTCGAACTTGAACATGCGCTCGGCGCGGCCCCGGAGTTCTCCCGGTGTTTGCGGCCCGCGCAGAAGAAGCTCACAGAGGATCGCCACTTCGCGGCGGCTGAGTTGCAGGGCGTTGTTGACGTCGTGCTCGTACTTGGGGACGCGGCCTTCCGAGTGGGCGTTCCGCGCAAGGCCTTTGTCAGTGAGATTGCGCAGCGCGAGGCGCACCACGTCTTCGTCGAGCTGCATCATCGGGTCCCGGTTCGACTTCTGATTGCAAGCGTTGATGAGCGCGTTGAGCGAGAGCGGATAGTACTCGGGCGTGGTGATCTCTTTTTCGATCAGGCATCCAAGGACGCGAGCAGATTCGGGGCTGAGGGTCACGCTCATTAGCTTACCGCTTGGACTTCTTCTTGGCTGCTTGCCGCGGCCAATACTGGAACTCGTCGACGTAAAGCTCCCCTTCAAGATCGGCGACGCGCGCGGTTAGGCGGGCCTGAGCATCGTGGATGGCGCGGTTGTAGATGACTGGCCCCAGTTCCTCAAGGATGTAGTTGAGCAGCGATGCGGCCGGGAGATCGCCGATGGGCTCGAGGTTCTCGGCGAAGTACTGCTTAAGCGAAGCGATAGCGTCGGCGCGCGTTTGGGGAGGGAATTCGATCTGCATAACGAGTAAATCGTATCGCAGATGAGCCCTTATTATTTCTCTGCGAAGTTGTAACGGTGCATCAAATCCGCGAGCTCGTGTTGTCCGTCTCGGTTAAGAACTTCGATGGCCTCGGCGGTATCGGCCGGCCGCTCGTATTGGCTCATCATGAAGCGGGCCTCAATTCGCTCGATCGCAATTTCGAACCCGATGATATGCGGCAGCCGTCGTTCGAGTCCGCCAGGGCCGAGCTCTTCCATACTCCAGGCATTCGGGCGATTGCGCTCCATGTGCTCTACCAGAACCGTGAGTGCGTGGATGGTCTGCTTCTCGTCCGGTGCGAACGTCAGCCTGCCGTGGCAGTGGACGGCAGCGTAGTTCCAGGTCGGCGCCATGTCGCGCCCGTTCGAGTACCAGCTCGAAGAGACGTATCCGGATGGGCCGACGAAGATCGCGAGAACGTTGGGATCGGCACGCAGACCGGCGTGCTGCGGGTTCTGGCGAGTGAGGTGCCCGATCAGCGTACCGTGTGGACCCTGCTTTGGATTCAGGATAAGAGGGAAGTGATTCGCGGTGAAGCCCTGAGCGTCGCGACTAACCATCGAGGCGAGCGGATGGCTGCAAATCACGGCCTGAACGTCGGCTTCCGAAGGAACAAAGCGGTCACGTACGAACAAGATTGAGCTCCCGATGGTGATTGTTGGATTGGATTCGCAGCCAGAGTGAGGGACTCGACGAGGCACCCGGATCCAGCCCATTTTCGTTCCACCCCACTCCACCCCTCTGATCGGCAGTTTTCCACAGAAACTTGAGGTCCGAACGGGCCAAATCGCACGAGTCAATATGCAATTCAGAGATTCTGGTACAGCAGAACCATAGCGGTAAACCCAACCTATTGCGGTTATCGATTCGGGAAACACCTACCTGTTGAGCTTTTGCAGGTAACACACGAAGGGTCACAGGCAGCAAAGAAAAAGCTATTGACTCACAACCATTTAGGTATAGGATGTGGTCAAATTTGGAGCGGAGTGGAGCCGAGTGGATAGTAACAAGCGGCGAAGCCAAAACGGGAAAGCAAGCCGACTCCAAGATGCTGTATCGACAAAATTCACCTTTTTCGCTGCGAATGGCAGCAATGAGCAGTTTGGGGCCCGAGAAGAGCAGGGTCAAGACATATGTTTCGTGGCAATCACCCAACACGGATCGACGACAAGGGCCGACTCAAGGTCCCTGCCGACTTTAAGCGTGAGATCGAGGAGAAGTTCCAGACGACGCAGTTCTACGTCACCTCGTTCAATGGGAAGGAAGCCCGCTTGTACCCGATGGAAGAGTGGGAGCGGTTTGAGGCGAAGCTGGCGGCATTGCCGAGCTTGAATCCGACGAGACAGAAGTTGCTCAACGTCAGCAACTATTACGGCCAGGTAGTGGAGATGGATGGCCAGGGCCGGGTAACGATTCCGGGATTGCTGAGAGACGCAGCCGAGATCAAGGGTGAAGTCGCCGTAATGGGGTTCTTGCAGTACCTCGTAGTACGGAACGCGGAGCAGCTCAAGAACGAGATCGAGTCGGCTCCGTTTACGGCAGAGGATGAGAAGACTCTCAGCGATCTGGGTATTTAGTGGATGCGGAAGACAACAGCGCCCCGAGGGGCGAACGTGGCAGCGAGCAGTTCAGCCATGTTTCAGTTCTTTCACAAGAAGCGATCGATTTTCTAGCCATACGGCGCGGTGGAACTTATCTGGACGCGACCTTGGGCTTAGGCGGGCACAGTTACGAAATCGCAAAACGCCTGGGCGCACAGGGTCATTTGATTGGCCTCGATAAGGACACCATCGCGATCGAAATGGCGCGCCGGCGACTGAGTGAGATCCCAGAGGATCTCAAAGCCGACTGGCCCAAGGTAACGCTGCTTCACGCGAGTTACGCGGAGATCCGACAGCATGTGGATCCGAAGACGCTCGATGGACTGCTGGCGGACCTGGGGATCAGCTCGATGCAGTTACAGGATGCCGGACGCGGATTCAGTTTTCAGGCTGAAGGTCCCCTGGATATGCGGATGGATCCGCACGGGGAGCTAACGGCCGAACAAGTGGTAAACCACACCGGCGAGCGCGAGCTTGCTGATGTGATTTACGAATTCGGTGAGGAAAGGAGGTCGCGGAGAATCGCCAGAGCCATTTGTCGGGCGCGGCCGATACGAACAACCGCTCATCTAGCACAAGTTATATCGGTCGCGGCCCGGCCAATGAACCAAGCAGAACGGCGCATTCATCCAGCGACACGGACCTTTCAAGCTCTCCGAATCTTCGTAAACCATGAACTCGATGACTTAAAGGAGCTGATGGCTACAGCTTCTTCCGTGCTTGTACCCCGAGGCAGGCTGGTTGTCATCAGCTTCCATTCGCTGGAAGACCGGATAGTGAAGGACTCGTTGCGCGAACTGGCGCAGAAAGGCAAATACGAGTTGCTCACGAAGAAGCCGGTGACAGCAACGGAAGACGAAATCGATCGCAATCCACGCAGCCGCAGCGCCAAGTTGCGGGCGGCAGCGAGGAAGTAGTGATAGGAATTTCCGAATGAAAGTTCGCATCCATGTGGAAAAACCTGTGGAGGATGTGGATAACAGTCGGGAAGAAGTAAAAAGGCCTCGGGCGTAACAAGAGCGTCGGGCGCAGGAAGCGCGCGGCGGATGGGAGATACGTCAATGTATAGCGGAACGATGGTGGACGATTTGATCACGATGGTGCAAAAAGCAGAGCGTGAGATCGAAACCCGCGAGATGGTTGCCGAACTCGAGCAGGCACGTGTGTACACGCTGATCTGGAACGTGCCGATGCAGGCACCGCGGTACTTGACGCAAGGAGTGGCGTAATGGCGACAGCGGCCCCAGCACAGGCGACCCTTTGGGCATCGCCCCAGACCTCGGCACCGCGTGTAGTGGTGCGGCCTGGTACACCGGAGATCTTCTTCACCAAGTCGATCGATAACTCGCGCCTGGTGAAGGTGGCGGACCCTGTCCGCCGTCGCGAGATGGGTATCTTCGGCGTGACGCTGGCGGTGATGTTCGCGCTCGTGATGATGTATGGCTGGCAGCACTTCAGCTCGATCGAGTACGGGTACAAGATCGAGCAAGTGAAGGCGCAGTGTGACCAGCTCACGGAAGCCAATCGCACGCTGCGTTTGGAGCAGGCGACGTTGCGCTCGCCCGACCGCATTGACGCGATGGCGCGGCAGTTAGGCATGCAAGCGCCACAAGCCGGACAAGTGCAGAGGCTCGATTCTGACGGGCTGGTCGGCTCGAACTCGGAAGTGATGGCGCGCATGTCGACAGTGTCGGTGATCTCTGCGCCTTGATATTCACAGATTTCTTGAATTCCTGCGGTGGAAGCCGCTGGTTATCCCAAGAACTTGGGGTATGTTTTAAGCAGTGCAAAGGCGGCCACAACCTGGGCCGCCTGCTGTGTTTGTAGAGTTCCGAGCGGAGTAGAAGTTGGCGAAAGAAGCGGCGATTCCCAATGCGAAGAGGCGGTTGTTCTTCATGGGGGGAGCGCTTTTTTTATGGTCGGTGGTGATCTGCTTCCGGCTGGTGCAACTGCAAGTCTTCAAGTACGGCGAGTACGTACAGAAGGCTGCTCGGCAGCAACAGCGCACGATCACTGTCGACCCACCGCGCGGTATCGTATATGACCGCAATGGACATCCGTTGGCGATGTCGGTAAGCGTGGACTCAATCTTCGCGGTGCCGAGTGAAGTTCCTGACCAAGCCTCTACGGCGCATCTTCTCGGCAAGATCCTCGATGTTGATAGCGATGAGATCCTGAACCATTTCAAGGCCTCGCGGTCCTTCGCCTGGGTGGCACGGAAGGTTGATCAAGACAAGAGCGACCGTGTACACGCGCTCAATTTGCGGGGGATTTACTTCCAGAAGGAATCGAAGCGCTACTACCCGAAGCGCGAACTCGCGGCGCAGGTGTTGGGGTACGTCGGCATGGACGGCAATGGCCTCGCCGGCGCGGAGCTCCAGTATGACAACGACCTGAAGGGCATTCCCGGACGGATGATGATTACGATGGATGCGCGCCGCAAGTGGTTCGGGCGCATCGAGAAGAACCCCGATCCGGGCGCCAATGTTGTCCTGACGATTGACGAGAATATCCAGTACATCGCCGAGAGAGAGCTCGAGCAGGCAATGCAGGATACGCATGCCGTCGCCGGCACCGTGGTGGTGCAGAACCCGAAGACGGGCGAAATCCTGGCCTTGGCGAATCGTCCGACCTTCAATCCGAACCTGACCAAGGAGATCACGCCGGCGTTGCTCAAGAATCACGCCGTCAGCGATGTCTACGAGCCGGGGTCGGTATTCAAGACGGTGACGTATTCATCCGCGCTGGAAGAGCATCTGACGAATCCGGAGGAGATGGTGACCTGCGATCCCGGATTCATCGTTGTAGGTGGCATCCGTATTCGCGACGCGCACCACGTGGGCGTGGTGCCGGTATCGAAAGCCTACGCGGAATCGAGCGACGTGGCTGCGGTAAAGATGGGGCTTCGGCTCGGGCCGGACAAATTTTACAAACACATCAAGGAATTTGGATTTGGGCAACAGACTGGAATCGAGCTGCCGGGCGAGACCCGTGGGCTGATTAAGCCTCCATCGCGGTGGTCGGGGTCGTCCATTGGGTCCATGTCGATTGGACAGGAAGTAGGCGTAACGCCGCTACAGGTGATCTCGATGGTGTCGTCAATCGCCAACGATGGCATTTACACCGCGCCCCGCATCGTGGCGGATGTAACCCAGCCGCAGCAGGGATACCGCCAGATCGTATTTCATCCCAAGGACCAACGCCGCGTTATTTCCTCGATGACGGCCGCGCAGATGCGCTCGATGATGCAGCAGGTGGTGCTCGAAGGTACCGCGCGACGTGCGATATTGAATGGCTATACGGCGGCCGGCAAGACGGGTACCGCGCAGAAGGTAGACCCGAAAACACACTTGTACTCGAAGACCGATTACGTGGGCAGCTTCGTCGGATTCGCTCCGGTGAACAATCCGGCGTTAACGGTGGCGGTCATTCTCGATTCCGCCAAAGGCCTACACCAAGGAGGCCAGGTCTCCGCGCCGGTGTTTAACCGCATCATGCAGCAGGCGCTGGAATACCTCAACGTACCGCATGACGCCGAGATACGTAACGATCCGAAGCGCCAGTTACTACTTGCCAATGTGAAGGACTCAGATTTGGAAGAAGGCGGCGCTCTCGATCGTGAGGGTCCGGGGCCGGACTTTAGCGAGGGTGACACGCCGGCGAAATCCGACAGCACGCCAGTGGTAGCGGCAAAGGCGCCGTCTGCTTCGATTGGGGCACACATTGTGCCGACGGCACTCGCCGCAGCTCCTACTCCCGCTGCACCGATTCAAACGCCCCTCGCAGCGGCAGCGACGGCAGGTGCGTCGGCTGAGAACGCCGCAGGTAGTCCCATGACCGTTGATGTAGGTAGTGGGCTGGTGGTGCCTTCGCTCATCGGCAAATCGGTGCGCGGCGTGGTTGAGGCGGCGCAGCACGACGGCTTCGAGGTGAGCCTCGTTGGCTCAGGAATCGCGCGCGAGCAGACTCCCGTGGCAGGAGCCAGGCTGGCGCCGGGAGCGCGGGTTACCGTGAGATTTTCCCGATAGCCGCGTGTGGAAACCACCGAATCACGCGCCGTAAGTTCCGATGGTTGAGAGACATTAGCCCTTTTGGGAAGGCGACCAAATATCCCCGTGCTGCCGCTCCGAACCCGATAGAATCTATCTCTTATGGACTTCTTCCAACTCATTGACGGAGCCGAAATTCTCTCCTGCTCGGGGAACGCCGGGATTCATGGGCTGGATTACGATTCACGGCGGATCGAGCCGGGGTTCTGCTTTGTAGCCATGCGTGGCGGTACGACGGACGGAAACCGCTACATTGACCAGGCCATCCAGGCAGGTGCGGTCGCGGTGGTAAGCGACTCCGCAACCGAGTCTCCGCGAAAAGATGTGGCGTGGGCGATGGCGGCGCACGGTCGCCGGGCGCTTGCGAAACTCAGCGCAAATTTCTACAAGAAACCGGCCGAGAAGCTGTGTATCACGGGTGTGACCGGAACGAATGGGAAGACAACCACAACGTTCCTGGTCGACTCGCTGTTGAAGCACTCCGGTCGCAAGACGGCGATGCTGGGCACGGTGGAGTACCACATTGCGGGACGAGTGATACCCGCGCCGCACACCACGCCTGAAGCGCTGGAATTGAATCGCGTGCTGCATGAGGCGCTGGCGAACGGCGCCACCGAGGCTGTGATGGAAGTGTCGTCTCACGCGCTGGCGCAGGAGCGCGTTTATGGCGTGCCCTACGACGTCGCAGTCTTCACCAACCTCACCCGCGATCATCTCGACTTCCACGGCACGATGGAAAGCTACTTCCAGGCGAAGGCAGCGCTGTTTAAAGGGGTCGGGACCGATCCGCCGCGGGTGGCGATCATCAACCGGGATGATCCGTGGAGCGATCAGCTAATCAAGGTGGCGAAGAAGAACTGCGAGAAGGTGTTCACCTACGGCCTGCACGAGGGGAATTTTCACGTCCAAAAGCTGGAGATGACCTCGGCGGGAACGCGTTTCGAGTTGGTCACTCCCGAGCGGCGCATCGAGATATTCAGCCCACTGCTCGGGCGCGTGAACGTTTACAACCTACTGGCCGCTGCCGCCGCGGCGATGGAGCGCGGAATCCACGCGGACCGCTTGGGTGAGGCGATTACCCATATCGCGAAGCCGCCGGGTCGCTTTGAGCGCGTCGATGCCGGGCAGCCGTTTACTTTGATCGTGGACTATGCGCACACCGACGACGCCATTCGTAACGTCACGTTGTTGGCCCGCGATTTCGTGAAACCGCACGGCGGGCGGGTGATTACGCTCTTCGGCTGCGGCGGCGACCGCGACAAGACGAAACGTCCGCTAATGGGTAAGGCCGCGGGCGAGGGCAGCGATCTGGTGATCGTGACTTCTGACAATCCGCGCAGCGAAGACCCGCAGGCGATCATTCGCGACATTTTACCCGGACTGATCGAGACCAACGCGAAATACCTGGTCGAACCCGATCGGCGGAAAGCCATTGCGATGGCCGTGGAGCAGGCGCACACCGGCGATATGGTCGTGCTCGCAGGCAAGGGCCACGAGAAGACGCAAACCACGCGTGAAGGCGTGCATCCCTTCGACGATGTGAAGGTAGCGCTGCATGCGCTGCACAATGCTGGCTACCGGGTCGATGTTCAAGAGAATTCCCACCATCTGCACGGGAGCCACATCGGATGAAGTTGCCGTTGTGGCGGATCGCAGAGTTCGTGCAGGGAGTCGGGCATTACCCGCCCGACGCAACTGCGCTCGGCTACAGCATTGATTCGCGCACCATTACGCAAGGGCAGCTTTTCTTCGCGGTGAAAGGTGAGCGCCTCGACGGGCACGACTACGTACAGGCGGCATTCGATCGCGGCGCAGCGGCCGCCGTGATAGCGCAGGACCGGCTGGCGCATTTTCCCGACAGATCGAGATTGCTTGTAGTGGGAGATCCGCTCGCGGCCTTGCAGCGTCTAGCGCAAATGGTGCGCTGCATGTGGGGCAAGCCTGTGATTGGCATCACCGGGTCGGCGGGAAAAACGACGACGAAGGAGTGCGTAGCCCATGTGCTCGCTTCGAAGTACAGGGTGCTGAAGTCGGAAGGAAACCTGAACAACCATTTCGGATTGCCACTACAGTTGCTCAAACTGGAGCCGGAGCATGAACTCGCGGTGATCGAGATGGGTATGTCGCGCGCCGGCGAGATCGCCGCGCTGGCGAAACTGGCGCAGCCGAATACCGGAGTGGTAACCATGGTGGCACCTGTTCACCTGGAATTCTTCGACTCGGTCAAGGGCATTGCCCGCGCCAAGTATGAGCTCATCGAGTCCCTGCCGCATGGGGGCTGCGCAGTGCTGAATGCAGACGACGATTATGTTTCGCAATTCGGCCGTGATTTTCACGGAACGGTGTTGATGTTTGGGGTGAAGCGTCCCGCGGACGTGAGCGCCGAACACGTCGAATTGTTGGGCGCGAGTGGATCGAAGTTCACGGTATGTTTCCGCGAGGAGAGAGTTCCGGCAATGATGCCGCTGATTGGCGAACACAATGTCTACAATGCGCTGGCGGCGGTGGCGGTCGCTCTGCACCACGGAGTTCCGCTGCGCCAGGCTGTGGATGCGCTGAACACGCTGCAGCCGTCTGATAAACGTGGACAAGTGTTGGAAATTGGCGGGGCAACGGTCGTGAATGATTGCTACAATTCCAATCCGAAAGCCCTGAATGCCATGGTGGATGCGCTGGCGAAGATGCCGGCGAACCGCCGCATCGTGGTAGCTGGAGAGATGCTGGAACTCGGCCCGGAAGGCGAGCGTCTGCATCGCGAAAGCGGGCGGCACGTGGCCGGAAAGGCCGATTTTGTGCTCGGGGTCCGCGGTCTTGCGAAGGCCACGGTTGACGGCGCCAAAGCAGCTGGCGTGAAGGCGGAGTTTGTAGAATCCGCGGAACATGCCGGCGATTGGTTGGCGAAGAATGTGAAGCCGGGCGATGCGGTGCTCTTGAAGGCATCGCGCGGAGTGAAGTTGGAACGGGCGCTAGAAAAGTGGAAAGAAGCTATTAGCCGTTTGCCACTAGCAAACGACATTCGCTAATGGCTAAGAGCTAACACCGAACGACGTTATACGAGGACACGACAAGATTGCTCTATTGGCTCTTATACGAGAAGCTTTTCTACTATCTCCACTTCACGCCCTTTCGTATTTTCCGATACCTGACCTTTCGTACCGCCTTTGCCAGCCTGACTGCAATGTTCATGGGGCTTATCATCGGCCCGGCAGTGGTGCGGCGGCTGCGTGAGTTCCAGATCGGCCAATACATCCGCGAAGAAGGACCTAAGTCGCACCAGAAGAAATCTGGCACGCCGACCATGGGCGGGGTGCTGATCACCATCGCCATCATCATTCCCACTCTCCTTTGGGCTGATCTCTCGAACAAGTTTGTTTGGATCGCCATGCTGGCGACGGTGGCGTTTGGAGCAATTGGATTCGCCGATGACTACCTGAAGGTCGCTAACCGGCGAAATCTGGGACTCACGGCTCGGAGCAAGATCGGGCTGCAGATCCTGGTGAGCATCATCGTGGCGATCGTGTTGGTGCTCATCCAGCGGCACGGGCACTACAACATCCACATGATGGTGCCGTTTGCCAAAAACTTTCGGCCGGATCTTGAATTCACCCACCTGGCGACGTACCCGCACGTTTGGATTCTTGCCTACATTCCATTCTTTATCTTCGTCGCGCTTGTGCTCGTAGGCTCCAGCAACGCTGTGAACCTAACGGACGGGCTCGACGGACTGGCGATCGGCTGCACAGTGATTGCCGCCGGGGCGCTAACCGTACTGACATATGTCAGCGGCCATGCGCAGTTCGCGGATTACCTCGGTCTGTCACGCATGCCGGATGTCGGCGAGCTCTCCATCTTCTGCGGGGCCATGGTAGGGTCGGCGATCGGATTCCTGTGGTATAACGCCCATCCCGCTGAAGTCTTTATGGGCGACGTCGGCTCGCTGGCGCTGGGTGGAGCGATTGGTACTGTGGCGGTCATCATCAAGCAGGAGCTCCTGCTGCCGTTCATCGGCGGAATTTTTGTGCTCGAGGCGCTCTCGGTGATCCTTCAGGTGGGTTCGTACAAGCTACGCAAGAAGCGTATTTTCAAGATGGCTCCCCTGCACCACCATTTTGAGCTGATGGGTTGGTCCGAGTCGAAGATCATCGTGCGGTTCTGGATTGCATCGCTGGTGTTTGCACTGTTTGCACTCACGACATTAAAGCTGCGATAGCCGCACCGACTGCATGGCACAATGGCAACTTCGGGAAGGTTCATGGACGTACGAGGAAAACGCGTACTGGTCGTCGGACTCGGGAAGTCGGGCATCGCGTCGGCAATGTTCTTGCAGGCGCGGGGTGCGAAGGTCACGGTGTCGGATGCCAAATCGGAGGCGCAGCTTCCTCAAGAGATCCCGCTTCTGCTGGACAGAGGGATTACGGTCGAGACCGGCCATCACGGCGAACGTACCTTCCGTGATCAGGACCTGATTGTCATAAGCCCCGGGGTACCAGTAGACCAGCCGCAGCTCGAACAAGCCCGCAAACTAGGAATTCCCGTTATCGGCGAGATAGAGCTGGCTGCACTGTTCGTGCCGGCCCACGTGGTCGCGATTACCGGATCAAACGGCAAGACGACGACTACTTCTCTCTGTGGCGAAATTCTGCAGGCAGGGGAGCACAAGACGCTGGTCGGTGGCAATATCGGAACCCCGGCGATCAGTTTCGCCGAGGAAGCCGACGCCAACACTTGGTGCGTGCTGGAAATTTCCAGCTTCCAGCTCGAGACGATCCAGAGCTTCCGGCCCCAGATTGCCGCGATCCTGAATATCACGCCCGATCACCTCGATCGTCACCATACGTTTGAGAAATACGCTGCGGCAAAAGAACGGATTTTCGAAAACCAGAAGCCCACAGATTTCGCGGTCCTCAACGCTGACAACGAACCCTGCGTAGAGATTGGAAAGCGCGTGAAGTCGCGGGTGTTGTGGTTTTCACGCTTGCACGAGGTGGAGCGGGGTGCCTTCGTCCGCAACGGAAAGGTCATCTTCCGTGTCGGCAATTCGGCGGCAGACGAAGAGCTTTCCATCTTCAAGACGGCGATGACGGACGACGTGAACCGCGACGAGCGCGAAATCATGCCCCTAAGTGACATGCTGCTCAAAGGCGCGCATAACGTGGAGAACGTTCTCGCCGCGGTGTGCGTCGGGGTGGCAGCCGGTGTCGCGCCAGAGCAGATTCGTACCGTCGTTTCGCAGTTCAAAGCGGTGGAGCATCGCCTCGAGTACACCGCGAAGGTGGATGGCGTGGAGTACTACAACGATTCGAAGGCGACCAACGTGGATGCCACCATCAAAGCCCTGGAATCATTCAGCAAAGGGATTCACCTCATCCTGGGAGGCAAGGACAAGGGTAGTCCCTACACGGTGCTCAACGACCTGCTGCAGGACCGCGTGAAGGCCGTATACACGATTGGCGCCGCGGCCACAAAGATCGAAGCAGAAGTCAAAGGGCCCGAGGTCATCCACGCCGAGACGCTGGAGAATGCCGTGAAGCTGGCCTCGCAGAAAGCGATTTCCGGAGACATTGTGCTGCTCGCGCCTGCGTGCGCGAGTTTCGATCAGTTCCAAAGCTACGAGCATCGCGGACGTGTCTTCAAAGAGCTTGTTCGCAAGATGCAGGAGTCCAAATAGATGGCGAAGCGCGTAAGTGTGGACAAGTGGCTGTTTACCTCCACACTGCTGCTCGTGTTCATCGGGTTGGTGATGGTGTTCAGCGCTTCGGCCGTGATGGCCGGAGAACGCTTTGGCTCGCCGTACTACTTTCTTATTCGGCAGTTGATTTGGGCAGTGGCCGGTATGGGCGCGATGGTCGTGTGCATGAACATTGACTATCGTAAATATAAGAACCAGACACTCGTCTACGCGCTGCTCGGCATCACCCTGGGACTTCTAATCGCTGTTTTCTTCCTGGATCGTTCCCACAACACGCATCGTTGGATCAAGTTCGGTGTGTTCTCGTTCCAGCCTTCGGAAATGGCGAAGCCCGCCATTATCCTCTTCCTGGCATTTTGGCTCGAAACTCGCATCAAGACGATCACCGACTGGAAACACACGCTCATGCCTGCCGGCATTGTGACGCTTCTGCTCACCGGGCTGATCGTGAAACAGCCCGATCTCGGCACCGGGATTGCCTGCGTTGCTATTGCGATCGCCATGCTTTTCGTGGCCGGCATGGAAGTGAAATATATCGGCTATGCGTTCCTCGCTTCGGTGCCCATGCTGTACTGGCTGCTGTTCCGAGTCGCGTTTCGCCGAAAGCGGATGCTAGCCTTCCTCGATCCCAATGCCGACCCGCTGGGCACGGGCTTCCACATGATCCAGTCGTTGATTGCGGTGAGCACCGGCGGCATTACCGGGCTGGGTTTGATGGAAGGGAAACAAAAGCTCTTTTATCTGCCGGAGCCGCAGACGGACTTCATTTTCGCAGTGACTGCGGAAGAACTTGGGCTGGTAGGCTCCATCATAGTTGTTGTGCTTTTCGCCATCTTTCTGTACCGCGGCATTCGAGCTGCGGTGATCACGGAAGATACCTTTGGCCGGCTGCTCGCAACAGGCATTACCGCTATGGTGGTGGTACAGGCGTTCTTCAACGTGAGCGTGGTTCTCGGGTTAT
>DASYAU010000169.1:0-35595 GCA_036501185.1 Candidatus Korobacter sp. | reverse complement strand
CTGCGCTCTCACTCTCACCAACAATGGTGACCGCTGCGACGTCTTTTTCGCCGAAGGCCAGATCAACCACGCCGTCTACGGCCCGCTCGCCGGCGACGACGCCGTCTACAAGGTCCTCCTGTGGACCGCCGGAAATTTCCGTATCGATTTCACCGGCCGGAGCAAAGAACAGACGACCACCCGTTCCACTCAGGGCCTCCTTATGGAAGGTCTCCGCCTTCTCGACGAGCAAAACCGCGATGGCGAAACCGCCGTCGATCCCTTCGCCACCCGCTAGCTTCCCCTTTCCGAATCCCTTTCGCTTTCCGAATCCCCCACTCAAATTTTCGCCGACGCAGAATTTTCTCGCCCCGAGTTTTGTATCAGGGCAGCGCTTTAGCGCTGCCGTAACGCGCAGGAGAGATGTGGGGCTTCAGCCCCTGCACGCTCTCCGCTAAACTCTCTCCATGCAGAAAACCGTCGCCGTCATCACCGTCAGCGATCGCTCCTTCCGCAAAGAGCGCCCCGATCTCTCCGGCCCCGCGATAATCGAAATCCTGCGCAACGCCGGCTTCGAGATCAAAGGCCAGGAAATCATTCCCGACGATTTGAAGCGCATCAGCTCTGCTCTCCGCCTCTACGCCGAAAAAGTTGCCCTCGTCATCACCACCGGCGGCACCGGCGTCGCTAAGCGCGACTTCACTCCCGAAGCCACCCTCGCTACCTGCGATCGCCTCATCCCCGGCATCCCCGAATTCATGCGCGCCGAAGGCCTGAAGAAAACTCCCATGGCGCCGCTCAGTCGTGCCGTCTGCGGAACCCGCGGCAACGCACTCGTCTTGAATTTGCCGGGAAATCCCACCGGCGCCGCCGAGTCGCTCAACGCCGTGCTGCCCATGCTTCTCCACGCTCTCGAGTTGCTGGCCGGTAAAACCGACCATTCCTGAATCTAGTTCCTCACCCGCAAGCGAAGCCCGCTGATTTATCGTGGATGCGATGCAGAAGGTCGCGCTCTTCTACAACCCGGCCTCCGGCCCGCGCATGCAGCGCCGTCATCAAGTCGTCGAAGAAGCAGCGCTCATCCTGCGTCAAGCTGGAAAGAACGTCTATACCGAGGCCACCCGCGGTCCCGGCACCGCTGCCGCCCAGGTCCGCGAAGCGCTCGATCGCGGCTGCGACACCGTCGTCATCGCCGGTGGCGACGGCACCATCAACGACGCTGTCCAAGGCCTCGCCGGCACCGACGCCGCCCTCGGCATCATCCCCATGGGCACCGGCAATGTCCTCGCCCACGATCTCGGCATGTCGCATCATTCTTCGCAGGCCGTCCGCCAGCTTCTTCGTTTCCAACCACGCCGAATCGCCCTCGGCCGCATCGAGATCACCAGCCACGACGGCCAGCGCCGGCAGCGCTGGTTCGTCTCTGTCGCCGGCGTCGGCGGCTCCGCCAAGCTCATGTACGACGTCCATGGCGCCCTCAAAGGCACCCACGGAATGCTCGCCTACTACTGGCAAATGACCCGTCTCGCCCTGCTCCATCCCTTCGCGAGCTTCAACGTCGAGTATCGCGATCTCCAGGGTGAGCTGCACAAGTCCACTGCCGTCGAAGCCGACGCCGTCCGCATCAACAATTTTGGTGGACTCATGCGCCGCTGGGCCTGGGGCGCCGAGCTTCAGCGCGACGATGCCCAACTCGTCCTCTTCAACAGCGGCAGCCGCCCCCGCTTCTTGCATTACACTTTGTCGCGCATTCTCGGCACCAAATGGAGAACACCGGGCATCGACCTGGCCTACGCCAAAGAAATCAACTGCACCCAGGGCGCCGAGCGTCTTTATGCCGAAGCCGACGGTGAATACGTTGGCGGACCGCCGGTGAAAATCGAAATCGTACCCAACATGCTCAACCTGCTGATGAGCGCGAAGGCCTAAGGAGAACGTTGGAACCCGTCACTCACTTCCTCACCGGCGCCTGCCTCGGCCGCGCCGGATTGAATCGCAAAACTGCTCTCGCTACGGTCACGCTCACCCTTGCCGCCGAAGCCCCCGACATCGACATCCTCTGGTACTTCAAAGGGTCCACCGTCGGCTTCGCCCACCACCGCGGCTTCACCCATACGCTTCTCGGCGTTCCGTTCATGGCCGCACTCGTCGTCGCCGCGGTTTGGCTCGTGCGCTGGCTCTTCCTCAAACTTCGCCACGGACGCCCACTCAAATCGCGCTTCCCTCGCCCGCCCATCCGTTGGGGCGTTCTTTACCTCTACGCCTGCATCGCGCTGCTCAGCCACCTGCTCCTCGATTTCACCAACAACTACGGCCTGCGTCCATTCGCGCCGTTCAATCCTCACTGGTATGCGTGGAGCATCGTCTTCATCATTGAGCCCGTGCTGCTCGCCGCGCTCACTATTGGTCTAATCATGCCGCCGCTCTTCGGACTCATCTCCTCCGAGGTCGGTGCCCGTCAAACCGCTCCCCGAGGCCGCGGCTGGGCCATCTTCGCGCTGCTCGCTATGGTCGCGACGTGGGGCGTGCGCGATTACGAGCATCGCCGCGCCCTCTCTGCCATGGACGCCGTCGATTACCACGGCGAGCAGGCCCAGCGTCGCATGGCTAGTCCCTACATGCTCACTCCCTTTCGCTGGAGCGCCGTCGTCGAAACCCGCGACTTCTTCGAAACCTTCCCCGTGGATTCGCTCACCCCCGAGGTCGATCCGCAAAACCAGGCCGCAATGTATTACAAGCCGCCGGAAACCGATGTCACCCTCGCGGCAAAAAAGAGCTACGTTGGCCGCGTCTACCTCGACTGGGCCATGTACCCGTTCATCGAGACCGAACACCTTGAAGCTCCCGACCAGGGAACGATGGTTCGCTTCGACGACCTGCGCTTTGCCTACATCGACCGCCGCGGTAAGCACCCCCTCGGCGCCTGCGTCATCGTCGACCCACAGTTGCACGTCATCTCCGGCGGTTTCCGCATCAAGAACGGCTGCGAGGACTGAGGTTGCTCTCGTCGAGCCGGAGCTCTGTATCAGGGCAGCGCTTTAGCGCTGCCGAAGAGCGCATGAACGCCAAGGGCTTCAGCCTCTGCGACGCTCGCCCGCAACCCGCAGGCGCGACAAGCTATTCCGCGAAGCCCTGTTCCTCCCATGAAAACCGCTTTTACCGTTTTACTTGACGCGAAATCCCCAACAAGAAACAATGCCCTTTAGGCTCTTAGCGAGGTGACCATGTTGGCAATTCTTTTCGTCCTCATCGCAGTCGGATCCCGGTTCGCAGTCGCGACCGCTCACGGCAGTCACTGGTGGGCCTTTACCCCGATGATCGCCGCACTGCTCTTCTTCGGCGCAAAGATGCCGCGCAAATACATTTGGGCGCCTGTCGCCCTCTTCGCCCTGACGGACGTGCTGCTCTCCCGCTTCGTCTACGGCTACGGATTCACCCCGGACCTAGTCGTGACCTGGGTCTTCTACGGCGCCTGCGCCTGGCTCGGTAGCGCCATGCTTCGCGACGATGCGAAGCCCGCCAAGCTCGTCGTCGCCAGCCTGACCTCGTCGGTCTCGTTCTTTGTCCTGAGCAACCTCGCCGTCTGGGTCTTCTACCCCATGTACGCGCACACTTTGAAGGGCCTCTCCGCCTGCTTCGTTGCCGCTATCCCGTTCTACCGCAACCAGCCGGTAGCCGACCTCCTCTTCACCGCCGTGATGTTCAGCATCCCAGCGCTGCTCGAGGCCATTCACCCCAGCGAACGCAAAGTCGCCGCCTAATTTTCCTGCGAACGACAAAAGGCCGGACGCCAGTCCGGCCTCTTTCTTTACCCAATAGCCAAGAGCTAATAGCCTTTTTACTTCCGCACCAACTCCGCCTCAACCACGTCAACTTTCTTTCCCCGCCGCATCCACCACCACGCCGCCAGCACCCCAACCACCGCGCCGATGATCAGCAGCTTCTCCTTCGTGTGCCCGTGCATCAGGAAGCTCACCACGTCCGGACCGAACTTCAGCGTCAGGAACGAAAGAATCAGGAAGCGGGCCATCCGTCCCGCAAAAACGCCCAGTAGGAAGCGCCACCACTTCATCTCGACCACGCCCGCGCCCAGCACGAACAGCTTGAACGGCGTCGGCGGCGGCAAAATGGCTGGAAGCGCGAGTGTCAGGAACTCACTCTTTTCGAATTTCGCTCGAAGCTGCGCAAAGCGCGCCGCTCCCATTCGCTTGACGACGAGCTCTTCGCCGCCCTTGTAGCCGATCCCGTAAACCACCAGGCTTCCCAGTGCCGAACCCAGCGCTCCCATCACGCAGTACAACAAAAAGCGCGGCTTGTCGGCCCAAACAAATTGCGCGACCACCAAATCCAGCGGCATGCCCAGCGCCGCCGCGTCCAGGGCGGCAATTGCCAGCACTCCCCACGGCCCCCAGGGCAAAAGGACGGCGAGCAACAGCTTGTACTTCGCGAAAATGGCTTTGAAAAACTTCACAGGACGATGCTTCTATTGTAAGGGATGGCCGAGAAGCACCGCCCCGGCTGCGCATAATAGAATCGTTCGCGCATGCCCCGCACCAAAGATCCCGCCCAGCAGATCGACGACCTCCGCGAGAAGCTCCGCTACCACGAGCACCGCTACTACGTACTCGACGATCCCGAAATCTCCGACGCCGACTACGACGTCCTGATGAACCAGCTCAAAGCGCTCGAGGCGGCCAATCCCAAGCTCCTCACTCCCGATTCGCCCACCCAGCGTGTCGGCGGCAAGCCGCGCGAAGGCTTCGTCAAAGTCCCGCACTCCGCACCCATGCTCTCGCTCGACAACGCCTACAACGAGCAGGAACTCCGCGATTGGGCCCGCCGCGTCGAGGAACTCAGCGGCCGCGCCGAAATCGAATACGAATGTGAGCTCAAGCTCGACGGCCTCTCCATGGCCCTCCGCTACGAGAACGCCAGCTTCTCCCTCGCCGTCACCCGCGGCGACGGCACGATCGGAGAAGACGTCACCCTGAACCTCCGCACCGTTCGCTCCGTCCCTCTCTCCATCCCCGCCGCCGAATTAAAGAAAACGAAAATGCCGGCAGACTTCGAGGTCCGCGGCGAAGTCATCTTCCCCACTAAATCCTTCGAGCGGATGAACGAGGATCGCGAGAAGCAGGGCCTCGCCAAGTTCGCCAACCCACGCAACGCCGCTGCCGGCGCGGTCCGCGTGCTCGAGCCCAACATCACCGCCCAGCGCCGACTCGATTTCTACGCCTACTTCCTGCTGGTCGACGGCCGCGTCCACATCGCCCAGCAATCCGACGCCCTCGATATCCTCGTCAAGCTTGGCTTCAAGGTGAATCCCAACCGCGCCGTCTTCAAATCGATTGACGAAGTATTGACGTTCATCAATGCGAAGGAAGAGAAGCGTGACTCCCTGGGCTACGAGATCGATGGCGTTGTCATCAAGGTCAACAGCACCGCCCTCTGGCAGCGCCTCGGCTTCACCGGCAAAGCCCCGCGCTGGGCCATCGCCTACAAGTATGCAGCCCGCGCCGCCGTCACCCAGGTCGAAGACATCCAGGTGCAGGTTGGCCGTACCGGCAAACTCACGCCCGTCGCATGGCTAAAACCCGTCGCGATCGGCGGCACCACCGTCAGCCGCGCCACCCTCCACAACATGGACGAAATCGACCGTCTCGGCGTCCGCATCGGCGACTGGGTGCAGGTCGAGCGCGGCGGCGACGTCATCCCCAAGGTCGTCAAAGTCATCGACGACAAAGATCACCCGCGCGGCCGCCGCCACTTCCACATGCCCGAGCGCTGCCCCGTCTGCGGAGGCCACGTCGTCCGCACCGAGGGCGAGGCCGACCACCGCTGCGTCAACGCCAACTGTCCCGCTAAGCTCCGCGAGAGCATTCTCCACTTCGCCTCGCGCGGCGTCATGAACATCGACGGCATGGGCGACTCCCTCGTCAATCAACTCGTCGACCGCAACCTCGTCCGCAACGTCGCCGACATCTACGATCTCGACGAGGAAAAACTTCTCTCACTCGAACGCATGGGCAAAAAGTCAGCCGACAACATCCTCAGCGAAATCCAAGGCACCAAAAAACTTCCCCTAGAGCGCGTGATCTATGGTCTCGGCATCCGCATGGTCGGCGAGCGCACCGCGCAATTTCTAGCCGAACACTTCGGTTCGCTCGACGCTGTCATGAAAGCCCCTGAAGAAGAACTCCTCGAAGTCGAAGAAGTCGGCCCGCGCATCGCGCAGAGCATCCACGAATTCTTCGGGGAGCCCAGCAATCGCCAGCTCGTCAAGCGACTCGAAGCCGCCGGCCTGCAATTCAAGGGAGTGAAGAAGGTTCGCGGCACTGCGCTCGCCGGCCAGACCTTCGTCCTCACCGGGACTCTCCCCACCTGGTCGCGCGACGAAGCCAAGAAGCTCATCGAAGACACCGGCGGAAAAGTCAGCGGCTCCGTCAGCAAGAAGACCAACTATGTCGTAGCCGGTGAAGAAGCCGGATCCAAGCTCGACAAAGCCCGCGAGCTCGGCGTCGCCGTCATCGACGAAGACGCCCTCCGCCGACTTCTCGGTAAATGAAAAGGCGCGGCCATCGCCGCGCCTTCAACACGCAAGACCTTCTTACGCTGCCCGGTCCTTTTTCTCCGAACAGCTACCACACCGCGCCGTAATGTCCACCCGGTTCTTGCGCAACAGGTCTTCGAACCCGCGCACCCGACGATGCCGTTCGCCCACCGGCGTGTATAGATCATCCGGATTCGACAACCGGTCTTGCTCGGCCATCATCGCGTCATCCGAGTCGGGCGCGTCGTCGTACAGCCCCATTATCGTGTCGCGTCCCGCACCGCTCTTCGCCTCGTTCCGTTTCTCCGCCGCATGCTCCTCCACGAACGTTTTCTTTTCCACTGGCGCCGAGCTTCCCGGCATCCGCGTATCCTCGGCCTTCGCCGCCAATCCCGCGGGACGCATCCTCGTCTTATTCGGGTCCGGAGCGGTATCGCCGAACTTATCGGCAATCCGGTTCGGCGTGAAGTTGTACCCCTGCTCCGTCTCCAGGTTCCCAGTCACGGCCGGCATCTCCGAGGCTTCCGGCGTCAAAATGTGCGTGCTGCCCTCGCGATGCATCACGTCGCCCGCCGTGCTGTATTCCTTGTGATAGCGCTTCTCGTAGTCGCGGAAGTCTTCATTCCGCTCCATGTGTTTCTCGTCGTACTCGGGGAAGTGTTCGATCTGTTCCTTCGTCAGGTTCACCGCCAGGTCATCCTCGTGTTTCGGACGCGCAAAAATCTGGTTTGCCGGCACGAGGAACTTACGGCTATGCAGCCACCCGCCAGTATCCACCACCGCGTAGCGCAACGTCCCGCTGGAGTGGTCGAAAATCACATCGTCAATCTTTCCGAGTTTCTCGTCGTTGTTTCCGTAGAGTACCGCGCCGCGAATATCACCCGCATCCTGGGCAAAGCGGTAGTCCTGCAGAGTTCCGAAATGTGCCATAAACAGTGCTCCTCCTCCGTTTGCGCCGGTTCCTGCGCCACGTAGGTAGGATGCGCTGTGCTATTCGGAAGTGGTGCTCAGCTCAGGGTTGCAGCTTACACATCCAGTGTGGTCGAGAACCGCCGGAGAATGTGAATCGGGATCAGCAGCACGGCAAAAAATACCACCGTGTTCAGCAGCACGACCGCAGGTACCGTCTTGTAAGGCTCGCATCCCGTGCTGCCATCTTTGCCGCACGGAAACCATTGCTTTGCCTGGTCCATGCCGTAGTGCTGCAACTTCAGGAGGATCGGAACGTACGCAGCGTCCCGGTTCGACACGAACTGGTCATTCACCTGCAGCCCCAACCAGAGCAGCAGCGAAAGAACGAAGGCCACAGTCAGCGTAACCATCACGCTCTTCTTAAATATGATCACAACTCAACTCCTGAGCGACTTGCTGATTTTTTCGTACGTGGTCTCGAGCAATTCGGGCAAAACTCGTGTCTCGCCCACAACGCTTACAAAATTCGCATCTGCCGTCCAGCGCGGCAGCACGTGCATGTGGACATGCCCCGCCACGCCCGCGCCCGCGCATTTTCCAATGTTCATTCCCAGGTTCACACCTTCAGCGTTGTAGATCTCGCGAAGTTTTCCTTCCACCTTCCGCGAAAGGTCCATCATTTCGTGCGCCGCCGCCGGTGGCAGCTTCACCAATTGATCAAGGTGTGCGTACGGAACCACCATCACGTGCCCGCTGGTATAAGGAAACGCGTTCAGGATGATGTAACAATGCTCTCCGCGGTAAACGATGAAATTTTTCCGGTCCTCGTTCTCTTTGGGTTTGTCGCAGAAAATGCAACCGGGCGCGCGATCGGCCGACGTGATGTAAGCGTAGCGCCACGGCGTCCACAGGGTATCCATTGAGGAAGCTTACCCAACGCCCCTTTTCGCGACAATTGGCGACCCATGGGCACCCACTTTGTGGGGTATGCGCAGGAACACGCTCCCGCCCTGCAATTTGAATCCATCTCATCGTCGGAACATCTAACCCCAGGTGTTCCACCACGCCGTGGCGAAGTTGTTTTTTTGTTCTTGAGTCGTGAAATCTGCTCGTTTTTTACCAGTTTTTGAAATTCAATTTCGGCACAATAATTTTGTGCAAAGCATTGGTAAAAAACGGGGTGCCGCGTTTGACACTTGCTTTCAGCAAGGGCTATAGTCAAAGAGTCTTCCGATGCGGGCCGCACTGGAAGATCCGGCCGCTGGATTGTCCAACCCGCTAAAAACGGGCACTCATACCAAGACTTTTCCCAGCCGTCGATGGACACGTGGTTTCAGTCTCCCAACTGGCGCCGCACAACGTAGCTGACTCGATGCCTTTCGAAGATCCAATCGTTACCCCGTCCACCGAACAACGCGAGGAACCCGTCGCTGCCAAGCCGCAGCCGGTCGACATTCAGGCCCAGAATCCACCCGAGACCAAGCCCACCGCGGGCCGGACTCGAAACGAAGAGAACATGACGGAAGATTTCGCAACCGCACTCGAATCCTTTGAACAAGAACAGTCTGAGCAGGCCCAGACCGAGGACCGCGTCCTCGTTGGCACCGTGCTCAGCATCACCCCTCAATACGTCGTCGTCGACGTCGGTCTTAAATCGGAGGGCGTCGTGCCCCTCGAAGAAGTCAAGGACCACGACGGCAACGTCCACTTCCAGCCCGGCGACACCATCGCCGTCATGCAGGAAAAGGGACACACCGAAGAGGGGTACGTGCACCTCTCCCACCAGAAGGCGCAACGCCTCAAGGCTTGGGACGAGATCGAGAAAGCGTACAACGAAAAGTCTTCCATCAAGGCTCGCGCCATCGATCGCATTAAGGGCGGCCTCACCGTCGACATCATGGGCGCTCGCGCGTTCCTGCCCGGCTCCCAGGTCGATCTTCGCCCCGTGCGCAACCTCGACGCCCTGAAGGGCCAGGATCTCGAAGTCCGCATTATCAAGCTGAACAAAAAGCGCGGCAACATCGTCGTGTCGCGCAAGCAGATCCTCGAAGAAGAGCAGAACGATAAGAAGTCCAAGACCCTCGAGCACCTCAACGAAGAGGCGGTTCTCACCGGTACGGTTAAGAACCTCACCGACTACGGCGCCTTCGTCGACCTCGGCGGTATTGACGGCCTGCTCCACATTACCGACATGTCCTGGGGACGCCTTACCCATCCCCGCGACCTCGTCCAGGTGGGCGACCAGATCCAGGTCAAGGTCCTCAAGTTCGACCGCGAGAAGCAGCGCGTTTCGCTGGGCTTCAAGCAGCTCACGCCCGACCCGTGGCTCGACGCCTCTGAACGTTATCCGATCGGCGCGCGCGTTCACGGCCGCGTTATCAGCGTCACCGACTACGGTGCATTCATCGAACTCGAACAGGGTATCGAGGGGCTCGTCCACGTCAGCGAAATGACTTGGTCGAAGCGCATGAAGCATCCCTCGAAGCTGGTCAATGTTGGCGACCAGGTCGATGCCGTAGTCCTCAACGTGAACCCGCAGGAGCGCCGCATCAGCCTCGGCCTCAAGCAGCTCGAAACCAACCCTTGGGAATCTCTGCACGAGAAGTTCCCGGTAGGCAGCACCGTCGAAGGCAAGGTCCGCAACCTGACCGACTTCGGCGCGTTCATCGAAATCGAAGATGGTATCGACGGCCTCGTCCACGTTAGTAACCTGAGCTGGACCAAGCGCGTCAAGCACCCTTCGGAAGTGCTAAAGAAGGGCGACAAAGTGAAGGCCGTGGTCCTCGCTATCGAGCCCGACAATCGCCGCCTCTCGCTGGGCGTGAAACAGCTGCAGCCCGATGTTTGGGAGACGTTCTTCGAGACCCATCGTGTCGGTGACGTCATCCACGGCAAGGTGCTGCGCCTCGCCAGCTTCGGAGCGTTTGTCGAGATTGCCGACGGAGTCGAAGGCCTTTGCCACAACTCCGAAGCCACCGACGAACACGGTGCACCGGTCAAGCTGGAACCCGGCCAGGAGTTCGACTTCAAAATCATCAAGATGAATCCGGATGAGAAGAAGGTCGGCCTCAGCCTCCGTGCAGTCGGCGATGAAGCCAGCCGCGTCGAGATCGAGAACTACAAGGCTCCGGCCTCGAGTTCTCCCGGTGCCGCGACGATCGGCGAACTGCTGAGCTGGAAGCGCGAAAGCAAAGAGTAGCTAGATTGGAAGTGAAGAGGCCGCCCAAACGGGCGGCCTCCTTTTATTGCAATGTGTTCGTGATGCGTTCGTATCACGGTTCAGTCCGCTTCTCAGCGCCCTGGTTCGCATCACGGTTCAGTCTGCTTCTCAGCGCGCCGATTTGCATCCGGGTTCACTCCGCTTCTCAGCGCTCCGATTTGTATCAGGGCAGCGCTTCAGCGCTGCCGAGCTGCGTCCTTACGACATGGGCTTTAGCCCCTGCCTTACCCCGGCCCCTCAATCCTTAAGTTGATCCTCGGAGTCCCGCTCCCATCGAACTGGCTCAACTTCTTAGTCGGACTCTTCGTCTGGTCCTTCTGCGCGTAAATCTCGTAATCAATGTTCATCGAGAGTGCCGGGAACCGATATGTGCCATCATCCTTCGAAACAAAACTCTTGATCGCCAGCGTCTTCGTATCTTTCAGGTACACAATGGCTTCGGAGATCGGTTTATCGTTCTTGTCCATCACCGTGCCTGTGAGCGTCCGCGAGGTGATTGGCTTCTCTTTTCTCTCCGGGCCCGGCCCGCCTCCGAACGTGATCTGTGCGCTCGCCAGTGTCGCGGCAAACACTACCAGGAACAACACCCCTGCGCGTTTCATAATCCTCCTGCGCATCATGCCTCTACTCCGCCAGATGTAGCGATATATCGACGCGCTCATTCTTATAGATATGCACTTTCGTCTGCGGTTTCGTCCCACCCTTAGGTGTCTTGATGTCGGCGACCACCAGGTAATCATTCTCCCCCGCGGGCACGCGCTGCGCGAACTCTCCGCGACGGTCCGAAACCAGTTCCCACTTCGGATTCTTGTCGCCCACTCTCTGGATCTTAATAGGTACGCCACTCACCGCCAGGTCATTTGCGTTCCAAACTGTGCCGTAGATCAGCGCGTAGTTTTGCTTTTCCTGTGCCTGCACTCCCATGCCGGTTAGGCACAGCATCAGCACCGTGCATGCCAGCCCGCATCGCAGCCATCGGAGAAGTCGGTCCTCAGTACTCGCCGTCTTCTTTTTCCTCTTCCAATTCTTCATCCTCTTCGTCTTCTTCACCAACCGGACTCAACTCCAGGGGCTCGATACCGACGACTTCGAAATCCGAACCGCACTCGGGGCACGACACGATCTCCCCTTCGCCCACCTCATCTTCCGCGATGTCGAGATCACTCTCGCACTCGGGACAGATCACCATACTTTCCTCCGTTCTATGATTGCCTTAAGACTGCACCAGGCCACGATTGGTCGCAAAATTACTCCAAGCGCACCCGCCAATCCCGTCTGTATATTTAGAATCTCATGCTGGTGGCGGTCAAGCGTACCCACCGCTTTTCAAACATTATTTTCAGGGTTGCGGAACGCCTGTTCGTACCGCGGAAAGCCGTTTATGTCCATTGCAAAATTCCTCGCTGGCTGCGCCCTTCTGATGTGTGCGGCCCTCCCCATCGTTGCCCAGCAATCTTCCGACAATCCCCCCGTTCCTGCCGAAATCCGCGACATCCTTCACGACGTCTCGTCCCAGCGCATCGAAGCCACCATCAACAAACTCGTCAGTTTCGGCAACCGTTCCACGCTCTCCTCCAGCACTCCGGCCGATTCCGGCAAGGGCGTCGCCGCTGCCCGCGAATGGATCAAGTCCGAATTCGAACGCTACTCTATAGACTGCGGCGGCTGTCTCGAGGTTAAGACGGACGACTTCACGGAAAGTCCCCAGAACCGCATCCCCCAGCCCACCGAAATTACCAACGTTTACGCCGTCCTCCGCGGGAGCGATCCCGCCAATGCCGACCGCATAGTCCTTGTCACCGGCCATTACGACTCCCGCAACTCCACCAACGAGAACACCACCGATCCGGCTCCCGGCGCCAACGACGACGCCAGCGGCACCGCCGTCAGCCTCGAGTGCGCCCGCGTCATGAGCAAGCACAAATATCCTGCCACCATCATCTTTCTTACGGTTGCCGGGGAAGAACAAGGCCTCAACGGCAGCCGCCACTTCGCCAACATGGCCAAGGCGGCCGGCTGGAACATTGAAGCCGCGCTGAACAACGACATCGTCGGCGGAAATCGCACCCCCGGCGAAGCTGGCCAGGATCCCCACACCGTCCGCGTCTTCTCCGAAAGCATCCCCTCCACTGCAACCGAGCGCGATCTTCGTCTCCTGCGCGCCACTGGCGGCGAAAACGATTCCCCCTCCCGAGAGCTAGCCCGATTCGTCGTAGAAGTCGCTAAAGACGATTTCCCGAAATCGTTCCAGCCCACCATGATCTACCGCCAGGACCGCTTCCTTCGCGGCGGCGACCACATCAGCTTCAACGAGGCTGGTTACCCGGCCGTTCGCTTCACCGAATGGCGCGAGGATTTCCACCATCAGCACCAGAACCTGCGTACCGAAAACGGCATCGAATATGGTGATCTTCCGAAGTTTGTGGACTTTGACTACGTGGCAAATGTAGCCCGTTTGAACGCCTCAACCCTGGCGACCTTGGCCATGGCGCCCGCACCGCCAGACAACGCCCACTTGCAAACGAAGGGTCTGGAAAACTCGACTACGATTACCTGGAAACCTTCACCCGGCGGCCTTGCCACCGGCTACGAAGTGGTGTGGCGCAGGACCATCGCGCCGGATTGGGAAATGCACAAAGACTTTCCCGCCGACGCAACCACCGCCACGGTTGACGTTTCCAAGGACAACGTGATCTTCGGCCTTCGCGCCATCGGGAAGAATGGTCTCCGCAGCCCAGTCGTAATTCCCACGCCGGAGCGGTAGGCTAGTACAAGGAAAGATAGACCTTATGCCTCGCGGATCCTCCATGACGTTGAGCCTTCCGCCTTTCACCAAGGCGGTGAAGTGGCTCATCGGTATCAATGCCGCAATTTATTTCGGACTGCTCCTACTCGGCATCGCCAACCGCGATCTCGCCGGGCAGATCGAACTCTTCGGCTCGTTGATCCCCGCGTGGGTCATTCATGGCCACATCTACCAGCTCATAACTTACGCCTTCCTGCACGATCCGCACTCCATCAGCCACATCCTCTTCAACATGCTCGTGCTCTGGATGTTCGGCTCCCAAATTGAAATGGATTTCGGTACTCGCCAGTTTCTCGAGTTTTATTTCTGGTGCCTGATTGGAGCCGGGCTCATCACCATCGGCGTCTCCTACATGACGTTCATCGGCGGCAATCCCGTCCAGCCGACCATCGGCGCATCCGGCGCCCTCTTCGGCATCTATGCCGCTTTTGGCATGCTCCATGGCGAACAGGAAATCATGTTGTTCCCCATCCCCATCAGCATGAAGGCGAAGTATTTCGTCTGGATCCTGATCGTAGTCACCGTCGCATTGGCGTTGGCGCAGGCTGCGGGTTCCCGCAGCGCTTCCATCGCGTACACCTGCCACCTGGGTGGATTGCTTTTCGGCTACATCTACCTCAAGTTCTTGCCGCGCCGCGGCGTGCGATATCTCTTTTCCGAGCGCTACTACGGCACCCGCAACGCTTATTACAAGTGGAAGCGTAAACGCGCCGCCAAGAAGTTCGAGGTCTACATGCGCCAGCATAAGCGCGAAGACTATTTCGACGAGTACGGCAATTTCAAAGACCCTACCAAGCACGACAAGGACGACAAAGACAACGGCCAATCCTCCGGCGGCGGCTGGGTCAACTAAATTCCAATTAGATTTTTCGGGTGGGGGCGTTTTGGGTGCCCCACTCGCTTTGTATCAGGGCAGCGCTTTAGCGCTGCCATTCAAGTCCGCACAGACCGCGGCTTTAGCCGCTGCCGCCACGGCGATTGCACTTCATAGCTCGGGACCGCCGTCGCATTCTGCTTGCTCACCACCAGCAGTTTGCGCTTTGCCAGCCAATTCACCGCCGCTTGCGCCGAACTCTTCGAAACCCCCACCGATTCGGCCAGTTCCTGGTAGCTGATGCGCACTGCCTCGCCACGGTTCTGCTCCTCAACCGCCAGCCAGAGGTAAACCAGGAATGCGACCGGCCGGTGATCGTGGCCCACCAGGTCGCGCATCAGGACGTCGGTAATATACCCATCGAGCTTCGCCATAGCTATAGTAATAGTTACTATAGCATCGACTGGCTGATTGCAATTCTTGAAGCGCTGGCGCTATCCTGCGAATCCATTCGAGGAGATTTTGCCCATGATTCGCGGCTTGAAATTCGTCAGCATCCCCGTACGTAACCAGGACGCCTCGCTGAAGTTCTTCACCGAGAAACTCGGCTTCAAAGTCGCAACCGACCAGCCCTTCAACGACAAGCAGCGCTGGATCGAGCTCCTAATCCCAGGTGCCGAGACCGGCGTCGTGTTGTTCACTCCTCCGGGCCAGGAAGACCGCATTGGCGGCTTCCAGCCTCTCTCCTTCTGGTGCGACGACGTCTTCACCACCGCCACCACCATGAAATCCCGCGGCGTCGAGTTCGCCAAGGAGCCCAAGGCCGAGCACTGGGGCACATCCGCGATCTTCAAAGACATAGACGGCAATCAATACGTGCTCTCGAGCCGATGACCGCCCGCTACTTCACGTACTGCGCCACGCCGTTGCCGAACGACCAGTTCTCCTTCACGCACTCCACCAGGTTGATCAGCACATCTTCCCGCCGCATCTTCAGCCGGTGGTGCAGCCCGTCGGCAATCGCTTTATAAAGTGCCTGCTTCTGCTCCACCGTCCGTCCAGCGTTCAATGTAATCTGGATAAAGACGGAATCATTTGAGCGTGGCACATCGAGGTAGTTCGCGTCATAGACGAAATCCTCCGCGGCGTGCTCACATATAACTTGGAAACGATCGTTCTTAGGCACATTGATCGTGGCAACCATCGCCTCGTACACCACCTCGCCAATCGTGCGACGATAGTCAGGCGTCTTGCCCTTGCAAAGATCGATTCGAACCAGCGGCATGTGCTTTCGCTCCTTGTACGCGCGCACTATTCTACTGCTGTCGTGAGCGAAGCTGTTGTTTGCTGTCATCCTGAGCGGAGTTGCGCGCAGCGCAACGCAGTCGAAGGACCCCTACAAGTCCACCGCTCTTAAGGTTTTAATTGAGGACGAATGACCTTCACCTACAACGCCGCCACCGAGCCCAAGGGCGAACACACCCACACCCAGCGTCGCGCCAAGATCGTCTGCACCATCGGCCCTGCTTGCAACACTGAGGCCATGATGCGCAACCTAATGCGCGCCGGCATGGACGTCGCCCGCCTCAACTTCTCCCACGGCACCCACGCCGACCACCAGGCCGTCATCCAGCGTCTCCGCCAGGTCGCCGCCGAAGAGCATCGTTCCATCTGCATCCTGCAAGATCTCCAGGGCCCCAAGATCCGCACCAGTTGGCTCAAGGATCACCAGCCCGTCGAACTCAAAGCCGGCGACACCGTCACCATCACCCCACGCGAGATCCCCGGCGACGCCACCACGCTCTCCACCACTTTCAAAACTCTCGCTCGCGATGTCCAGCCCGGCTCACGCATCCTTCTCTCCGACGGCAAAATCGAGCTAAGCGTCAGTGCCATTCACGGCGACGACGTCGAGTGCCACATCGTGAACGGTGGCCTCCTCGGCGAGCACCAGGGCATCAACATCCCCGGCGCCATCCTCTCCATCCCCGCGCTCACCGACAAAGATCTCGACGACCTCCGCTTCGGCATTGCCAACGGCGTCGACGCCGTTGCCATCTCGTTCGTTCGCACTGCCGGAGACCTCAAAATCGTCCGCCGCGCTCTCGCCGAACAGAATGCCAACGTCTTCGTTATCGCCAAGCTCGAAAAGCCGCAAGCCATCGAGCATCTCGAAGAAATCTTCAACGAAACCGACGGCGTCATGGTCGCCCGCGGCGATCTCGGCGTCGAAGTCCCTCCCGAAAAAGTTCCTGTCCTTCAGAAGCACATCATCAAGCGCGCCTGGCAGCGCCGCATTCCCGTTATCACCGCCACCCAGATGCTCGAATCCATGATCGAGAGCCCGCGTCCCACCCGCGCCGAGGCCTCCGACGTCGCCAACGCCATCTTCGACGGCACCGACGCCGTCATGCTCTCTGGCGAAACCGCCGCCGGCAAATTCCCGCGCGAAGCCGTCGCAATGATGGCCCGCATCATCACCGAAGCCGAGTCCCACTGCGAGCCCGACATGCGCCGCCGCCGCGAGCACGTCGGCAAAAACACCATCTCCGAGGCTGTTTGCGACGCTGTATCCCACGCCGGCGAAGACCTCGACATGCGCGCCATCGCCATCTACACCGAGAGCGGCAACACTGCCCGAATCCTTTCCAAGCACCGCCCCCGTCCGCCCATCTACGCGTTCTCTCACCTCGATACAGTCGTAAACCGACTCAATCTCTTCTGGGGAGTCCGCTCCATCGCCTGCCCTTCGATGCGCAGTTCCAGAGAAATGATTCTCCAGGCCGAAGAACTTTTAATAGGTGCCCACCAGGTCTCGCCAGGCGATATCATCGGCGTGGTCGCCGGTACGCGTTCGTCCAGCGGCTCTACCAATTTCATGCGACTGCACGTCATCGGTACCGAAAGCGAAGAAGAACGCCCGCCGCTCGACACTCTCCCGCCGGCTGCGAAAAAGGAGACGCCATGAACAATGAGATTATGGCCTTCGCCATCCTCGAACCCCATCCCGGCAAGCAAGATGAGCTCGTCGAAATGCTCCGCGAACTCTACGCCCTCCTCTTTCGCAAAGGCTATAGCCGCGACACCCTCTTCCGCGATCCCAACCGCCCCGGCCAGCTCCTCCACTTCCGCCACTGGACTTCGAAGGAATCCCGCGACGACGCCCAGCAGGACCCAGAAGTCCACCGCTACTGGCTCCGCCTCCCCGAGCTATGCAAATTGACCACCGTCCACGAAGAGCTCGAGATGCTCGTGCAGTTCAAGTAGCGCGGCAGGAGAGTCATTCGCCTCGAAACGATGAGCCATTCCGAAAATAACTTTCAGCCAGACTCCGCGACACTCTCGTAACGATTGATGAAATTTTGCACATCGGGAGAACTTCTAACTGACTCGTCGGCTTCGGCGATGCGCCGACGTAAATCTGCGTAGTCGAAGAGGTCCTTAAACGCCAGATACTCGTCGATCACAGCACTGTGAAATATCCACTTGGTGTACTTCAAGAGGTTGGTAGGATCAGCCTCAAAGAGCTGCCCAAAGTAATCACGTAACGATCGCTCGCCATCCACTCCGAGGGCCCTCCAGCCAAACGCGAGTCTCGTACCGGATAGGAAGTTCATGTCGAGCATGTTGGGCGGAGACGGAACGCAGTATTTGGCCTTCAGGCGGCTTACCGCAAGGCGCCTAAGCTCCGCCAAGTCAGCTGCCGCTGCAAGTTCCCGGAATTCCTGGCCGATATTTGCAGGGAGTTTGGTCGCCTTCCAGAGAACGTCCGTAAGGAGCGTATCCAATGATGATTCGCGGAGCAGCCGCTCGAAAAAAGCGCTCTGATCCTCCTTGGGGATCGCAGACAGTAGCATCGTTATGAATGTCTCCGAAAGATGATACTCAAAAGCGTCTGGGCTCCACGCATCTGCAACCTGCACCATTCCACGAGAAATGCCGCGTTTTACGCCCTCGGACAAGTTTTCTAATTCGCATACTTTTTGCACGAATCTGAAGCGCTTAAATTCTTGGTCATACAAGCGGGAGAATTCATTTTTGAATACCGTTACTGCTTCTTCCTCGGAGGCAGCCCGCACCCGTCGAGAAAACTCGCGAAGCTCACGCTCGCTATATAGTCTCGGTGGCACATTAAACTGAAAATACTGCTGAAAATATCGCGGATGAAAGATCCTTTTTGTTTTCTCCGCGCTTCCGGAAACGCCGAAATGATAGGGATAGGTGCGCATTGCGTCTGAGACTAGCGGAAACATCGACGCAACGAGCTGAACCACTTCCTCCGGCGACTCTCGAAACAGCTGGTCGGAAAATATCTTTCTCTTCTCTCGTGCCTTGTCTTTATCGATCCCAAAATCTTGGCCCCACGTCTCAAAGGCCATTCCTGCGTCATAGAAGAACTCACGATTCTTGTAAATGGTCTCGTATATCCTCCGCCTATGGGGCAATGTCTCCACATGCTCAAAAAGCTCTTTGAAAACTCCGGCGCCCAGCTAAGTCCTTTGTTATTACGATTTTGATTCTTAACCTCTTTGTTATGAAGATTTTGCATAAAACGGGGGGAGGGCTCCGCCCTCATGCCCCAACGGCGGAAGACGGACAGCGGACAGCCCCGCCACCTCGCCAGGCAGCCACTAAGTCATTTACTTCGAGGACTGTAGCTATAACCGATTCACTTTCAGTGACTTACCGGTGTTTTTTGACTAACTCGCTGAAAACAGGTAGCAGGGGGTGGGGAGGGGGTGTTACTCCGTAGTAAACATCAGCCGGCTGCCCCATCCTCTTCCTCCGCTCTCCGCGATTTGCCCGGACGGCGGACCGGGACAGCGGAGACACCGATATCAGCCCTTCCGCTTCGCCGTGACCGGCTCCGGCGGAATGAACTTGCTATGCGCCCCAAACAGGAACCTCGGATACCGCAGGGCGTTAAACTCGGCCCCGATCAGCACCACCATCGAGATCAGGTAGAGCCAGATCAGCAGCGCGATCGCTGTTCCCACCGAGCCGTAAATCACGTCGTAGTGCGCGAAGTTCCGCAGGTACCACCCAAATAGCACGGTCGCCGCGAACCACATAACGCTCGCCAGCATCGCCCCCGGCAGCACCCTGTGCCAGGGCTGCGTCCGCGGCACGCCGTTGTGGTAAATCAGCGCGATTACCGAAACGCTGGTGATTGTCGCAATGATCCACCGCACGAACGTCCACATCACCAGGATGTACGTGCCCAGGTCACGCCCCGCGTGGAAGATCATCCAGTTCTCGATCTGCAGCCCGAACGCCACCAGGAACGACGCAAACGCCATCGGCACGCCGGCCATTATCACCAGTTCAATGGCTACCACCCGTTCTCGTACCAGCCCCCAGACCTTTGGCAACTGGTAAGCGTTCCGGAAGCCCTCCATCCACGAGATCATCACGCCGGTCGCGGTCCACAAGGTCAGGATCGCTGTGGTGATCAGGAACTTCACGGGTACCGGGTGACTTCCCTCGAAGTACTGCTGCACCGCGGAGGTCGTTCCTTCGGGCAGGATGCGGCCGACTGCGTACGAGATCTCGCGCACGAAAGCCGCCGTCGTATGCGATAACGAGAGCGTCGAAGCCACCACCAGCAGCGCCGGAAACAGCATCAGGATCGCGGAGTACGCCGCCCCCTTCGCGATAGCGAAGGCGTCGTGCTGGAATGCCCTCCATAGGGCCAGACGGATATGATCGAAAAACTCGCGCATCTGCCGAAACTGCCTAAGTCTACACGCCGTTGTTGAGCCCCGAAAGCGTTCGCTCGGTAACCGACAGGATGCGCGGGAAGGGGCTGCCACCTCCGTGCTCAGCAGTTCACCTGATCGCGCAAAGCCAGAGTAGCTGATACGGTGTCGCAAGCCTTTGACTCAATCTGCCTTTTTATCTCGAACTTCAAGCGAGAGGCGGCCGAAAGTGTGCGTCTCGATGAAGATGCTGCGTCTCGCGCTGACCATTCTTCCTGCCTCGTTTCTGCTAAGCTGTGCCGGAACTTCGCCCTTCGTGCCCGCAGTGCACCTGAACGCCGCTGGGGACGACGTCGTCAACGTCCGCGATTTTGGCGCTCGCGGCGATGGTTCCACCGACGACACCGCAGCCCTCATTGCCGCCGTCAACCAGATCAACTCCCTCGGCAACGCTTCATCTGCACTCTACTTCGCTCCCGGCACATACGTTATCAATCCGCTCTACGGAATGAAGCCGCACTTCGGTCTTCTGCTTACCGCCAGCAACGTCGAGATCTACGGCGACCGCGCTACCATCGCTCTGGACTCCCGCGGCAAGCCCTACGACCAGCAGCTAAACGTTCCCGCCAACACCACGTTCTACTGGAACTACTTCGAGGTCCGCGGCTCCCATGTCAACGTCCACGACCTCACCTTTGACTCCCGCAGTATGACGACCACCGGCGGTTACCGCGGTACGAACGGCATGTTCTGGGCCTCCGCGCTCGACATCAACGGAACTCCCAACACGATGCAAAGCGACAACACCGTCCACAACAACCGTTTCGTCAGCCTCGGCGGCTGGGCGGTGAACGGCAGCTACGAGAACAACCTCGTCATCGACAGAAATTACGCCAATCACTCCGAAGGCATGGGCTGTGGCGGTCAGGTCTACGGCTGCACTATCACTAACAACGTCTCGGAAAATGGGCTCGACGCCCACTACTTCAGCAACGGCTACACCCATGCCGGCTCGCAGAACCAGAACGTCCTCATAAGCGGCAACATCGCGGAGGGGAACTCGAACGGCAGCGGTATTGACGTGACCGCCTCCTGGGACACCGTCGTCGAGAACAACACTGTCAGCGCCAACGCCAACTGGTGCATCCTGGTCGGCAAGACTTGGGGACCCTACAAACAAGACGGCCCAATTCTCCCCTCCCAGCGCGTAACCGTGAAGAACAACACCTGCACGAAGAACGGCTGGTATCAAGGCTGGCCGATGAATTCCGAGATCTTCGTTGGCGAGCAATATGCGGAAAACTGGAATCCCGGCGACGTCGCCAGCGACATCACGGTACAGGCCAACACCGTGTCCTCGCAGAATGCGCAAGGCCGTGGCGTGGTCGTAGGCTATGGGACCGCCCGTGTCACCATCGACAACAATGAGCTCAGCGGCTGCGCTTCTGCCTGCATCGCGCCTGTCATCCGCATCGCAGAAACGGGTACAGACACCCTATCGGTCACAAACAACCACCAAGACAAGCAGTTCGCCACCACCTACATCTATCTAGGCAAAATCGGCCCCTATACGGTCTCAGGCAACGACATGCTGGTCCACCAGTAGCTCAACACAGCTTCGGCTTGATGTCGACAATCGGCGTCCCATCAATGCACTCGATCGCATCGACTCGAATTTTTGTCCCCGCGATCTCCATCACCTTCACCTCATGAAGCCCAATCGGGTTCGGCCGGTCCGGTGACCGAGTCGCGAAGACCCCCGTCAGTGGCGCGTTTGCGACCCGTCGCGGATGCACCTGCAACGTCTCGCGCCGAGCCTCGTGCAGCCAGGTAAGCACGAGAATCTCATCGCCCGCTTTGAGCCCAAGCAGCGCATCTGCATACTTCGGATCGAGTTCCAGCCACGCCTCCGGCGCGCCATCGTCCCGCTGCCGCGGCGCGTTCTTGCGATCGGTGAGTGAAGATCGAATCTTGCCAATGGAACCGAGTTCGTAAGGCATACGACCTCAGATTGCGCCAAACCTCTTCCGGATTGCAAATGGAAAGGGCGACCTCGCGGTCGCCCCTCCTGCTTTGAGTTGTGGTTGCGTTACTCGGCGATGAGTTCCTCGTTGCCGGTCTCGTCTTCGCCTTCGTTGCGGAGCAATTCCAGCGCCCGTTCGGCTTCCTCATACGCTTGGTGGACCTCTTCCTGGACCTGCTTGGCTTGCGCCTCCAGTTCCGGAGAGAGAGCCACGTTGCGGTAGTACTCCATGCCGGTTCCGGCCGGAATCAAGCGGCCCACGATGACGTTCTCCTTCAGGCCGCGCAAGTGGTCCACCGCGCCATTGATGCTGGCTTCGGTGAGCACGCGCGTGGTCTCCTGGAACGACGCTGCGGAGATGAACGAATCGGTCGAGAGCGATGCCTTGGTGATACCGAGCATGAGCGGACGGCCGGTTGCCGGCTTTCCACCCTTCTCGATCGCAGCTTCGTTCTCGGCGCGGAAGCGGAACTTATCCACCTGCTGTTCGAGCAGGAAGTTGGTATCGCCCACGTCTTCCACCTTCACCCAGCGCATCATCTGGCGCACGATCGTTTCGATGTGCTTGTCGCTGATGTTCACGCCCTGCAGCCGGTAGACTTCCTGGATTTCGTTCACCAGGTAGGCCTGCAACTGCTTCTCGCCAAGGACGGCGAGAATGTCGTGCGGGTTGAGCGGGCCATCCATCAGCTGTTCGCCGGCGGTAATGCGCTCGCCTTCCTGCACGTTGACGTGAACGCCGCGCGGAACCGAGTATTCGCGCTCGGTGCCGTCATCGGCCACGACGTAGATCTTGCGCTGTCCCTTGCTCACTTCGCCGAACTTCACGGTGCCATCGATCTCGCTGATGACGGCCGTTTCACGCGGCTTGCGGGCTTCGAACAATTCCACCACGCGCGGCAGACCGCCCGTGATGTCCTTGGTCTTGGTGGTTTCACGCGGGATCTTCGCAAGCACATCGCCCGGCGAGACCTCTTCGCCATCCTGGACCATCAAGTGCGAACGCGACGGCATCAGGTAACGCTTGGTTCCCTTCGTGCCAGTGCCCTTGATCATGATGGCCGGCTGACGCTTCTCGTCCGGCGAATCCATGACTACGTGGCGAGAAAGGCCGGTGACTTCGTCCACTTCCTCGTGGAGCGTGAGGCCCTCGTGCAAGTCCTTGAACTGCACGGTGCCCCCGATTTCCGTAAGGATAGCGAACGTGTACGGGTCCCACTCGACCATGACTTGGCCCAGTTTGACCTGCTGGCCGTCTTCGACGCGAAGCTTCGCGCCGTACACGACTGCGTAACGTTCCTTTTCGCGGCCCTTGTCGTCGATCACCGTGATCGCCCCGTTGCGGTTCATCACCACAAGGTGGCCTTCCTTGGCCCGAACGACGGTCATGTTGTGGAAGCGCGCCGTACCGTTGTTCTTGGCTTCCAAACGCGACTGCTCGCTCACTCGCGACGCGGTTCCACCGATGTGGAAAGTACGCATCGTGAGCTGTGTGCCAGGCTCGCCAATCGACTGTGCAGCGATAACGCCAACAGCTTCACCGAGTTCGACCAGGCGGCCCGAAGCCAGGTTGCGTCCGTAACAGAGGGCGCACACGCCGCGCTTCGATTCGCAGGTAAGCACCGAACGGATCTTGACGCGTTCGATACCCGCTGCGGCGATGCCGTTAGCCAGGTCTTCGGTGACTTCCTGGTTCACGTCGACCACAACGTTGCCTTCGTAGTCCTTGATCTTCTCGAGGCTCACGCGCCCAATCACGCGGTCGCGCAAGGGCTCGATGATCTCGCCCGATTCAACGATGGAGCTGACGTAGATGCCGTCCACCGTGCCGCAATCGTACTCGCTGATGATGACGTCTTGCGCCACATCAACCAGACGGCGGGTGAGGTAGCCGGAGTCGGCGGTCTTCAACGCGGTATCCGCAAGGCCCTTACGAGCACCGTGCGTCGAGATGAAGTATTCCAGCACCGTGAGGCCTTCACGGAAATTCGCCGTGATCGGCGTCTCGATGATTTCGCCCGACGGCTTCGCCATCAAACCGCGCATGCCGGAAAGCTGGCGGATCTGCTGTTTCGAACCACGAGCGCCGGAGTCGGCCATGACATAAATCGGGTTGATTTCGCCGGCCTTATCCATCTGCTGCATGTTGCCAAACATCTCGTCAGCGACCTTTTCGGTGATGGCAGACCAAATCTCGACGACCTTGTTATAGCGTTCGCCGTTGGTGATGGCACCGTCCAGGTACTGCTGCTGCACGGAATTCACCGTCTGTTCTGCTTCCTTCACAACCTTCGCCTTGTTCGGCGAGATCACCATGTCGTCGATGCCGATCGAGAGACCCGACCGGGTTGCGAACTGGAAGCCGAGCGACTTGATCTGGTCGAGCATCTGCACCGTCGTCTCGAGACCAAAGCGCAGGTACACGTAGTTCACCAAGTTGCCGATGCCCTTCTTCTTCAGCAAGCCGTTGATGTAGGGCATCTCCGCCGTAGCGCGGCGAAGGTTGTCATTCAAGATCGCGCGTCCCACAGTGGTGTTGATGTACTGCCGCTCGAAGCGCACGTACTCGGTGTGGGTCACGTCCTGATCGTCGTACGCGGTGGTCAGGTCCATGACATCGCCGGTGTAGCGCAGGCGGATCGGAGTCAGGGTTTCGACTTCGCCCATTTCCTTGGCGAGCAGCACTTCTTCAATGTTGGCAAATGCACGGCCTTCGCCCTTCGATCCAGGACGCGCCTTGGTCAGGTAGTAGATGCCGAGCACCATGTCCTGGGTAGGAACGGTGATCGGGTGGCCTGACGCGGGCGACAGGATGTTGTGCGAGGCGAGCATCAGCACACTGGCTTCGATCTGAGCTTCCGGAGAGAGCGGAATGTGAACCGCCATCTGGTCGCCGTCGAAGTCGGCGTTGAACGCAGTGCAGACGAGCGGGTGAATCTTGATGGCCTTGCCTTCCACCAACACCGGCTCAAACGCCTGGATGCCGAGACGGTGAAGGGTTGGGGCGCGGTTCAAGAGCACCGGATGGTCTTTGATGACCTCTTCCAGGATGTCCCAAACCACCGGTTCCTGCTGCTCCACGAGCTCTTTCGCCTGCTTGATCGTGGTGCAGTGGCCCGTCTGTTCGAGGCGGTGATAGATAAACGGCTTGAACAACTCGAGCGCCATTTTCTTAGGCAACCCGCACTGGTGGAGCTTCAGCTCCGGTCCAACCACGATCACCGAACGTCCTGAGTAGTCCACGCGCTTGCCGAGCAGGTTCTGGCGGAAGCGACCCTGCTTGCCCTTGAGCGTGTCGGAGAGCGACTTCAGCGGACGGTTGTTCGCGCCACGCAGCACGCGGCCGCGACGGCCGTTGTCGAAGAGCGCGTCCACTGCTTCCTGCAGCATGCGCTTTTCGTTGCGTACGATGACCTCGGGAGCGTGGAGGTCCATCAACTTCTTCAAGCGGTTGTTGCGGTTGATCACACGACGATAGAGGTCGTTGAGATCGGACGTCGCGAAGCGGCCGCCATCGAGAGGAACGAGAGGACGCAGTTCCGGCGGAATGACCGGAATCACGTCGAGAATCATCCAATGCGGCTTGTTCGTGCTCTTGCGGAACGCTTCGGCGACCTTCAGCCGCTTGGCGTACTTGAGCCGCTTCTGGATCGAAGTCTCGTTCTTCATCTTCTCGCGAAGCTCGACCGAGAGCGATTCCGCTTCCACGCGCTTCAGCAGTTCCTTGATGGCTTCCGCGCCCATGAGCGCCTTGAAACCAGTCGGACGGTACTGCTGATCGAGCTCGCGGAACTTGGTTTCGTCCTTGATGACTTCGCGCTCTTTGACAGGCGCGTCGCCTGGCTCAACCACCACATACGCTTCGAAGTACAGCACCGACTCGAGGTCGCGAAGCGAAATGTCGAGGATGTGACCAATGCGGCTCGGCAGTCCTTTGAAGAACCACACGTGCGAGCAAGGCGAAGCCAGCTCGATGTGGCCAAGGCGCTCGCGGCGGACTTTGCTGAGCGTGACTTCCACGCCGCACTTGTCGCAAATTACGCCGCGGTGCTTCATGCGCTTGTACTTGCCGCACAAACACTCCCAGTCCGTCACCGGGCCAAAAATGCGTGCGCAGAACAAGCCGTCACGTTCCGGCTTGAACGTACGGTAGTTGATGGTCTCAGGCTTCGTTACTTCACCGTGAGACCAGCTCCGGATTTTTTCCGGCGAAGCAAGGCTGATGCGGATTGCATCGAAATCCGTGATGTTGCTTCCGAGGTCGAAGGGACTCGAACGGTACAAATTGTCCTCCTTCCCCGCGGGCCCGAATCTCTCCGATTCAGGTACGGGGATCCATGCAGCGCATCGTCGCTGCTAACGTCTCCCGGATCACTTGCTGGAACTGCCACTGGAAGAGTGTGGAAGCTCCCGATTCTCAAAAGATCGAGCGTCCCCAGTCACTTCGTTGCCACACCGGGGTCCCCGGCGAGCGCCGTCTTTGCGCTCGCTGGGGTGGTTAATCGGCTGCGACAGGCGCGGGCAGAGCCTTCTCTTTCGTCTTGATCAACTCAACATCAAGACAGAGCGACTGCAACTCGCGGATGAGCACATTGAACGATTCCGGAACGCCCGGCTCGATAGCAGCTTCGCCCTTGACGATGGCCTCGTAGATCTTCGTGCGGCCATATACGTCGTCGGACTTGGCGGTGAGCAGCTCCTGGAGGATGTAAGCGGCGCCGTAAGCTTCCAACGCCCACACTTCCATTTCTCCGAAACGCTGACCACCGAACTGCGCCTTGCCGCCCAGCGGCTGCTGGGTGATGAGCGAGTACGGGCCGATGGACCGCGCGTGGATCTTGTCGTCGACCAAGTGCGAAAGTTTGAGCATGTAGATGTATCCAACCGTTACCGGCTGCTCGAACTTGTCACCCGTCATGCCGTCGAAAAGCGTGGTCTTGCCGGAGGTCGGCAATTCCGCTTGCGACAGCAGCGACTTGATCTCTTCTTCCGTGGAGCCGTCGAAAACGGCCGAGCCGAAGAAGACGCCATCCTGCATGCCCTTCGCGACCTTCAACAGCAGTTCGTCGTCGAGTTCCGTCACATGATCGACGAATGCCGTGTCTTTGAAGAGCTGCTTCAGGTACTTGCGGACCTGGCCGGCCTCGGAGTTTTCCCGCATGAAGTCGGTGATCTTCTTGCCAAGTTCATGTCCGGCCCAGCCCAGGTGCGTTTCCAGAATCTGGCCGACGTTCATACGGCTTGGCACGCCCAGCGGGTTCAGGACGATCTCGACCGCGGTTCCATCCTCGAGATAAGGCATATCTTCCTCGGGCAGAATGCGGGCGATCACACCCTTGTTGCCGTGGCGTCCGGCCATCTTGTCGCCGACGCTCAGTTTGCGCTTCATGGCGATGTATGCCTTCACCAGCTTGATCACGCCGGGAGGCAGTTCGTCGCCCTTCTGCAGTTTGTCGATCTTTTCGCGGACGATCTTCCGCAGTACATCGATCTGGCGCGAGGTCATTTCCTCGATCTCGTCGATCTGCTCGTTCACCCGCGGGTCCTTATCGGCGTACTTGATGCGCTTCAAATTGCGCGTCGAGATGCGCTCGATGGTCTCGCGGTCGAGAACGGCGTCCTTCGTCAGCAGGCGCTTGTTGGTGCGCTCGTCGTGCAAGTCAGCCTGCACAACCTTCGCGCCCAGCAGCCCTTCGAGACGCTTCAAACGCTCGTCTGTCAGAATGCGGATTTCGTCAGCAAGGTTCTTTTCCAGTTTCGCGATCTGGCTGGCTTCGATGACCTTGGCGCGCTCGTCCTTTTCCTGGCCCTTGCGGGAGAAGATCTTGACGTCAACTACGACGCCCTCGATCCCCGGAGGAGTGGTGAGGGAAGCGTCGCGGACATCGCCGGCTTTTTCGCCGAAGATGGCACGCAGCAACTTCTCTTCCGGGGTGAGCTGGGTTTCGCCCTTCGGCGTGACCTTGCCCACCAGGATGTCGCCTGCCTTCACGTTGGCGCCGATACGGATCACTCCGCTTTCATCCAAATCGCGCAGCGCAGATTCGCTGACGTTGGGGATGTCGCGGGTGATTTCTTCCGGACCGAGCTTCGTGTCGCGAGCTTCGATCTCGAACTCCTCGATGTGGACGGAGGTGTAGTAATCCTCCTTCACCAGCTTCTCGGAAACGAGGATCGCGTCTTCGAAGTTGTAACCACGCCAAGGCATGAAGGCCACGAGCACGTTACGGCCAAGGCCAAGTTCGCCGTGGTCGGTGCAAGGACCGTCGGCAATGACCTGGCCCTTCTTCACGTGATCGCCCTGCTTCACGATCGGCTTCTGGTTGATGCATGTGTTCTGGTTCGAGCGCTTGAACTTCGTGAGCTGGTAGATGTCGCTACCGACTTCACGCGAGAGCTGCATCGGATGATGCTCCCCCTCAACGCGTACGATCACGCGCTCCGAGTCAACCGAGTCCACCATGCCCGAACGGCGTGCGAGCACGACCGCACCGGAGTCACGTGCTGTAACGCCTTCCATGCCGGTTCCCACCAGCGGGGCTTCGGCGCGGAGCAGCGGCACGGACTGGCGTTGCATGTTGGCGCCCATCAGCGCGCGGTTCGCGTCGTCGTGTTCGAGGAACGGCACGAGCGAAGCGGCCACGGAGACCAACTGCTTCGGGCTGACGTCGATGTAATCAATCTCGTCGCGGCTGATCAGCACAAAGTTGCCGGCCTTACGCGCGTTGACGAGTTCGGAAGTAATCTTCCCCTTGTCGTCGAGCTCCGCGTTCGCCTGCGCGATCGTCCACTTATCTTCTTCCCACGCTGAGAGGTAGAAAGAGTACGGATCGGTCTCGATGCCGCGCTTCTTGCGGCCGCGCAGCTCTTCGTTCGACTTCACGGCTTCCGACTTCTCCATCTTGTCGCCTACGCGGTAATCGCTATCGCCCGCGTGCGTTACCTGGACGTAATCAATCACGCGTCCGCCCTTCACGCGGCGATACGGCGACTCGATGAAGCCGTAGTCATTGATCCGTGCATAGCAGCTCAATGACGAGATCAGCCCGATGTTCGGACCTTCCGGCGTCTCGATCGGGCAGATACGGCCATAGTGCGTCGGGTGTACGTCGCGGACTTCGAATCCTGCGCGTTCACGCGATAAGCCGCCCGGTCCAAGTGCCGACAAGCGGCGCTTGTGGGTGATTTCCGAGAGCGGGTTGGTCTGGTCCATGAACTGCGACAACTGCGAGGATCCGAAGAACTCGCGGATCGCAGCCATCACCGGCTTGGCGTTCACCAGGTCGTGCGGCATTGCCGTCGACATTTCCTGGTACACGCTCATCTTTTCCTTGATCGCGCGCTCCATGCGAACCAATCCAATGCGGAACTGGTTCTCGAGGAGTTCGCCCACCGCGCGGACGCGACGGTTGCCAAGGTGATCGATGTCGTCCACCGTACCCAGGTTCCGGCGCAACTTCAGCAGGTAACGGATGGTGTGGTAGAAGTCATCCGGGTCCAGCGTGCGCTTGTCGAGGTTGGTGGCTTCCTGCTTGTCGAACAGCTTGATGTTGAACTTCAAGCGACCCACACGCGAGAAGTCGTACTTCCGCGGATCGAAGAACATGCCGTGGAAGAGCGCAGTCGCGGTATCGAGCGTCGGCGGGTCGCCCGGACGCAGCTTGCGGTAGATTTCGATCAACGCTTCCTGCGGCGTCTTCACCGAATCGCGGCGCAGCGTCGCGCTGATCACCGTGCCGACGTCGTCGCGCTCGGGGAAGAACACATGCACTTCCGCGATGCCAGCGTCGATCATCTTCGACAGCTTGTCTGCCGTCAGCTCCTGGTTGGCCTCCAGCAGCACTTCGCCGGTATTGGTGTCGATTACGTCGGCCGCGACATACGCGCCCTCAAAATCACCCAACTCGATCTCGAGTTCCGAGATCTTCGCCTTCTGGATGTCCTTCAACACCGAAGCCGTGACCTTGCGGCCCGAGTGAGCGATCTCTTCGCCGCCCTTCTTCACAGCGTGCGAGAGCTTCAGTCCGACAAGGTTCGTCGGCCGCTCGATGCCCGGTTCCAGCGTCCAGTACAGCTTCTTGTCCTTCACCGCGATGCGGTCCACGGTGTAGAACGTGCGCAGGATATCCTCGTCCGTGCGCAAGCCGAGAGCTCGCAGGAAGATCGTTCCCAGGAACTTGCGCTTCCGGTCAATGCGAACGTAAAGGATGTTCTTCTGGTCGTACTCGAACTCCACCCACGATCCGCGGTAAGGAATGATCTTGCCGAGGAAGTAGGTGCGGTTGTTCGCCGTCTCAAAGAACGCGCCCGGCGAGCGGTGCAACTGGCTCACGATCACGCGCTCCGTGCCGTTGACGATGAACGTACCGTTCTGCGTCATCAGCGGAACATCGCCAAAGAACACTTCCTGTTCCTTGATGTCGCGAATGGTGCGGTTGTTCGTCTCCGGGTCTTTGTCGAAAATCGTCAGGCGCATCGTGACCTTCAGAGGAGCCGAATAGGTCATGCCGCGCTCTTCGCACTCAGCCACGTCGTACTTCAGCTGCAGGCCGACAGGGTCGCCGCACTTGTTGCAGAAGTCAGGCGTGTTGGCGTTGAACGTGCCGCACTTCTGGCAAAGCACATCGCCGGGATGGAACGGGTCGGTTACGACTGTCGCTCCGCAGTTCTTACAGGTTGTGCGCAGGTGATGCAGCCCCTTTAGGTGGCCGCACTTGCACTCCCAGTTGCCGATCGCGTAATCCACGAACTCGAGTTGGGAGACATTGCGGAAATCCGTGATCGGAAACACCGACTGGAAGACCGCCTGAAGCCCCGCATCGTCACGCTCGCTCGGCAACAGATCCATCTGCAGGAAGCGGTCATACGATCGCTTCTGCACCTCAATGAGGTTTGGGATCTGAATTGTCGCCGGAATTTTCGAGAAGTCCTGACGGTTGCGGAAGGCAATTTTCTTTTCTGCCATTGATAACTCCTAAGTTTGTGCCCTTCCGTACTGCGTTTTTCACAGCGGGAACGGATAGAATGAGCACGCTTTCGTACTCACCCTGTCCCTGGCGAACGGCAAATAGTGCTGGCCTAACATCTCGGGTACGACACAGCCTGCGATCTCGCGCATCCAACCTGCATGCGCGATTCTGCTGCGGCGGTACGGCCTAAATAAGAGAACAGGAAACGTAAACCAGCCCCTGGCTGAGCCGTTTGCGTTAGAAAACACGTATGCGCCTGCCGGAGACATAACTCCCCGCAGGCGCCGACTGCGCGCTTTCTCGAACTTGATTCAGAACTCTTGCTTCCCGCGCCAGTATCTCTTTGGCCTGTTCTCGTCCGCTCGCCGCTGCGTGTGAGCCTCACGCAATCGCCGAGGCGGCCGTCCGCCACTTACTTCGGTGTGTCGCACTCGGTCTTTCAACCGACACCCACGATGCCCGGGAATTCCGCGAGTCTTGAGAGGACCCGCTCCGCTTCCTCGGCAACCATCGCGCCCCGATACGCCCGCTCAAGCGTAATAGGAACGTGTTGTCTAAACGCTCATCTTGCCTCATTAGAAGATGAGTCTCCGGCCTGAAAAGATTCAGACCGGATTCCCCGGCAACCGAAGCTGCCGGGGACCCAGGAACTACAACTACTTGATTTCGACCGTCGCGCCGGCGTCCTGGAACTTCTTCTGGATAGTCGCAGCTTCGTCCTTCGACACGCCTTCTTTCACGGTCTTCGGAGCGCCATCCACCAGGTCCTTCGCTTCCTTCAGGCCAAGGCTCGTCACTTCACGAACAGCCTTGATCACGTTGATCTTGTTAGCACCCGCTGCGGTCAGGACGACGGTGAATTCCGTCTTCTCTTCCGCTGGGGCCGCCGCCGCGCCCGCGCCTGCACCGCCGCCGGCAACCATCACCGGGGCAGCCGCCGCAGCCGAAACACCGAGACGCTCTTCGAGCTTCTTCACCAGTTGCGCCGCATCCAGCAGCGACAACCCTACGATTTGTTCTTCTAACTGCGCCAAATCTGCCATTTCCGTATCTCCAATTCTGTTTTCGTTATTCGTTGTGCGATTTCGTTATTTCCCGTGAGGTCGATGTCCGAGATCTTCCGGGTGGCAGTTACGCGATCACCGCGTTACCTAAGCCCAACCTCTGCACCAGCCCAGACAAAGCCGGCGATCTAGACATGCTCCCAACAACGGATAACGGAACCTTTTGGGACGGCTTTCGTCGTCCCGAACCCGTTACTGCTGGGCGGCAGCTTCGCCGCCCGAGAACTTTTGCTTCTGCACGCCCTGGTCGATCACAACCGCGAGATCGCGACCAACGGCATTCATCACCGTGACCAGGCGCTGCGCCGGAGCGTTGATCAGGAAGAGCAACTTCGAGTAAATCTCTTCCTTCGACGGCATGTTCGCGAGGGCATCGATCTCCGAGATCTTGATGACCTTGCCATCTACCACGCCAGCCTTGAACTCATACTCCGGATTGTCCTTGGCGTACTTGCTGAGCACCTTCGCCAACTGCACCGGATCGCCTTCCGTGAACGCGATCGAGGTAACGCCGGCCAGGTTCTTCACCGCCTCTTCAATCTTGGTGCCTTTCGCTGCGCGCTCGGCCAGGGTGTTCTTCACCACCGAGTACTTTGCGCCCGCACTGCGCACCGCCTTGCGGAGTTCATAATCTTTTTCGACCGTCAGCTTGTTGAAGGTGCCCACGATCGCGTGGTTCGCATTCTTCAACTGATTGGCCAGCTTCTCTGTAACTTCGATCTTTTTTGCTTTCGTGACTGCCATGTCTCAATCCTCTTTGCGCTCGACTAGCTCTTCGACGCTGCCTCCAGGGCAGTCGTGTCAATGGAGATCCCCGGGCCCATCGTCGAGCTGAGGTAGCAGCCCTTGATGTACTTGCCCTTGGCGGCAGCAGGCTTCGCCTTCACCACGGACGTGATCACCGTGGAAGCGTTGTCCACCAGCTTGTCGGGCGTAAACGAAATCTTGCCTACCGGGCAATGCACCAACCCGGTCTTATCGGTCCGGAACTCAACCTTGCCGGCTTTTACTTCGCGCACCGCCGAAGCCACGTCCGTCGTCACCGTTCCGGTCTTCGGATTCGGCATCAGGCCGCGGGGACCGAGCACCTTGCCAAGTTTTCCGACGGATCGCATCATGTCGGGCGTCGAGATTACCGCGTCATAGTCTGTCCAGTTCTCTTTCGAGATTTTTTCGACCATCTCTTCGCCGCCGACGAAATCCGCACCGGCCGCTTCGGCTTCGCGCTGCTTTTCGCCGTTGGCGATTACCAACACCTTCTTCGTCTTACCTAGACCGTGAGGCAGAACGACCGTGCCGCGGACCATCTGGTCGGCGTGCTTCGGATCGACACCCAAACGAAGTGTCAAGTCGACGGTCTCGTCGAACTTGGCGAACTTCACCTTCTGCAAAAGAGGCACTGCCTCCTGCAGAACATACGGACGCACTTCTACCGCTTTGCGTGCCGCTTCGATTTTCTTTCCTGGCTTTGCCATGTTGCTCCTTGTCTGCCACCGCCCAGCGTTACCCCGCTGCACCGTGGTCTACGACTAAACTTATGGTTGCCCCACTCTACGCGCAGCGTAGGGCGGGGATCTTTCCAACTACGGGACGATATCAATTCCCATCGACCGCGCGGTGCCCTTGATGCTGTTGATCGCCGTCTCCACCGACGCAGCGTTCAAGTCCGGCATCTTCTGCTTCGCGATCTCGACGACCTGCTTCTCAGTCACCTTGCCTACCTTTTCCTTGTTCGGCGTGCCTGAACCCTTGGCAACACCCGCGGCCTTCCGAAGAAGATCGCTCGCCGGAGGGGTCTTAGTGACGAAGGTGAAGCTGCGGTCGTTGTAAACCGTGATCAACACCGGGATGGTGAAGCCCTCGAGGTCTTTGCTCGCGGTCTTCGCATTGAACTGCTTGCAGAACTCCATGATGTTGATCTGCGCCTGGCCGAGGGCCGGGCCGACCGGAGGCGCCGGCGTGGCTTTGCCCGCGGCGATCTGGAGCTTTACGGTTCCGGTTACTTTCTTTGCCATGATTCCTGTACCTCAGGGGCTCGTGCCCCTTGAATTCTTTCCTGCCCGGCTCGCCGTGGCTCGCCGTTTCCTGCCAAATCCTATGTAATCACTTTCTCGACTTGGCCGAACTCGAGTTCCACCGGCGTCGAGCGCCCGAAGATCGTCACCATGACCTTCAGCGTTTCCTTATCTTCGTTCACTTCGTCCACCACGCCCTGGAAGGTCGCAAACGGACCTTCACTGATGCGCACCGACTCGTTTTTCTCGAACTTGACCTTGAGCTTCGGCTTTTCGCGGCTGTCGGCCACGCGATAGACGATCTGCTGGACTTCTTCTTCGCTGAGCGGCGTGGGCTGCTGGCCGGTTCCGACGAACCCGGTCACGCGCGGCGTCGACTTCACCACGTGCCACACATTGTCGTCCATGTCCATCTCTACCAGCACATAGCCGGGATAGAACATTCGCTCGCTGGTGTACTTCTTGCCGCCGCGCACTTCCGTCACAGACTCCGTCGGAATCAGCACGCGCCCGATCTTGTCCTCAAGTCCAAAGGCGTGAATGCGCGATTCCAGCGACTCCTTCACCTTGCGCTCGAAGCCCGAATAGCTGTGGATGATGTACCACTTCATGTTCGGGTTCTGCACCGGCTGCTCGGTCTCTGGCTGCTGTGCTTCCGGCTGGTTGTCTTTAGTTTCTTCCGTCATGTTGTTTGCCATGCGCGTCTAGTGGTGCTTGAAGTACGTGAATACGTAATCGATGAGCTTGCCAATCGCATTGTCGACGACCCAGAAATAAAGGCCGAATATAAAGACCGTGATCACTACAACCACGGTTGTGGATTGCACTTCCTTGCGCGAAGGAACGCTGACCTTCTTCATCTCCGAACGCACGTCGTTGTAAAACGACTTCGTGCGCTGCGGCCAGCCCTTCATCCTGTTGCCCAGGCTATTCTCGTCTGCTGTCATCACTGCCTGCTTTGCCATAACTTCTCTCACTTCATGCGGCACTCGACCGCGTCAGTCAATCTCTGGCAGGGGCGGAGGGATTCGAACCCCCAAGTCCGGTTTTGGAGACCGGCAGTTTAGCCGTTGAGCTTACGCCCCTGTAGTCCTCTAGCCGGACGCCTTATTTCACTTCTTTGTGAGAAGTATGTTTACGGCACTTGCGGCAGAACTTGCTGAACTCCAGACGGCCGGTGGTCGTCTTCTTGTTCTTCGTCGTGGAGTAGTTCTTGTCCTTGCAATCTCCACACTGCAGTTGAACGATTTCGCGGGGCATTGTTGGTTATTACTCCTTCTTTTATTTGTCCAGCTTTCGCCGGGCCTTGTCCGGGTCCAAGCCCGGATATCGAAGATGTCTCTTCGAGGTAAATCAGCGGGTGCCCCAGGTTTGGCGGTTTCCGAAACCTGGGATACCCATACTCTACGCAATAATTTCGCTGATCGTGCCCGCGCCCACGGTACGGCCGCCTTCGCGGATCGCGAAGCGCAAGCCCTTCTCCATGGCCACCGGCGTAATCAGCTCGATTTCCAAGGTCACGTTGTCGCCCGGCATCACCATCT
>DASYAU010000168.1:0-71823 GCA_036501185.1 Candidatus Korobacter sp. | reverse complement strand
GGATGCAGGATGGCGACACGCATCTTGCCGGTTCCGACGTAGGCGTTTTCGTCGCCGAGGAAGGCTGTGCCTGCGACGATGGGCGCGGCGATGTAGAAGGCGGAGTCGTCCGCACGCAAAGCGCTGGTGAAGGTCTTCCCTGCTGCGACGGGCTCGCCGCGATTCGCAAATACGTCATACACAAAGATGCCGCCGGACAAACCGACGTCGGCCGCGGTGAACTCTACGGGACCACGATCGGCGGGGGTTGGCGCGAAGGCGTACAGGTACGCAGTGCGCAGGCCGCTGTGGTTGGTGTAGGTGGCGGCTAGGGTGGGAGCGTGTTTTCGTTGCGCGGCGTCCAGGTAGGAGCGGTCGAGTGGGACGATGGGGGCGTCGGGCTTAATGATTACGCCGTCGCTGCGGACAGCGCGCAGGAGGTTGCTGCGGTTTTCGTGGCCGAGGGCGTCGCCGAAGCCGACAGGGCCGGCGGAAAGAGTTTGCAGCAGGATGGCGTCGCGGTCGGGGCTGTCGGCTACGTCGGCCCAAGGCCACGCGCCGACGGCCTCGGCCAGTTCCGAAACGTACAGGAATGGAAGGCGCTGCGCGCGGACGAAATGATCGCCGCTGGTGCGGATGGTGGTTAGATTGGAAAACCGAGCGGCTTCCAGGAAGTCGCTGGGAGTGGCCATGCAGTACTGCATGGTGAGACCTTGCTTCGCCATGGCGGCGGCCATGTTGGTGAAGAACTGGTCGCCGCGATCGAGATGCTTCTCGAAGTCGGAAAAGTTGCGGATGCGGTCGAGCCAGTCTTGCTCGTAGGTGACGACTCCGTTGGCGTGGAGGTACGTGGCAATCTCGTTCCAGTAGCGCGGGTCGAGCGGCGCGACGCCAGCGATTTCATATTTCTGGTGATACGGGCTGCGCTGGCTCATCCAGCGGCTGTGCACGACTAGCGGAAGCGCGACTTGCTTCTGGAAGGCGGCGAGGCCGTTGGGAAATAAATCGGGTGACGCGGTGTAGGACCAGATGCCGCCGTAGATGTTCCAGCGCGCGGGCGGGAACTTAGATTCCTTGGCTTCGAGAGGCGTGCCGTCGTAACTGATGGAATCTTTTTCGTACCACCAGCTGTCGAGTTGCAAGTATCCGACGGGGATTTTTGCGTCGCGCAGGCGATTGAGTTCAGCTAGCAGCGTGCCGGCGTAACCACGCTTGGGATCGAAGTTGTAGTAGTAGGAGGCGCCGTTGTCGGTCCAGTAGCCGAGATATTTCAGGGTGGCGTCGGCTTCGTTCGATGGACGCTGTTTACCGGTGAGATGGGTGAGAGCGTCGCCCCAGGTGCGGAAGGCGCGATGAATGCCGGGCTCGATGACGAGCAACGAGGTGAACTCGAAGTTCGCGGGAAGATCATGGAGTTCCAATCCGGTGGAGACGGCGGTGCGAGTACGGCCGTCGCCACGCATGGTGAGGACCTGGAAGTGGTTTGCGGGCGAGAGAATGGCGGCGTTGAGGTGGTCGTCGAAGAGGAGCCAGGGAGCAGAGATTTGGCTTACGGAAAATTGCGGCGGGGCGAAGTTCTGGTCGGCGTAGCTGAAGAGGTGAAGGTCACGAGGTTGGGTGGTGAAGTCGGGAAAGGCGATGGGGTCGTTGAGATAGACGGCGTGGGGAAGAATGACGCGGAAGAGCGCGACGGGCTTGGCGTCGTAGGTGCGAATTTCGGCGTGGACGGGGTCGGCGTTGAGGGTCCAGCGGAAGTGGAGGGCGTGATAGGGGCCGATGGCGTCGTGGCCGGTGGTGTGTTGGACGCGTTCGATGCGCGCGGGAAAAGTTCCGGAGAAGGTGAAGTGGGTGCGGGGGTCGGTGAGAGTGTAGGTGCCGGATTTTGGGTCGGCCGTTGCGGTGAGTTGCGCGTGGAGAGGGGAGGCGAATAGGAGCAAGAGAAGAACCGACAGCAGTTTCACGTGGGAAAAGTAAATCAATGGAGCGGGAGTGGCAAACCAGGTTTGGAAAAGATCGGGCGTTGATCGACCCGTTTACAAGGCGTGCCGCCCGCGGAAGCGGGCTTTTCTATTTTGGCGCGCCTTTCCCGGGGCTACGCCCCGGGCTTTAGAACCGTGGCGCGCTTCGCGCTTGGAGGGTTGTCGGCCTGAGCATAAAGGCGAGGGCCGCGATTGGGCCGGAGCATGAAGGCGACGGCCGACTGTGAAGGAGCGCCCGATGCGGTCAGACTTCCATTTCGTCGACGTAGCACCAGCGCCAAGTTTCGCCGGGCTCGTGGGATTGCATGATGGGGTGCTTGGATTGGTGGAAGTGCTTGGTGGCGTGCTTGTTGGGAGAGCTATCGCAGCAGCCGACTTTGCCGCAGATGAGGCACATGCGGAGGTGAACCCATGTGCCGCCGATTTTGAGGCACTCTTCACAGCCGTTCGCAGAGGGTTTCACGTCCTGGATTTCTTTGAGGTGATGACATTGCATGGCGAGGTCCTCGTTTGGGTTGAGATGATGTACTCGTGGTAGACGATGCAAAATGCAAAATCTTTCAACACGAAGGGCACGAAGTACACGAAGGAATTAGGGGTGTCACTTCTCCTCGAAGCGACGGTTGTTGCGAAGTTGGGGCATGACTGCTAGCTGGCCGGTCACGTGGAGGGTGAAGTCTTGTTGGGCGGAGAGGGCGTCGAGGCCTTCTACGGTGAGGTGGATTTTGTAGTCGCCGGCGGTGGGGTAGGTTTGTTGGGCTTCGCGGCCGTCGGTGGTGACGCCATCGCCGAAGGTCCAGCGATAGGCGACTGCGGGAACGCCTTTGGGATCGGCATCAGCGACGAAGTGGATCGTCTCGCCGGCTTTGGCGGTGGTGGGAGCGTGGATGGTGATGGCGGGCGGCGCGGCGGCGATTTTGTCATCAACAAGCTTGATGACTTTAGCGGACTCGGCGGGCTGGCTGGCGATCTCGAGGACGCCGTTGTTGGCGGGGATGGTGGTGCCGTCGAAGACGTCGACGCCGGCGTAGGAGTTGGTGTCGGGAAGGCCGAGGTCGGTTAACTGAAATTTGTGAGTGCGCGGAGAGTTTGTCCAGTTGAAGACTACGAGGATCGATTGGCGCGGGCTTTCGCGGAGGAGGAAGACGCTGGGCTGCTCATCTTCGGGGGCATAGGTGAGGAGGTCGATGGGTGTGGCGGCACGGCCGAGGCGGATCATATTGAGGAGGTCTCGATTTTCGACTAAGGCGAGGCGCTCTTTTTCGGCGCCGAGGAGGAGGAGGTCGTCGCCGATTTCGTAGTTGCCGCCGGAGATGGCGGAGAGCGCGATTGAGGCTTGGGCGTGGGCTAGGGTGACGGGCGGCTGCGGCTCCTTCTCTTCCATTAGGTAGCTGTCGGTGACGTTGAAGGCGTCGGGATCGTTGATGAAGAAGTTCCGGTGCATGTAGAAGCGGGCGGCGATGCCGGGTTCGGCGGCGCGGGTGCGCTCGAAGTTGTGGCCGGTATCGGCGGAGACGCGGCCTGAGTCGACGAGGCCGACGGGGTTGAGCATGGGGCTGCCATCTTTGTCGAGGATGACGTCGGGGCCGACAGTGTCGCGAATGATTTGCAGGCCGATGCGCTGGGCTTCGAGGGCGGTGGTGTTGGGGCGGAAGTAGCGGCCTTCGATGGCGGTGGTGTCCATGAAATCGAGCTTGATGAAACGGACGCCCCATTCGCGAGTGATGATGCGGTAGGTCTGGCGGAGGTAGTCTTGCGCGCCGGGGTTGGTGGTATCGAGGGCATAGAGGATGTCGACGTGCTGGTTCCAGACGTCGCCTAGCGGGATGGGATCGCCCTTCAAATTCTTCACGAGCCAATCTTTGTGATTCTCGTAGACCCACGAGCGGGTGGTGATTTCGAAGGGCGCGGTCCAGAGACCGAAGGTGAGGCCGTCGGAGATGAGGTGGTGACCGACGTTGCGGAGACCATCGGGAAATTGGGTGGCGTTGGTGGTGGTGAACTCGCCGCGGGCGTATTGGTAGCCCTCGTCAATCTGGAAAAACTTGAAGCCTTCGCGCTTGAGATGTTGGGCGAGCCACTCGGCATTGGAGAGGACTTCGCCTTCGTTGATGGCGCCATAGTAGGCGGTCCAACTCCACCACCCGATGGGCGTTTCGCTGTTGACGCGGGCGTGATGGAGGCGGCGGATGGCGTCGCCATAGGCCAGGAGTTGAGAGTGATAGTCCGAGCCTACTGAGAAAAGAACGCGTTCGGAGGAGATGGTTTCACCGGGCGCGACGGGGAGGCTGAGCTCGACGAGATCGTCGGCGGAAGAGTGATCGAGGTTGAGAGCTTTCTGAATTTCGGTGGTACCTGTTGAGTCGACGGTGTAGCTGGCGACGCGGCCTGGGCCTTGGGTTTGCAGGCGCAGGATGGTGAGGAAGCGGTCGGAGGTGAGGGCGCCGAGAAAGAGCGATTGCTTGCTGTCGCGGTTGTAGATGAGCTGGCTGCCAACCCCGCGGTGAAGGCCGTCGGGGACCAGGCCGAGATCGTAAATTTTGAGGTCGGGCCAGTCTTCGCTGAAGCTGTCAGATAGAACGCGGGCGGATTCGAGATGCGGGCCGAGATTCAGCGGCGTGGTGGTATCGACGCTGCGGAGCGATTGGACGGTGAGGGACTTCGAGGTGGTGTTATGGAGTTTGACCTGGATGGCGCCGTAGGGAGCGTTGTCATAGAGCTGGAGGGTGTAGAGGAGATTGGGATCATTACCTTCGCTGCCGCAGGACACGTTGAGCTGGTGGCCGGGGCCGAGAGCGTCGGTGAACGTGCTGGCGGCAGATTGGCAGGAAGTGTAGTCGGAAGAGCGGAGCCAGTGGTGATCGACCTGGGCGGCGACGCCGGCGATGAGGGCGGGCTTGGCATTGCGGAGTCCGAGTTGGTACGCGCCGTGGGGATTGTCGGAGACGGTGAGTTGGCTGTTGGAGAGCGACTGGGCGGCGGCGGGGAGTGAGAACAAGAGAGCGAAAACGATTGCTTTCACAAGAGCTCCTGGGGCGCAGGAAAGCAATAAAGCATTGGGCACGTAGTTGTCCACTGTGGTCGAAATTGGCTCACCCTCGGACGTGATTCGTGTCACAGCCAATTGGGCAGGCGCGGGAGAAGAATGGCAATCGCACTATAAAGCCGTGAAGTGAATAGACGGCAAGCATTTGTGAATATCAGCATAGCTAAGCCGGATGCTTCGTAAGGCTCGACCATGAGCCGGCACCGGCGTTTATTTTGCGGCGAAACAGCCGCATGGCGGTAAAGAGGTTCGGCCCGCAGATAGGCACGTGGGCTAGGACACATAGCAGTCATGCATGTCCTCCGAATTTGCTCGGGAGGTTTGAATGACGCATTCTTCCAAGACTCTAGACATTGTTGTGTGCCCGCTATGCCAGGGGCACGGGGAAATGCCCAAAGCCCTGCTCGCTTCGCGGTGGAATGATCGCGAAATCCGGCGTATTCTCGCGCAGTACGCGGACGAGTATGCCGCAGGCGAACACGGGGGGATGGACAATCCATTTGAATCGAAGGAAGAAGCGACCGCAGGAAGCACGGTGAAATTTCACAGCCGGGGCGACGGCGTTCCGAAGGAATGACGAGTCGTGCGACCCACCCTGTCACTGCGTGCCAAGGGTGGGGCACCCACAAGATTGTGGGTCCGAAGAGTGCAATTGTGGCGCTTACTTTGACAACTGAATTGCAGTGCAAATCGTATTCCTCGTAAAACGAGGAGGAGCCATTCTTATGAGCCTGTCAACGATGATTCCCGGCGCCATTGCGGCACCGCGGACCTACGTCAACGAAGTGTTGGCACTGGTAAAAGCGAAAAACCCCGCCGAGAAGGAGTTTCACCAGGCGGTCCAGGAAGTTCTCGAGTCGCTGATTCCTGCACTCGAAAAGCACCCCGAGTACATTTCGAACAAGATCCTCGAGCGGGTAACCGAGCCTGAGCGCGTGCTGATGTTCCGTGTGCCGTGGACTGATGACAAGGGCGAGATCCATGTGAACCGGGGCTTCCGCATTGAGATGAACAGCGCGATTGGGCCGTACAAAGGCGGACTGCGCTTCCATCCATCGGTGAACCTGGGCATTTTGAAGTTCCTGGCGTTCGAGCAGGTGTTCAAGAATTCGCTGACGACGCTGCCTATGGGCGGCGGCAAGGGCGGATCGGACTTTGATCCCAAGGGCAAGAGCGATGCGGAAGTGATGCGCTTCTGCCAGAGCTTCATGACGGAATTGCAGCGGCACATTGGGCCGGATACAGACGTACCGGCGGGCGACATTGGCGTGGGTGGCCGGGAAATCGGCTTCCTGTTCGGCCAGTACAAGCGGCTGCGCAATGAATTCACGGGCGTGTTGACGGGCAAGGGCCTGAACTGGGGGGGCTCGCTGATTCGTCCGGAAGCGACGGGCTACGGATGCGTGTACTACGCGCTGGAAATGTTGAAGACGCAGAAGCAGACGCTGGAAGGCAAGACCTGCCTGGTCAGCGGCAGCGGCAACGTTTCGCAATACACGATTGAGAAGTTGCTCGACCTCGGCGCGAAGCCGATTACGTGCAGCGATTCGGCCGGCATGATTCACGATGCGGACGGGATTGACCGCGAGAAGCTGGCGTTCATTCTCGACCTGAAGAACTTGAAACGTGGACGCATCCAGCAGTATGTGGACAAATTCAAGCATGCGAAGTACGTAGCGGTGGATCCGAAGCTGGATCACAACCCGCTGTGGGACCTGAAGGCAGATTGCGCGTTCCCGAGCGCCACGCAGAATGAGATTAATGGCAAAGATGCCAAGAATCTCATTAAGAATGGCTGCAAGCTGGTATCGGAAGGCGCGAACATGCCGAGCACGCTGGAAGCGACGAACCTGTTCCTGGAAGCCGGCGTACTGTATGGACCGGCAAAGGCAGCGAACGCGGGCGGCGTGGCGACGTCAGGGTTGGAGATGTCGCAGAACAGCATGCGGTTAAGCTGGACGCGTGAAGAAGTGGACGATCGGTTGCACAAGATCATGATCGCCATCCACAAGAATTGCTACGAGACTGCCGAGAAATACGGCAAGCCGGGCAATCTGGTGGTGGGCGCCAACATCGGCGGCTTCCTGAAGATCGCTGACTCGATGCTGGACCAGGGACTTGTGTAAAAACCCGAGCAAGCACAAGTATGGTGCTTGCCGGAAACCGGATAACGGACAGCACTGCAATTAGTAACTCGCGGGATGGACGGAGACGTCCATCCCGTTTTTATTGGAGTTGGTTAGTTCGTTGGAATTGAGGAGCGAGAGAAGAACCGGAAATTTCCGATGCAGTCGGCCATGGGGCGGACGGTACCGGTTACCGGGGCGGATACGGCTGACGGATGTGAATCGTCGCCGCTGTACTTGGCGAAGAACGATTGTTGGCCGTTGTTGCGAGGGCCAGCGGAAAGGACCGCGGAGCCGTTGTTAAGGGTTGCTGAACTGAGTTTAGTGGTACCGCTCATCAGCGCGATGGTTCCGGTCGGCGTGCCACCGGAAGGCGAAGAAGCTTGAACGGTGAAGGTCTGCGTGCCGCATGCGGAAGACGAACTGACGGCCGGCAGGAGGCTGAGATGGACCGGGTTAGCGGCGTCGATGGTGATGTCTTCCGACGCGGTAGCCGGTGAGAAGTTGGCGTCGCCGTTGTAAGTGACTGAGAGCAGGTAGGTCTTCAGCGTGGTTTCGGAGAACGTGGTGGAAGCGGTGCCACCGCCGGAGAGCGTCACCGGACTGCCGATCGGATTGCCACTCGCTTTGAAAGTGACGGTTCCAGTTGGCTTCGTGGACCCGGTGGAGGTGACACTCACGGAATAGGTGATGGTGGTGCCGTGGGTGATGGTGGCATTTTTGGCAGGTGAGGTGATCGCGATGGTGGGCGTGTTCAAGATGCCGGTACCGGTAACGGAAATGGTGTTGGTGCCGGTTACGGTATTGTCTTGAAGCTGGAGGTTCGCGGAGTAGGTCGCTGTGCCGGAGGGCTGGAAGACAATGCCGATCTTGCAACTGCGGCCGGCGGCGATGGTTGTGCCGGCGGTTAGCGTACAGGTGGTGGTGCCTGGATCGATGGCGAAGTCGGACGGATTGCTACCGGAAAGCACCGCGTCCGCACTCAGGGTGAGAGTTTGGTTGCCGGTATTGGCGACGGTGAAGACAGTGGGGGCGCTGCTGGTGCCTTTCAACTGGGAAGAAAATTTGTGGTATCCCTTGACGCCGACTTTACGAATTACCTGGGTTGGCCCAGCGGTTGGCGCATTGCTGAGGATATAGACCTGTCCCTGGGAATCGACGGCGACGCCGGTGGGATTACTGAGGGTGGCGGAGGTAGCGGCGTTGGTATCGCCACTATAGCCTGCGGTACCGTTGCCGGCGATGGTGGTAATGATGCCGGTGGCGGCGTCGATGCGGCGGACACGCTGATTGCCTGCGTCGGCGAAGTAGAGGTTGCCGGCGATATCAAAGGTGATTTGTCCGATGGTGGAACTGATCTCGGCGGTGCGACCCTGGCCGCCGTCGCCGGAGAAGCCACACTTCGTGCCGCCCGCGACGCGGTTCGCGGTGGGTGAGTACTCGGCATTGTAGAGTGGCTCCTGGAGCAGATAGCAGGTGTTGGCGGTTGAATAAATGTAGGTGTTATAGAGATTGCCATTGGCATCGACGGCGAAGGACGCCGGAGTGCCGTTGGAGTAGATGAACTGGTTCGTGAGATACCACAAGTTGAAAGAACCGGTTCCCCCTGAAACGTTGGTAACCGGCATCTCGGCCGCGCCCTTGGTGCCTTCCTCGAAAAACAGGTTGTCGTAGTTGTCGATGGACATGTTGGCCGGTTTAGACATACCGACTGTAGTCAATGGGCACGTAGCGCTGGGCGTACAGCTCCCGGGAGCGTACGTGGTGCCATACGCAGTTTGGGTTGCCCAAGGGGCGAAATAGCTGAAGTAGTACGTACTCGCCGAGACGTTGGCCGAGTAAATGATGCCGAGGGTGTCCACGGCAAGCGACTGCGGGGTGGCAAAAGCCGGCGAGATGGTATTGATCGCAGCGCTAGAATCAATCTCTTTGATGAGACTATTTCCGACATCGGCGATGTAAAGGGTATCGCCTCCATCGACGGCCATATTGCTTGCACTCTTGAGGGTTCCGGTGCCGGAGCTCACGGTTCCCGTGACAGTGGAGATCTGGGACGGAGTGAAGCTGACGACAGGTGCATAGCCATTGCCGACGAGGCCGATGCTCGCGGGAGAGGACTCAGAAGAGTGTGAGATCTTGAGAAAGCCCAAGCGGTGTCCGGGGCCTTGCGGGGTGAAACGCACGAGCAGCGAGCAGTTTTGACCCGCGGAGTAATGGTTTCCTGCATAGCAGGAGCCACCGGGCTCAATGACGAAGTCTTTGTTAGCGAGCTTGATGTTGCTGAGCGTGGTCTCGCCCGCAAAGGTGAGGGTAAGGGTTTCGAAGCTGGCGTGTTCTCCCACGCTGGTGGCGGCAAAGACGTGATAGTTCTCAGGAGCATGTTCAAAGGTTGCTTCGCCTGCATGGCGGGCGAGGCTGGCCCCTTGAGGCCGCGGACTCGGGGCCAGCGAGACGATGGACCGCTGCTGAATTGAGCGAATGGGCGCTTGTGAAAGCGCGGGTGTTGAGGCTAGCAAGACAGCACACACAAAGGTGCCTGCGTTCTGGATGTTACGGAGCGCGATCCGGAGCATGAATTTTGCCTTTCGAAGGGATTCGATTCGCCGGGGGAAAAGGGATACAGGATGTATCCGACAGCGGAAATGCTCCGGAGATTCTGCACCACATTTGTGGAAAAGCAAGGGGAATCGTGGGGAGTTTCCATCCGGAAGTACCCGTGCAGGCACTCGGCCGAATGGACAACGAGGGGCCGGATGTGCCCGCTTAGTTGGTCTTGACCAGACCTCTTGATCAGAATCAATGCGCCGATCCGCACGTCGCGACGAGCGGCCCCGACAAGCGCGGGAGCCGTGCTCGCCGAGGCCAAAAGATCAGAATTTTAGAGATAGCGCGGCTAGTCAGGCAGCGTGGGTGGGGCCTTCAATGGATTCGAAGACGGCATCGGCGAGGGTGAGGGCGCCGTCGCCTTTGGGCACGATGCGGGAGACGACGTCGAGGGCGTCGGATGGAAGTTGGGCGCTGGAAAACAAGATCATGGGAACGTGAGATTTGTGTTGGCGGATTTGCTGGGCAAGGGTGAGGCCGTCGAGCTCCGGCATGTGGTAGTCGAGGACAATGGCATCGAGCGGTTCCGAAGTGGCGATGCGGAGTGCGGTGGAACAGTCGGAGGTACAAACGGCGCGGATACCGCAAGCGGTAAAAATATCTTCGAGGAGTTCGAGGATGGCGGGATCGTCATCAATGCACAGGACAAGCGGGGATTCTGCGACGGGAGGATAACGGAATGGCACATGAGTGTCTGTCGTGGCCGCAACGAGGGGAGTGCGATTGCGTGGAGCCATTTGAACTTTCACCTCTCGAGAGATTGGACGACAAAAATCGCCGGAAGCTTCGCAGGAAGTGTCAAGAACTTGTAAGAAAGTGAAGTGGGATGCGAGCTAGGAAATTTCCGGCAAAGTGAATGAGAAAGTGGCACCACGATTGACGGCACCTTCGGCCCAGATGTGTCCACCATGTTTTTGCATGATGCGTTGCACGGTAGCGAGTCCAACGCCGGTGCCTGGAAATTCGGAAATTGGATGGAGGCGCTGGAAGGGCTGGAAGAGCCGCTGCGCACCGCGGGGATCGAAGCCTGCACCGTTGTCACGGATGAAATAAACGTTCCCATGTTCGTTGGGACGGACGCCGAACTCGATGCGGCTTTGGGATTGCTTGGATGAATATTTCCAAGCGTTACCGATGAGGTTGTCCATGGCGACATGGAGGAGGTGGCTGTCGGCGGAGACGACGATGCCCTGGGCAATGGTGAATTCGACGTAGCGTTGCGGTTCGCGGCGACGGAGTTCGTCGGCGATTTCGCGGACCATGGCGGAGAGGTCGACTCGCTCGCGGTGCATCTCGCTCTTGGTGACGCGGGCGAGATTGAGCATGTCGTCGATGAGCTGGTTCATGCGCTTGGCGGCGTCTTCGATGCGATCGAGGCAGTCTTTGAGGCCGGAAGAGAGCTCGCGTCCATACTGCTGGTTGATGATGTAACTCATGCCATTGACGATTTCGAGCGGGCCGCGGAGATCGTGGGAGACGGAGTAAGAGAAGGACTCGAGATCGCGGTTAGCGGCGACGAGTTGCTTGGTACGTTCCTGGACGCGTTGTTCGAGTTCGCTGCGCGCGGAGTTGAGCGCGGCATCGCGAACTTGGATCTGCGAGAGCATTTCGTTGAAAGCAGTGATGAGGGTCGCAAGCTCATCGTGGGCGAGGGTGGGAGCGGCGCGGATGGCATAGTTGCGCTCGCGCGAAACTGTTCGCGCGGTTTCGGAGAGTGCCTCAATGGGGCCGGCGACGGCGCGGCGGAACATGGCAGAGACGATAAGGGCCGCGAGCATGCAGGCGAGGAGCACCAAGCCGAGAATGCGGAGGAAGTGATTGCGGCGGGCCTCGAGCATGTCGAGATTGGAACGAATGTAGATGGCGCCGAGGCGGCGTCCGCCGAAATCGATATTGCGGATGACGGTGAGGTGGTTGCCGATGAAGATCTCGGTCTGCTGGCGATCGGGACGCAGGGTTGGCAGCACATTGACGCGAACGTTGGGGCTGCGCCAGTACTCGGCAAAGAGATGGCCATCAGGCGTAAGCAGGCCAGCGCCTTCGATGTCCTTGGAAGCAGCGAGAGCAGAAAGTGTAATGCGCGCGGATTGGGGATCGTTGAAGTCGAGGGCGGAGACGCTGTTGGAAGCGAGGATTTGTGCCTGGGTGGATAGACTGTCGATGAGTGCACCGCGGGCGTTGGCCTGGTCGTAGAAAAGGAAGCTGAGCGAGGCGACGATGAGAGCTACCCCGGTGACGACAACGTTCATCCAGGTGATCTTGGTCGAGATTGAATAATTGTTCAGCATGGCGTCAATCTCGACCTCCATCGCGTTTCACGGCAGAGGCGACTTTCAAAAGCTGCGAGCTAAGGGTTAGACCGGATTTCTCGGCACTGGTGAGGTTGACCTCGAAGCGCACGCGTCCATTTTCAAGAACAAACTGAACCATGCCGCCGCGATCGTTGAAATGAGGCATGTCGGCAACGGTGAGCACGGGCAGCTTTGCGAGCTCGGTGAGCAGCGGACGAACACGTTCCTGTTCGGAGCTGCTGACGAAAACAATGCGGCAGGCAGAGGCCTCGGAGGGTTCGCCGATGTGACGAACGGAAAAAGGGACGCCGTCGAGGGACTCGCCTTTGACGATGGAGTCGAGTGCCGGGCCAAAAGGATCGCGGCCGAGAACACAGATCGCAAACGTGTTGTTGGGAGCGGGATTCGGCCAGGTGACAAAGCTGCCGAACTTGAAAAGGAAGGCGGCCTCGACCTGGGTTTCGGTGGGAGTTGCCGGAGGCTGCGCGACGACGACGATGGGTGAAAGCAGGAGGACAGCCGTGAGGAGCAGAAGCAGAGCAATGTAGACGGCCGGCGCAGATGCCGGCAGGCTTGCTCGCGAATTCAGGTTGGTCCTCAGCCTCATGATGACAGTGTTGCTTCTCGCAGACCGCTCGTCTAGCGCGAACTAGTCCAAGTTAACTTCACGTAGGCACTGCGCTTGATGCCGACAAGGGCGACATTGAAGCTATCGGCTGCGGGATCGGAACCGAACTCGGGATGATGCGGCTGGAGCAGGTTGCGGCCGACGAAAGAAAGATCGAGGTTCGGATTCAGCTGCCAGCCGAAACGGGCGTCGGCGGTGGAATATGCGCGAACGTAGTAATTCGGGACCGTGGAGTAAGGCATTTGGCCGGGTAGATCGCTGACGTAACGGTAATCGAAATCGAATTGCAAGGATTTGGTGAGATCGTATTGCGATTCGGCGTAAACCTGGTGCTCGGGGCTGGAGCCGATGATGCCGGGGATGGTACCGATATCGAGCGAGCCGGGAGATTTCTCGATGCTCATGTGAAGGAATGAGTAGGAAAGACGAAGGCGCCAGTTGTCGGCGGGACGCCACTCGGGGGAGAACTCGATGCCCTTGGTGTCTCCCAGGAGACCGTTGCCAAATTCGGCGGGAAGAAGGTAATGCGGCGGCGGGGGAGTGGTTTCGAGCGAGAAGCCGCCGAGGATGTCTTCGCTGAAGAGGTCGTGGTAGTGGGTGTAGAAGCTGGCGATATCGAAATAGATATTTTTGCCGAGCATCTGGCGGAAGCCGAGTTCGTAGCCATTCATTTGCTCGGGCTGGAAGTTACGATTGGCGTTGAAGCGAGCGAAAGCGGGAATTCCACCGGGAAAAATACCAACGAAGCCAGTGAGATAGAAATCGCGCTCGGCATCGGAAGGGGTGCGGACGGCGTGAGTAGCGGCGGCCCAGACGGCGGTGGTGCGGGTGGGCGTCCACATGACGCGGGCGCTTGGCTCGGGGGCGAACGCGGTGAAGTTGGTGTTCAGGAGCTTGGTACCGACGGTGAGCGATAACTTCTTCGGGACGAGAGTGATCTCATCCTGGAAAAATGCGGTGAGGAGACGGTCGGTGCGCTCGGAGGGATCGAAGGTGAGTCCGGATACGACTTCGAGATCGTGGCCGTGGCTGAAACGGGCGCCGAGTCCCCAAGTGACGTTGTTGTTGGAGAAGAAGCGCCAGTGCTGGGTAAAGTCGAGATCGAAAGTATCGCGAAGGTCGGCGAAGTTCGGCTCGCGACGGTTGGTGCGGTCGTAGTAGGCCTGCAACTCGAAGCTCTTCCCTTCTCCCTGTTCGCGGTCCCAGCGAGCGAGGAAGTTGCCGCCGGAGAGGCGGGCGTAGTCGTCGAGGACTTGCTGATAGGGGGGAGCATAGGTGGTGGCGACAACGCTCTCGCCGTCGCGGTCGTCGTAGATGTCGCCTTGGAAGGTGAAATTGTTTGCGGGATCACGCTGCCAATCAACGCGGCCGCCGGCCTGACCTCCGAACCAGTCGTCGAAGTTGCGGTTGTCCGGGTGATACTCGGGTCCGCGAGAGAAACCCTTCCCGTAGAAACGGTATTGGAGATCCTTGCTGTTGGCTGAACCGTAGCGGATGGTGGCGGTGCCGTGCTCGAAGCTCCCTGTGTCGGCGGAGGCGAGAAGGCCCTGGGTTTCTTTCACCGGCTTGGTGATGATGTTGATGACGCCGTCGACGGCGTTTGGTCCCCAGATGGTGCCGCCGGGACCGCGGATGACTTCGATGCGATCGATGTCTTCGAGGACGGTGTCCTGAACTTCCCAGTAGGTTCCGGCGAGAAGCGTGGTGTAAACAGTGCGGCCGTCAATGAGGACGAGCACGTTCCGGGCAAGACGGCTTCCGAAGCCGCGGATACCGATGGACCATTTGTTGCTATCGATACGAGCCACTTCGACGCCGGGTGCTAGCCGGAGGGCTTCGGGAATGGTGGTGACGCCGGCGCGGCGAATGTCTTCCGAGGTGATGACAAAGATGGCGGCAGGCGTGTCGAACGCTTTTACCGGCTCTTTGCTTGGGGTAGTGACTTCGATTTGCGAGAGTTGTTCGAGCGAGAGCTGCTTGAGATTGTTCTGCTGATCTTCGGACGGACCCTGATCGCCTGCGAGCGCGGGAGAAACGAACGCGACGACAAGCGTGAACAGGCACGCGCAAACGCGCAAATGGCCAGAGAGCACACGGCGGAGCATGTGCACAAATTTCGCAGTTCGCCTCTGCAGAAGATCACCCCGAGAACGCCAGACGATTCATACGGGCATGAATGTTCAAAACCCTAACGATTGCTCACTATTGGGGAGAGTACGCAGTGTTGTCGGATGCAAACTGCGGAAGCAGAGTTGCCTGCCCGCGACATTCCTGTAAGTACTTGAAACTCAAAAGGTTGGAGCTTGTGGCAAGATGCCGGACTGGCGGAAAGACTGGAGACGGTTGACAAGTTCCTGAGGCTCTCCCTTGCGGATGAATCCGACGGCGTGGCCTTTCATGTCGTGCGGCATGCCGTAGAGCTCGGAGAGTACCGCGATGGGGACGCCGGGATAAGCGTTTTCGACTGCCGTAACGATGTCGGCGGCGGTGAGTGAGCTGCTGTAACGGTAATCCATAAGGACGAGATCAACGCGTTCGCCAATGGGGAGATTGAGGGAAGAACTGGTGACCTGAACCGGCAAAGCGCGGAACTCTGCCTGTTCGACGATCCAGGAATAGATCTTCAAGTGGGAGGGATCGTCATCGAGGATGAGGATGCTCGGATTTTGCAGAGGCGAGGGCAAAGGCACACCGGGTCTAGGGTTTTGCGAATTGTACCGCATGGCTGTCGTTTCTAGTAGCGTGGCAAAACCCGCCGACTTATACGGTCAGGACCTTCCCCGTTGGACATGAAGCAGTTTCCAAAGCTCGTATATGCGTGTTTGAAATACGCGGTCCACAGGATGTCGAGAGGGCGTCTGCGAATAGAACGCGGACAAGATCGATACCGGGAAGGCTGACGTTTTGTAAATTCCACAGCCGCTCTGCAACCCTAAAAACTTTCGCCGAATCTCAGGCGCAAACGAATGCGGCGCTCCGCGTCAACGCGGACGTGTTTCCGAAAAGAGGGGCGATGAAAAAGAAGGAAGATGCTCTCGATACAGACGGACTGACACGGCGATCGTTCCTTTCCAAGCTGGGTGCGACGGGCATTGCGGCGACGGCTGCACCGTTGCTGGCGGGCGTCGTGGACGCGCAGGTGGAAACTTCGCCATCACCCGCGAAACCAACGGGTGCGCACGTGGTACCGGTGACGCTGCGGGTGAACGGGCAGGAGCATCGCTTGCAGTTGGAACCGCGAGTGACATTGCTGGATGCGCTGCGCGAGAACCTGCATTTATTCGGGACAAAAAAAGGATGCGATCACGGGCAGTGCGGGGCTTGCACCGTGCACGTGAACGGACGCCGCGTGAACTCGTGCCTGAGCTTCGCGATCATGCACGAGGGCGACGAGGTAACGACGATCGAGGGGCTTTCGAACGGAGAAGAACTACATCCGGTCCAGGCGGCGTTCCTGGAGCACGATGGATTCCAGTGCGGGTATTGCACATCGGGACAAATGATGTCGGCGGCGGCGCTGCTGAAGGAGCCGTGCGGGGAGGACGATGACTCCGTCCGCGAGTGCATGAGCGGGAATATTTGCCGATGCGGGGCTTATCCGAACATTGTGGCGGCGGTGCAACAGGCGCGAAAACGGGCGTAGGCGGAGGCGACGAATGCAGACATTCCATTACAAGAAATCGACGAACGTGGAAGGCGCGGTTGCGAGTGGGGGCCCACATGCCAGCTTTATTGCCGGCGGGACGACACTCGTGGACCTGATGAAGCTGAACGTGATGCGCCCGGCGATGCTGGTGGACATTAACGCGCTGCCGCTGGACAAGATTGAGAGAACGCCGGATGGCGGGCTGCGAATCGGAGCGATGGTTCGGAACAGCGACCTGGCGCATGATGCGACGGTAGAGAAGGAGTTTCCGGTGCTCTCGCAGGCGCTGCTGTCGGGAGCGTCGCCACAGTTGCGCAACATGGCAACTACTGGCGGGAACCTGCTGCAACGGACACGGTGCTACTACTTCCGCGATACGGCTTACGCGTGCAATAAGCGGGCGCCGGGGTCGGGCTGTGCTGCGATGGATGGGTATAACCGGATCCATGCGATTTTAGGGACGAGCGAGCACTGTATTGCGACGCATCCGTCGGACATGGCGGTGGCGATGATGGCGTTGGAGGCGGTGGTGCATATTCGCGGGGCGAAGGGTGAACGTGCGGTGCCGCTGAATGAGTTTTACCGTCTGCCGGGAAATACACCGCAAATCGAGAATGTGCTCGAGCCGGGAGACTTGATAACCCATGTGACGATTCCGGCGCTACCAGAGGGGGCACGGTCGCACTACTTGAAACGACGCGACCGGGCATCATATGAATTTGCGCTGGCGTCGGCGGCGGTGATTACGCAGGTGCAGGGGAGAAATCTTCAGCATGTGCGCGTGGCACTGGGCGGCGTGGGCACGATGCCGTGGCGGTCGAAGGAAGCGGAGCAGGCACTCGACGGAAAGCCCGCGAACGAAGAGAGCTTTCGCGAGGCGGCGGAAGTGGCATTGCGCGGGGCAAAGCCGCTGCACGATAACGCATTCAAGGTAGAACTGGCGAAGCGCACGCTGGTGCGCGCATTAAAAGTGGCGACGCAAGCCGCATAGGAGACGAAGATGAGCAGCTCACCGATTGGGCAGCCGGTTACGCGCATCGACGGAAAATTGAAGGTCACGGGCCGCGCGACCTACGCGGTGGAACACGCTATCCCGAACTTTGTTTATGGGGTTGCGGTGTCGAGCACGATAGGCAGCGGAAGGATCAAGACAATTTCGACGGCGGAAGCCGAGAAGATGCCGGGAGTGCTGGCGATCCTGCATCACGGAAATATCGAGAAGCTCTATCACCCGGCGGGGGCGCTGGAGGAGACGAGCCGTCCGGGCGAGAGCCGGCCGCCGTTTGAAGACGACATCATTTATTACTACGGGCAGTATGTGGCGCTGGTGGTGGCGGAGACGTTTGAGCAGGCGCAGGATGCGGCGGCGCACGTGCGCGTAGAGTACGCGGCGAAGAAGCCGATTGTGCGTTTGGATGATGCGGAGCAGCCTCCGAAGATCGAGCGACACGAGAAGGATGATAACGGCTTCGACGAGGCGGACATTACTTATACGCGCGGCACTGCGGATGATGCGTACGAGCAGGCGGAGGTGAAGCTCGATGCGACTTACGTTACCCCGATTGAGACGCATAACCCGATGGAGATGCACGGGACCGTCGCGGTGTGGAACGGGAACAAGATCACGCTATACGAAAGTACCCAAGGCGTGGTGAACCATCGCAATGTGGCAACGCAGGTGTTAGGACTGCCGGCGGAGTCGGTGGAGGTGATTTCGCCGTTCATAGGATCGGGATTCGGGAGCAAGCTTTTTCCGTGGCCACATTCGTGGATGGCGGCAATTGCTGCGAGAAAGGTGAAGCGGCCAGTGAAAGTTTCTGTCCCGCGGCAGTTGATGTTCACCTGCGTCGGTCACAGGCCGACGTGCGAGCAGCATATTCGCCTGGGAGCGTCGAAAGACGGGAAGCTGACGGCATTCATGAATGACGTGCGGCAGTCGCGCTCGTTTATTGACGAGTACACGGAAGATTGCGTGGATCCGACGTCGATGCTGTATAGCTGCCCGAATGTGGCGGCGGTGCAGTGGCCGATGAAGATGAATACTGGGAATCCGACGCCGATGCGCGGGCCGGGACGAGTGCCGGCGTTGTTCGGGATTGAGTCGGCGATGGATGAGATGGCGGAGAAGCTCGGAATCGACCCAGTGCAGTTTCGGCTGCTGAATTACGCAGAGAAGGACGAGAGCGACGGGAAGGCGTGGTCGAGCAAGCACCTGCGCGATGCCTACCAGGAGGGCGCGAAACGATTCGGATGGGAGCAGCGGAACCCGAAGGTCGGCTCGATGCGGAAGGGCGAGGAGATTCTAGGCTGGGGGATGGCCACGATGACGTGGCCGGCACATCAGCGCGATGCGGAGGTGCGGGTAAGATTCCTGGCGGATGGGACGGTTCGGGCGTCGTGTGCGACGCAGGACATTGGGACGGGGACGTACACAGTGTTTGCGGAAGTGGTGGCAGACAAGACGGGGATCCCGGTGCAGAAGATCGATGTGAAACTCGGGGATAGCGCCTTGCCGCCGGGACCGACTTCGGGTGGATCGTCGGCGACGACGACAGTAATTCCGGCGATCGTGCAGGCGACGGAAAAAGCGATGGCCGCGGTGGTGAAGGCGGCCGCGAAGACGCCGGGATCGCCATTTGAGAAGGCCGATCTGAAGACACTGAAGTTTTCGCAGGGGCGCGTGCATCGCGCGAATGATGAGGCGAGTTCGGGAATCCCGTTTGAGCAGATTTTGCAGAAGGCGAAGCTCGCGGGACTGGATGGTCATGCGAAGACGAATACAACGGAGGACCAGAAGAAATATTCGACGCACTCGTTCGGAGCGCACTTCTGCGAGGTGAGCTACGACCCGGAGATTGTGCGGTTGAGGGTGACGCGCTGGCTCGCGGTGGTGGACGGCGGACGGATGATCAACCTGAAGACTGCGCGGAACCAGATCCAGGGCGCGGTGACGATGGGGATCGGAATGGGGCTGCTGGAGGAGACGGTGTATGACACGCGGACGGGGCATCCGATCAACAACAATTATGCGGACTACCTGGTTTCCGTAAACACGGATGTGCCGCCGGTTGAGGTGGTCTTCCTCGACTACCCAGACAAGATCATGAATGAGTACGGGGCGCGGGGGATCGGGGAGATTGGGCTGTCGGGGTGTGCGTCGGCGATTGCGTCGGCGGCGTACCACGCTACCGGGGTGCGGGTGCGGGAGCTGCCGATACGGATGGAAAAGCTGATGAAAGGCTAGGCGCGCCGATGTGGCTGCGCTGAAGCGCTAGGCAGAGCGACGACGGCGGAAATAGTAGCTGACGGGGATGCCTGCGAGAATAATGACGGTGCCGATCAGCGAATTTTTTACGTTCGACGCAAAAGTATAAACGAGCAGCACGCCTGACGCGACGATGAACAGCGCGGGCACAACCGGATAGCCAAACGTCTTATAAGGACGCGGGGTGTCCGGTTCTTTTTTGCGGAAGATAAAAACCGTGCTGCTGGTGATCATGTAGAAGAGCCACTCGGCAAAAAGCGTGATGGAAAAGAGCTGCTGGAAGCTCCCAGCGAAGAGCAAGAGGACGATGGCAAGGACTGCCTGGAAGACGATGGCGGTGGATGGCGTGTGGAAGCGGGGGTGCACGCGGGCGAGCGCGGGGACGAAACTACCATCGCGGGCGGCGGCGAATGGGACGCGTCCGCCGCTCATCACGGTGCCATTGAGAGTTGCGAGCATTTGGACAGCCATGAGGCCGCTGAAGAGAGATGCGGCGCCAGCACCGAGGGTGAGCAGGACCGCCTGCGATGCGGGACGCGGGGAGGCGGCTATGGCGGAGGCCGGCATGACATAGAGCACGGCGGCGTTCATCAGCATATATAGGCCGCCAACGATGGCGACGCCTGCGATGAGCGAAATCGGGACATTGCGACCGGGATTGCGAATTTCGCCGGCCACCATGTTGAGGTTGTTCCAGCCATCGTAGGCCCAGAGAGCGGCAAGGAGCGCGATGGCGAAGCCGATGGGGCCTCCACGAGCGCCGGAGTAGTGGGTTGCAAAGTTGGCGAGTCCGCCGCGGGCGGCGAAAAACGAGACGAGGATCACGCCGAGAATAATGGCGACCTTCAAGACCGTGAAGACGACCTGGAACTCTCCGGCGCGTTTCACGCCGATGTAATTAATAAAGGATATTAGGACCACCATGGCGATGGCGACAATCTGGCCGCCGGAGATCGCGATGGGCACTTTGATGAGCGTGGCACCGAGGAACGAGAACGAAGGAAATGTTCCGAGGATGCGCACCATGCCGGTGACGATGGTAGCGATGGAGCCGGGTTTGGCGATGAGGAAGGTAGTCCAGGCGTAGACGAAGCCCATGGTGGGGCCATAGGCGTCGCGCAGGTAGACGTACTCGCCACCGGGATCGGGCTTCATGGCACCGAGTTCCGCGTAGGTCAGCGCGCCGAGAAATGAGAGCAGGCCGCCGACAATCCATGCGAGATACACGAAGCCGGCAGATCCCACGGCCTGCATCATCTCGGAAGGAACGAGGAAGATGCCGCTGCCAATGATGGTGCCGACCACAACGGCCGTCGCGGAAATAGCGCCCAGGTCGCGCGATAGCTCTTGGCGTGCTGGTTGCGGAGCAGTCATAGAAGGACGAGTTGCAAGCATCGCACAGAATGGGATTGGATGCACGAGCAGACGCTTGATTGCGGTGGTTCGCAAGCGATGCGGAGAATGCGAACTGATGCGATAACCCTAAGCATCAACTTTCGCGAAGAATCTCCGAGACCTGGACGTGTGCGGCGCGTCGAGCGGGCACAAACGACGCTGTCAATCCTACTAAGACGACGACACCGGCAGCAGCGCTGAGAGTGAGCAGATCTGTGGCCGACGTACCGAAGAGCAGCGACTTCAAATAGGTAGCGAACGCAATCGAAGCCGCGATTCCTATGGCAACGCCAATCAATGTGAGTCGCAAGCCATCGGCGAGCACGAGGCGAAAAACTCCTTCCGCCGTGGATCCGAGAGCCATTCGGATACCGAGTTCGCGAGTTCGTTGTGAAGTGGCATAGGCCATCACGCCGTAAATACCGACGGCGGCGATGAGCAGCGCGATCAGGGCAAATACGGTGAGCAACACGGTGCGGAACTGCGGCTGCTGGATGCTGGCGCTCACGTTTTCACGCATGGTGCGGATCTTCACGACCGGCTGGTTATGGTTGACCTGGTGAATGGCGGTACGCACGTCGTTGGCGAGCAATTGCGGATCACCCTCGGAGCGCACGACGAGTGACATGGCGTACACGGGCAGGACGGCGTCCGCTTGACGAAATGGAACGTACATTTCGGTCGCTGCGTCGGCGGCGAGGGACTGCTTAACGTCACCCACTACGCCGACGACCTCCATCCAAGGAACTTCCGGATCGGGCGTGGCGCCGAGTTGCAGGTGCTGTCCGAGAGGAGAGCGATCGTGGAAGTAGGTTTTCGCCATCTCGCGATTGATGACGACTACGGGCGCGGAGGCTTCGCGATCGGCATCGGTAATCCAGCGGCCCTGGATGAGCGGGATACTGAGCGCTTGCAAGTAGCCGGCACTCACCGTGCGATAGTTGGCGAGGGTGTACTCGGAGGAGTTGGCAGGCGGTTTGCCCTGGATGTTGAAGTGAATCAAAGAACCACGGCCGCTGACGGGAAGGTCGGAGGCGAAGGCGGCTTGATGCACGCCAGGCAACGAGTGCACGCGTTCGAGCACACTGTCGAAGAAGTTCATGCGGTCGACAGACTTCTGGTAGGCAGCGGGCGAGACGGGAACATCGGCGATGAGGATGTGCTCGGTGCTGAATCCAGGATCGACATTCGCAAGCTGCGAAAAGCTACGAAGGAACAATCCTGCTCCGACCATTAAGAGCATGGCGAGCGCGATCTCGGCAACTACGAGTGCTCCGCGAAGGCCCTTGGTGTGCTTGCTGACGGCGCCGCGATCAGATTCGTTGAGATGCGAGCGGAGGTCGCGGAGAGCGAGATGGCTGGCAGGTGCGAGGCCAAAGACGATCCCCGCGAGGATGCTGATGATTACCGTGAAGATCAGGACCGGCGCGTTGATGTGGGTTTGGGCGACATCCGGAATCGAATTGCCGGCTGCCGCGACCAGGGTTGACATGGCGGCGTAGGCGAGCGCGATGCCGGCGGCGGCCCCTAATAATGAAAGCAGAATGCCTTCCGTAATAAGTTGGCGGACGACCCGCGACATGGATGCGCCGATTGCGACCCGGACGGACATTTCCTTCTGTCGTGCGGTGGCGCGCGTGAGCAGCAAATTCGCTACGTTGCCGCAGGCGATCAGGAGTACGAACACCACCGCGCCGAAGAGCATCATCAGGACGGGGCGGACGTTGCCGACGAGTTGCTGCTGCATGGGGTTTACGACGGCATCGAGCGCGATATTGTCGACGGGGTACTGCGCGAGGAGCCGCTTCGCAATCGTGCTCATCTCGCTGCGCGCCTGGTCAAGCGTTACCCCGGACCGAAGCCGGGCGACGGGGAAAATTCCGGGATGCCACGAGCGATCGTCGGGCAGCGTGGTGGTCCACGGGCCCATGGGCAAGACCGCTTCCGGCTGCTGCTGCAAGACCTCGTAGCCAGGAGGCAGAACGCCGACGATGGTGTACGGCTTGTTGCCGAGATTGATGACCTTGCCAAGCACGTCTTCCGAGCGGTTGTACCTTCGCTGCCAGAGGTCGTACCCGATAAGCACAACCGGCGTGGAACCGGGCTGATCGTCGTTCTCGTCGAGCGTGCGGCCACGTATGGTACTCACGCCGAGTAGCTGAAAGAGGTTGCCGGTGGCCATCTGCGCCTGGATCTGCTCAGGCTCACCTGCGCCCGTGAGTGACGTGGTAACGGGCCGAACCGCGCCGAACTGCTCGAAGGAATGACTCTGCGCTTTCCAATCGCGGTAGTTTTGAAAGGACGCGGAAAGAATGGGAAAGCGCGCCGCTCGCTCGGAAATCAGCACGATATGACTGGGATCGCGGAATGGGAGCGGCTTCAGCAAAACGCCGTAAATGACGCTGAACATCGCGGTATTCGCGCCGATGCCGAGGGCGAGCGTGAGGACGGCAACGACGGAAAACGTCTTGTTCCGTTTGATCTGCCGGACGGCGTATTGAAGGTCTTGCTGAATGGAGAGCATTGCGATCCCTTGTAGCGTGGCTGAATAGCTTACTTTCCACGATGCGAACAGCAGGGTCAAGCAGCGGCGGGCTAAGACTGGGATGAACTGCTTGCAGAGGGTGCCATCTGCGCAAATTCCAGCTGCGAGATGGATCATCTGCGAATCAGAAGGTCGCGCAGGAAGTCAGGAGGTGGGTTAGTGCGGCGTCCAATGCGGGTTGCTGCCGAAGAGTCCTTGCAGCACGCAGATTTGGAAAGCCACCGTGAGTCCGAAGCCGACACTGATGACACCGGAAACGAGAGCCATCCGGCGACCGAGGGATTGGAAGCGGTTTCCAACGAAGTGGATTGCGGAGGCGATGCTCATAGTAATGACCATCATGCCGGCAATGGTGCCTACGCCAAACACCAGCAAGTAAGCAATCGCCCAGCCCGAGTGCCGAATCGTGGCGAGAATGAGCAACGCCACGGCCGCCGATCCGGCGAGACCATGCACGATGCCTACAATCAAAGGACGAATGAATTGGTAAACGGAACTGCGTCCTAAGCTGCGGTCCATACGGGCGAGGGGGGTGTCGTTTGGCAGGTGAGGATGAGTTTCGGGATGAGCGTGAACGCAGTCGCCGTGGTTGTGTGGATGGGGAAGAGGAGACGAAAACCTCGCGAGATTCCATCCACCGAGCAGGATCAACATGAGGCTGACGGAGAATTCCATTGCCAGGCCAAGACGGGTAGGGATGACCACATTAAATAAGATGATGGCGCAGCCAACGATGAAGATCGTGACGGTATGACCAAGTCCCCAAAAAGCGCCGATAAGAGCAGCGCGCTTGGCACTGCGCTGTTGCGTGACGATGGTGCTGACCGCAATGACGTGGTCAGGATCGGTGGCGTGCCGCATACCGAGAAAAAAGCCGATTACGATAACGGAGATCAAGCCGAGCATCGGTTGCACGTATCCATTCTAAAGGCACACACCGCGATCGAAGGACGATCGCTTGCGAGTTTGTCCGATGCGGATTTCACGCTGGCTGATTGGCTGGTCGGAGATGGGCAAACCGCATCTAGAGGAAAAATGGCACCGAGGAGAATATCTCCCCGGTGCCTATTATGCGTCGCTGCAACCTGTGGGCTGTTACCGCCGCACTAGAACTTCAAACTCGGCGATAGGATGTGCCATGCCAGAATGAACCATGTGAAGAAGATAGCGGAGAGCGCGAACAGAACGTCGTACACGCGGTTCCACCACCACTTCTGCTGCCACCACGGCCGGAACAGGTTGTACAGCGGGATGATCGTGGAAAGCACCGCGAGCAATGCCGTGAACTGAAGGAAGCGGAACATCCCGTCGCTCTTGGAGTTGAGCCCAAGTTCGCCGAGCTTGCTCAAGATGGCGGTCGCCGTGAGGATGAAAATCAAATTCAAGGCGGCTGCCAGCATCAACAAGCGGTGACGACGTCGGTGAACGGCATCGAGGTTGAGACGCTTGTCATAGTGTTTCCGCACGATTGCACCGACGATCCAAAGCACGAGCGCCAGCACTAAGAAGATGATCGGAGCCATCAGGGTGAACATCGCGAATGGCTTGGTCGATAGAGCACCCGGCTTCATCCACATCATGAACGGGTAGTCCATTGCGAATGAGGTAGCGCCCTCGTAGTCAGTGAAAAACTCGACCTGAGCCTGACCGTCCTTCTCGCGATAGAGGTTCGGCGAGACTTCGACGAACTTCTTGGGCTGTCCGTTGGGATCTTTGAAGTCCTCGATGATGACGTCGCCGTCCTTATCGGTTTGTACCTTTGACTGGCTAACCGCATTCAACGCGTCGAGGAGGTTCGGTCCCGGACGGCGGCTGCTCATGTAATAGCCCTCAAGCTTGTCAACGTCCTGCTTCGCGGAACCGATCGCCTCGGTCGGGGGAGGGGTGTAGGCGAAGTAGCGATCGAGGAAGTGATGGAAAACAGTTCCGCGCAAGTCCCCGCCGGGTTTCCCGGCGCTGTTTTGCGAGATGAAGAAGCCAACGTTGGAGTCGAGGATCAGGTGTAAGTCGCTGTGGAAGTACTGCGTGTCGCCGCCGTGGCCAATGATGGAGTGGCCATTGCGGTTCTCCTGGTAGAAGCCGAGGCACATGCCGTTGAGGTGCGGCGCGGCAGAAAATGTACGCGAGTGCATTTGCTGAGCCGTTGCTTCGGGAAGGATGCGCGCGCCTTCATATTCTCCGTTCTGCAGGTGAGCAATTATGAAGTGCGTGATGTCGTCGGCGGTGATAGCGACGGAACCTGCAGGAAAGGCCGTGACGAACTCGTAAGGTTTCGCCTCGCCGGAGCCGAGGACGTAGCCAGACGACATGTTGGCTTTAAATTGCTCGGGGAGCGGCTGCCGGAAGGTGGCGTGCTCCATGTGAAGCGGCTGATAGATGTGGTGCTCGATGTAGTCGTCGAACGGTTCGCCAGAAACGCGCTGCACGATATAGCCCGCGAGCGTGGTGGCGTAGTTGGAGTACGCGGGGACCTTGCCTGGCGGATAGATGCGTCGCGGCATGTGCGAAACGACGTAGCCGCGCAGATCTTCCTTGGGGTTCTGATCGGCGGTGATGAGATCTTTGATCGCCTCTTCGAAGCCGGCCGTGTGAGTCATGATGTTGCGAAGGGTGATCGGCTGTCCGAAGGCAGGCGGAATTTTGAAGTCGAGATAATCGTTTACGTCGCGGTCGAGATCGAGCTTCCCTTCTCCGACGAGTTGCATGACCGCGGTCCAGGTGAAAGTTTTCGAGATGCTGCCGGGACGAAACAGGGTCTCGTTGGCGACGACCGGACGTTTCGTTTTCACGTCGGCGTAGCCGTAGCCTTTCTCGAACACTACCTTGCCGTCTTTGACTACGGCGACGACAGCACCAGCGATGTCATCGCGATTGATCTCGGTAGGCACAAGACCGTCAAAAAATGCCTCGAGATCAGCCGCGGTCAGTTCGTGCTGGGCTTCACCAGGGAGAGGTTTCGAAGCGGGAGCGGCCGCTTCGGGTTTCTGTTCCTTGTTAGTTTTCTGGGGGAGGGGATTCTGAGCAATAAGAAAGCAGGATGCGAGGAGGACGGTGCATCCAGTGACGCGAGAGAACATTGACATTCTAGACTCCAGAGGGTCGATCCAGAACTGCTTAAATTAGTTCCGGCGCACGGGCCAAAGCCGCATGCGCCGGAGAAATGCTTGGGTTAGAAGTTGAACTTCAGGGCCATTTGTAAAATGCGTGGGGCGCCATTGATTCCGGTGATCTTCCCGAACGAAGCATCGCCATAGAAGGTATCTGGATCCGCGAAATTGACTTGATTGAAAACATTGAAGGCTTCGGCGCGGAATTCGAAGTTCGCACCCTCGCTCGGCCAGCGGAAGGGGAAGATCTTGATCAGCGACACATCGGAGTTCGCCTGAGCAGGCCCTTTGAAGAGGCCCATCCGGGTGTTGCCCCAGCCTTGACCGCCGTCAGGCGAAATCGTCGGTTCCGAGATGAAGCAGGAGTTGTTCAACCAACCGCCGGTGCCGTTTACGCGAGAGGTGATTGACCCGCTGTTGCTCACATTGCAGCCGGGCGTGATGTTGGCGAAGTCGTAGTTATATCCGCCGGTAAAAACGTTTGCCGGGTTCAGGTACAACACAGGGTTGAAGTGACCGGATTGGAGCGTGGTGACGCCGGCGAGCTTCCATCCAGAGAGAACCTCTCGGGCAAAACCATTGCTGCTGTTCTTGAAACCCGGAAATTCGTACACATACGAGAGCACGAAACGGTGCGGGCGAACAAAGGTATCTGGACCGTAATCACTCCTCACGTTCGTGGCGTCACCCACCTGCAGGCCGCCGTTCGCACCGGTGGTCGCGCCATATGCGTTCGTAAGATCCTTGGCGTAAGTGTAGGAAGCTAGGAGTTGCAAACCGTGGCTGAGGCGATGCTCGACGCTCGCTTGCAAAGCGTTGTACCACGAATACCCAGAGCTCTCATCGTAGCTGATGAGCCCGAAGCCTTCGTAGGGGACGCGAGCGTAGAAATTGCCCGTAACTGGCAGCGTATTGACCGTTTCGCCTCGAATTGGGTTGCTGGCTGAAGCATCGCCCGCTTGGTTGATGTCGACCGTGATGAGCATGTTGGTCGCGTGCGAGCCGGAATAGCCGACTTGGACGACCGTGGAAGGCGTGACCTGTGCCTGAAGATTCAGGCTGTACTGCTGGAATGTTGGCGGTTTCAAGTTTTGTGCCAACGCAAACGGCGAGAGTGTGGAAGTCGGGAGGTAAGAGCCCGGCGCGTATTGGAGCGGCGGGGTGTAGGGGAAGAACTGCGGGAAAGCTCCCGGATCCGGACCGAATGGGCTAGCGAATCCAGCGGTTCCAACGGAGGTCCGATAATCGCCCCAAGGCTGGTCGGTCAAGAACTGGAAGTATGGTTGACCGGTAACACGTTGATGATAGATCCCGTATCCACCGCGCAGCACGAACCGGTTAGAACCCGGCAGCACCCATGCGAACCCGACGCGGGGATCCCATGTGTTCTGGCCGTCGCCGGCGATCACCTCGTCATTGCCGGCTTTCGTTACACCCGATGGAACTGTACCGGGGAAATTGCTGGCCACCACAATCCCGGCCAACGTGCCGGTTGCCGGTGGATTTGGATCAAGCTTGGAAAGATCTAGGTTCGCGTTGCGGCCGTATTTCTCGCCGAAGTCGCCAAGACGGTCGTAGCGGAATCCGAGATTCAATGTGAGCTTGGAGGTCACTTTGAAATCGTCCTGGGCGTAAAGAGCACCATCCCAGATCCGAAATCCGCGCTGGAAAATTCCTCCAATATCGACAGATTCGTACGGGTTGTAAGGGGCATCGCCGTTCATCATGCCCGGGTAATCGAGGAAGACGGTATATCCGCCGAAAGCGAAGCTGGCGATGTTGTCCTGAAGACGGCTGACACTGCCGCCGAAGCGGAAGGAATTACGCCCCTTGGTCCAGGAGAGCGTGTCCTGAAGGATGTAGCTATTCTGGGCGATTACCGTCGTCTGGCCATTTCCGCCTTCATCGAATCCGCCGAGCACAGAAATGTTTGCGCGAGGATCATCGAACCCAGGTGCGGCAACACCGAGTTGCGAGTAGGTAATCGGGAAAGTCTGATCAGTCCCCGCCACGTTGCGCGTAAAACCAAACTGCGCCTGGTTCACCAGGTTGGTAGTAAATACGTAGGTATGGCTGAGAGAGAAGTCACGGAAATTCTGGGGGTTCTTGGACGGGGAGCCAGGAAGTTGGCTACCAGCCGTTTGGGTTCCGGGTAGCGTAAATGTGGCCTGGCTATCGGCGTAGAAGAAACGCTCCTGGAAGGTGCTCTTCGTATTCTCCAACCAGTCGAGATTGATCATGTACTGGTCTTCGTGGTACGGGCACGCGACGCTAAAGGTGGAGAAGCCTTCTCCGTTCCTCACAACCTGTGGGTTCGGAACGAGGTATTGACCGTTAGAAAGCTTGGCATTGAAGAGCGCCAGCGCCTGCGGGCTTACGCTCGACGCAGTAACAGCCTCACCCGTGTATGGATCGACACCACCAAACGCCGTAGCGGGACCAACGGCGGCGGCCAATCCGGCGGCGGAACGATCGTTGGTGAGCACCGGCAGAATAACGCTGCTGGAGCAACTTGGGTCGATTCCGTTTTGCTGGCGTGTTCCCTGGTACGAGGTAAACGCAAGGAGCTTGTCTTTTACAATCGGCCCGCCGACGGTGAAGCCGAACTGGTTCTGGCGAAGAATTGCACGCGGCTGGTCGGTCTGTTTACGGAAGTAGTCATTGGCATTCATGTCCTCGTTGCGGAGGAACTCCCACAAATCACCGTGCCAGTGGTTGCTACCCGACTTGGTCAACACATTGACGTTTGCGCCAGCATCGCGGCCGAAGGACGCGTCGTATTGGCTGGTCTGGACCTTGAACTCCTGGATCGTGTCAGGATTTGGGCTCGAAACACCGCCGCTGAAGTGGCCACTGCCCTGGACGTCGTTGACCTCGACGCCATTCATCTGGAAATTGTTGTCGTTATCACTCGCGCCGCCGGTGACATAGGCGACGTCGACGCCACCGCGACCGATGGAAGCCGCGCTGAAAATCTCCGTGGAAACTCCCGAGGAAAGCCCGAGAATCTGCTGGTAGTTACGGGTCACCAGCGGCAAGCTCTCTACTTGCTGCTGATCCACGACATTGCCAAGCGTGCTCTCTTCGGTCTTCAGCACCTCGCCCCTGTCGCTTACCGAGACGGTCTCCGTCTGTGCTCCGAGCACCATCTGCACGTTCTCGGTGACGGTCTCAGTGATGTGCACTGCGATGCCGGGACGTTCGGCGCGCTTGAAGCCCTCCTTCGTGATCTCGACGCGATAGTTATCTGGGCTTAACAACGGCACGACGTAAGCGCCGGTACTTGTGCTGGTCGTGGTGCGCGTCTCGCCAGTGCGGACGTTAGTGGCGGTTACAGTGGCGCCTGGAATGACGGCGCCGGCTGGGTCGGTGACGGTGCCGGCAATTGCGCCGGTGCCCGCGCTTTGCGCCGACATCACGCCTGCCAGCGCGAAAACGATCGCAAGAAGAAAAGCCAAACGCAGCCCAATACGTTGCACGAAGAGTGTCATAGTGCCTCCTCAAACCCGCCGGCGAAACGCCAGAAGTGTTGCAGTGAAGTGTTGAACCTGCCCACGGAGCCCAGTGAAATATATGTTTCTTTATGTCACGAATTTTTTAGTGCCAGAACTTTAGAACTGACGGGATTCGCTGTCAAGGGGCATTTTTTGCTAACTTTGATCTAGAAAACGAAGTGAAACATATGATACGTTCTCACGCCGAGCGTAAGCGGGCATGACCACACAGCGCAAAGAGGCACCGGTAAACGGGAAATGGCGGCTGATGAGCCAAGCCGAGCGGATTGCGCAGCTCAGCCCGCGGCGCCGAGAAATTGTACGCCCCGCATTCGAGGACCCGCGCCGGTTCGTGCTACTGAGCGTGCGCGACATGGCGGAAAAGTTGGGGACTGACCCCGCCACGATGGTCCGCATCGCGCAAGGCCTCGGGTTCGAGAGTTACAAGGAGTTCCAGCACTATCTGCACGAGCTCTCGGTAGTGCGGGCGACGTCGCTCGATACCCTGGAATCGAATGCGGCGAAGGATTCGGATGTGGCGGCGGTGATGCGCGACTGCCTCGACCAGGAACTAAAGAACATCCGCGCACTCTACAGTGGCCTGGACCTGCAACGCATCGAGGCAGCGGCGCGGAGGGTGTGGCGGGCTCGCCGGATCATTGTGGTGGGTGGCGATGCGGCGGCCTCACTGGTTTCGTATGTGGAGTATCACCTCAATGTGATCGGCCTTGCCGCCTACGCAGCCACGGCGCCGGGAACAACGGTGCACGCGGTGCGCAGCCTGTCGAGAAACGACGTGCTGTTGGCGATCAGTTTCCGGCGCGGGCTGCAGATGACAATCGATGCGATCCAGCAGGCGCGCCAGGCAGGCGCTCATTGCATCGGCATCACCGATACCTATCTCTCGCCGGTCGCCCGGTTTTCCCACGAATTCTTTCTTGCAGGCATCGACTCGAATTCATTCGGGGTCTCGTACTCCGCACCGATGTGCCTGCTCAACGTCTTCCTGGTTGCGATTGCGCAAGTCCAGCGCGCGAAGACACTGGAAGTGATGAAGAAGGTAGCGGAAGAGCAGTTGCACGGCTCGCGCTTCTACCAGGAATGACAGGCGTTAGAGTGAACCAGCAGACGCATTTCCCAAAATCAGGACCACGCGAGCAGGGTGCTCCCGCATCGGTTGGGGTCCGCGCATGCACGACACCCGAGGAATTCCGGCGATGCGTGGAATTGGAACACGAGGTCTGGAACTTCGATCCTTCCGATTCCGTATCGCACCACATCATGGCAGTGGCGCGCGAAGCAGGCGGGCAGGTGTTCGGCGCGTACGATGGGGAACGGATGATCGGGTTCGCGCTTTCCTTCCCCGCGTTTCGTGACGGGGGCAGGTACCTTCACTCCCACATGGCGGCGGTGATACCGGCATACCAGGCCCAGGGGGTTGGGCGTCTTCTAAAGCTTGCCCAGCGCGAGGATGCGCTCGGTCGCGGGATTTCGTTGATCGAATGGACATTCGATCCGCTGCAAGCTCGCAACGCGAACTTCAACATCAACCGCCTCGGCGCAGTAGTTGGGAGATATATCCCTAATTTCTACGGGGCCTCGTCGAGCCCTCTCCATGCGAACCTTCCGACTGACCGGCTGGTAGCGGAGTGGCACCTGGATTCAGCGCGGGTGCGAGCACATATCGATGGAAAAGGAGTGCGTCCGACGGCGAGCACTCATCGAATCTCCATTCCGAACGACATCAACGAGCTGCGTCGTGACGATCCCTCGAAGGCGGCGGAGATCCAAATGCGCATGAGGCGCGAATTTCAAGAAGCTTTTCAGCAGCATTTTACGGTCACGAGCTTCGTGACCGACGAAACCAACGGCCATTATCTCTTGGAAAAAAATAATGAAGATTGATTTTATTGCTTTACGCGAACTGCGGATGAAGCTACGGGCGCCATTCCAAACGAGCTTCGGAACGACCGTCAACCGGCGCGTGTTACTGGTGGAAATCGGCTCCGAGGGAGCAACCGGATGGGCAGAGATCACCACGCCGGAGGAACCGTTTTATAACGCGGAGACGACGGACACTGCGTGGCACGTATTCAGCGATTTCATCGTGCCAATGGTGCTGGGTAAATCGCTAACGAAGGCTGCGGACGCGCCGCATCTGATGCGGGGCATTCGCGGTAATGAAATGGCGCGGGCCGGGTTCGAGAACGCGATGTGGGTGGTTGAAGCAACGACGAAAAAGCAGCCGCTGAGCAAATTGCTCGGGGGAACAAGAGACGAAATCGCCTCTGGAGTTTCCCTTGGCATCCAGGCAGACACAGGCGTGTTGCTGGCAAAAATCGAACAGGAACTCGCTGCCGGCTATCGGCGGATCAAACTAAAAATCAAACCGGGCATGGACATCGAGGTAGTGCGAAAGGTGCGGGAGAAATACCCGGACATCCTGCTGATGGTGGATGCCAATTCGGCATACCGGCTCGAAGATGCCCCGCTGCTGAAGCAGCTCGACAGCTACAACCTGATGATGATCGAGCAGCCGCTCAACTGGGATGACATCTACCTGCACGCACTATTGCAGAAACAGTTGAAGACGCCGATTTGCCTGGATGAATGCATCCACAACGCCGGGCACGCGCAAGGCGCGATCGAGATGCACGCGTGTGGAGTGATGAACATCAAGCTCGGACGCGTGGGCGGCCACAGTGAGGCGCGCCGCATTCATGACGTATGCCTGAACCGCAACATCCCGGTATGGTGCGGCGGAATGCTGGAGTCGGGAGTGGGACGCGCACACAACGTTGCGATGTCGACGCTGCCGGGATTTGTCCTTCCGGGAGATGTGTCTGCCAGCCGGCGTTACTGGGATGAGGACATCATCGAGCCGGAAATCGAGGTCGGCGACAAGGGAACGATACAGGTTCCGAAGACGCCAGGGCTGGGTTTCCAAGTCCGCACCGACCTGGTGAAGCGGCTGACCGTACGCGAACACGAGTGGCGCGCGAGCACGCAGGTTCCAGTGGGGGCGCTGCCGAGTACTGCTTAATCATCGGCTGCTGCCGCGCGGGCGGACCTTGTACTCCAGATGAGGTACACCGGGGCGCCCGCGAGCACCAGGCCTAAACCAACTAAAGCGCGGCCGGGTTGCGCGACGATGGTGTTGATTACGAGTGCTCCGGCGGCGACGACGAAGAGAAGCGGGGTGACTGGATATCCGGGCACCCTGTAGGGACGCGGCGTATTCGGTTCACGCCGGCGGTACACGAAAACGGCAGCGGCTCCAAGCGCATAGAAAATCCACCCAGTAAACACAACGTAGGTGAGCAATTGTTCGAAAGTTCCCGAGACCGCCAGTACGACCGACCACGCACAGCCGGCAATCACCGCAAAGGCCGGGGTCTTGTAACGCGGATGCACCTCGGCGAGTTTGCGGAAGAAAACGCCGTCGTTTGCCATGGCGTAGTACACGCGCGGGGAGGTGAGGATCAGGCCGTTGGCGGCGCTGAACATCGAGACCAGGATGGCGAGCGAGATCAATTTGGCGAACCCGGCTCCCAGCACCGCACGCACAGCATCGGCGGCAACGCTGTCGGAAGCCGCAGCACCATTCGCACCGAGAGCAAAGACGTAGGCCAGGTTGGCGAGCAGATAGATGATGATCAATACAAGAGTTCCCACCAGGAAGGCACGGGGAAACGTCTTTTGCGGTTCGGTAATTTCCCCGGCGCTAAAGGTGCAGTACTGCCAACCTTCATAGGCCCACAACACGCTGATCATCGACAGACCGAAACCGCTGGCGAGCGAGCCCTGCACGACGACGCCGGCTGCGGCGGACGCTTGATGGCTGAAGGCGAAGAGCACCACGGTCATGGCCAGAATCGCGGCAACCTTCAACGCGGTCGCAACGTTCTGTACGTTCGCGCTCTTGCGCGTGCCGATTACGTTGATCACTGCGACAAGAACGATCATCGCGGCGGCCACGATTTTCGCCGCCACATTATTGAGCGGGACGATTTGGCGCAGGTAGGTGCTGAATGCGACAGCAAGCGTAGCCACCGAGCCGCTGCTGATCATGAAGAACAACGCCCACCCATAGAGGAAAGCGACCGGACGTCCGAAACAATCGCGGATGTAAACGTAAAGGCCCCCGGCCTGCGGTTTCATCGCGCCGAGTTCGCCGTAGGTGAGCGCACCCATGAGCGAAAGCACGCCGCCGACAAGCCACACGAGCAGCGCAAGTCCCACGCGGTTGTGCACATTGCGAAGCACTGGTCCGGGGACAAGAAAAATGCCCGAACCGATCACGGTGCCGATAATCAGCAAAACGACATCGCGGAAATTGAGCGTACGAAGAAGCGGCAACGAAGAGGCCCCCTGGATCCAGCAAGAGTGAGCGAAGTGGGCACAGGGTAACAGACATTGGGCTCCATCAAAAAAGTTTGTTTGCGGACTGAGTCGTCAAAATTATTTATTGAGGTACTTATGAAACGAGTTTGTAGTCATCTCTTGTCGGTGGTCTTGTTGGCGGTGGCGGCACACGCCCAGGCACCCTCTGATATCGCACAGAGCATCGAGAAAATCACCAGCCGCCCTGAGTTTGCCCACGCCACGTTCGCGATGGAGTTCTATTCGCTGAAGACTGGCAAAGTTGTCTATGCGTTCAATCCGCAGAAGCTTGCGGTTCCCGGCTCGACCACGAAACTATTCACGGAAGGGACGGCTCTGGAGATGCTGGGCGCCGACTATCGCTTCCACACTCGTATCTATCACACGGGAACGCTGAAATCGAACGGTACGCTCGAAGGCGACATTGTGCTGGTGGCAAGCGGCGATCCGAACCTGAGCGGACGAATCCAGCCTGACGGAACCATGGCTTTCGAGAGCGAAGACCATTCGTACGGAGGGCCTGACAGCCACGGGGTGGGGACGGATCCGCTGCTGGTGATCCATGAGTTTGCGCAGCAGATTGCGAGCAAGGGCGTGAAACGCGTGAAGGGTCGCGTGCTGGTGGATGCACGGCTGTTTCCGCAAGGAGCTCGCGAGTTGGGAACCGGCGTGGTGATTTCGCCGATATCCGTAAACGATAACGTGATCGACGTGATGGTGAGTGCGGGCGACAAGGAAGGCGCACCGGCACAGCTGAAAATCACGCCAGAGACGTCCTATGTGCATTTTGTGAACAAGGCCACGACCGGGAAGGCTGACTCTAAACTGGACTTCAATTATTCCGATCCGCAACCCGGTCCGGATGGATCGCAGACGGTCACGGTGACCGGCAACCTTCCCCTCGGCAAGCCGGTAGGCATGGTGTCGTATGCGGTACCGGATCCTTCTCGTTTTGCGCAAGTCGTTCTCGTCGAGGCGCTGAAGTCAAAGAGCATCGACGTGAAATTGCCTGCCAACGACGATGCGGATTTCAAATCGCTTGAGGCTTCTTACAAACCAGAAAACCTGCTGGCCGAACATGTTTCGCCTCCAGAGAGCGAGGAGGTGAAGGTAACGTTGAAAGTCAGCCAGAACCTGCACGCGAGTACGACACCGTACATTCTTGGCGCACTCGTCGGGCATGCCACAAAGCAGATTGAGCAGGCCGGCTTCGACGTGGAACATGATTTCCTCGAGAAGGCCGGACTCGATCTGACTGCGGCGTCGCAAACCGACGGCGCCGGTGGAAACGCGTTCTTCGCGCCGGACTTCGTGGTGAAATACCTGGTCTACATGGCGCAGAGCAAGGATGCTGAGCTCTTCCACCGCGCGCTTCCTGTACTCGGGCGCGACGGTACGCTGGCGAAAATTGAAACGAATTCACCCGCGGCCGGACATGTGTTTGCGAAAACCGGCACTTACCTTGTGCCTGACCTGTTGAACAAAAACCTACTGGTCACGGGCAAAGGTCTTGCGGGATACATGGAGACCCAGTCGGGCGACCAGCTGGCTTTTGCAATCTATGCGAATAATGTGTCGATTCCGGATGATGCGGAAAAGGCACAGACGATGGTTGGCGGAGCGCTCGGAGAAATCGCATCGGCGGCCTACGGGAGCACGGGCAGCGAAACGAAGGTGGAGGCTGCCGCGCCGCCCGAAAACGAGTACGACGTAATCATTAAGGGCGGCCATGTGATGGACGGCGCCGGAAATCCCTGGATTGCAGAAGACGTGGGAATCAAAGGCGATCGCATTGTCGCCCTTGGGAAACTCGGGAATGCCCATGCGAAGCGAACGATCGATGCGACGGGATTAATCGTCGCACCCGGATTCATCGACATGCTCGGGCAATCCGAGTGGCAGCTCTTGATCGATAACCGATCGTTCAGCAAGCTCTCGCAAGGCATCACGTCGGAGATCACCGGCGAAGGCCAGTCGATCGCGCCGCAAAGCGACAAAACGGTGGCGCAGATGAAACCGCTTGAAGACCAATTCCACATCAACGTGGACTGGAGGGACCTCAACGGCTACTTCGCTCACCTGGAGAAACTCGGCACGCCCATCAACATCGGCACCTACGTCGGCGCCGCCCAGGTGCGCGCACTTGTCGTCGGCGAAGATGACCGCGTGCCAACTCCGCAAGAGTTGGATGAAATGAAACAGCTCGTCGCGAATGCCATGCAGCAGGGGGCGTTCGGAATGTCGACCGCACTGATCTATCCGCCAGGGCACTACGCGAAGACGCCGGAGCTCATCGAGCTGGCGAAGGTCGTGTCGCAGTATGGCGGCATTTACGCGTCGCACATGCGCAGCGAAGGTACGACGGAGGTGAAGGCACTCGAAGAAGCCATGCAAATCGGCCGAGAAGCGAATGTGCCAGTCGAGGTCTTCCACTTGAAGGTGGTGGGGGCGGCGCGCTGGGGCAATATGCCGAAAATCGTGGGAATGATCCAGAGCGCACGCGATGCCGGCCAGGATGTGCGGGCCGATATGTATCCATACGTTGCGGGCGGCACCGCGTTGGCGTCGGCACTGCCTCCGTGGGTAGCAGATGGCGGCATGAAGAAGCTGCTCGAACGACTGCACGATCCGGCGGTGAGAGCACGCATTACCCGTGAAATATCGGCGGGCGACCATCAGGATTGGGAGAACCTGTATTACGACAGCGGTGGCGCGAAGGGCGTGCTGGTCGCGGGAATCACGAACAAAGACCTGAAGCAGTTCGACGGCAAAACCATTGCGCAAATCGCTGCGATCGAAAAGAAAAAGCCGCTGGACGCGCTGATGGACCTGGTGATTGCAGATAAAGGCCAGACCGGTGCGTTGTACTTCATTGCCAATGAAAAAGACCTGCAATATGGCCTGAAGCAGCCGTGGACGAGCATTGGTCTCGATGCCGGTGAACTTTCGCTCGATGGGCCGCTGTTCGATCCGCATCAGCATCCGCGCGCGTTTGGATCGATGCCGCGCTTCCTAGGTCACTATGTGCGCGACCTTCACATGATGCCGATGGAGCAGGCAATCCGCAAAATCACCTCGATGCCGGCGCAACGCGAAGGATTGCAACATCGCGGGCTGATCAAGGAAGGCTTCTTCGCCGATATCACGATCTTCGATCCGGCGACCATCCACGACGAAGCCACGTACGAGAATCCCGTGAAGCCTTCGGTTGGCGTGAAATACGTCTTTGTGAATGGCCAACTGGAATTCACGGACGGCCAGGTAACAGGAGTAAAAGCTGGCCGGCCGCTACGCGGGCCCGGCTGGAAAGAAGCTGCGCAATAAATGCAACGCCTCGACAATCGGGTCGGGTTGTCGACGCGTGCAATTTTCTAGGAATGCGAATGGCGGGTGAGCAGGAAGTACAGGCTCGGGGTGATGATCAGCGACAAGACCATCGAGATGGTGATGCCACCAATAACTGCGACCGCCAACGGTTGCAGCATTTGTGAACCGGAACCGAGGGCCAAAGCGAGGGGCAGCATCCCAGTCACCGCCGCAAGAGCGGTCATCACGATAGGACGCAAGCGACGACGGCTCGCTTGCACCATGGCTTCGTAGGGCGACATTCCTTCCGCGCGATAACGTTGGTCGGCATCGATCAATAGAATTCCATTCTTTGCAACGATTCCGATCACCATGATGACTCCCATGAATGACGCCACGTTGAAGGTGATGCGCGTGACCAGGAGCGCGGCGATCACACCGGTGACTGAGAGTACGGAAGAAAACAGAATTGCAATCGGCGCCGAGAAATCGCGGAATTCTGCGAGCAAAACGGCGAACACGAGCGCGAGAGATAGCAGCAGAACGCGAAAGAGTTCGTGGAACGATTTCTGCTGCTCTTCGTAGGTGCCGCCGTATTGCAGGCGAACACTGGGGGGCAGGTGTAAGCCTTCAACGGCTTTCCTGACGCGCGCGATCGCGCCTCCGAGGTCAGTTCCCTCTAATGTCGCCGTCACGTTCACCTCGCGTTGCAGGTTCTCGCGACGAATTTCATTTTGCGGCGGAAGCTGCTGGACGGTCGCAACGGAGCCGAGTGTCGCTGTCTTGCCTGTCGAACTGTTGATGACCGTATTCTCGATGGCTTCCAGTGATGCGCGATGTTCTGGGGCGTACCGGATGCGCACTGCGTAGGGCCGCGAGTTCTCGATAATGGGCGTTCCTGTGTCTACTCCCTCAATGATGGCGGAAGCATCGACAGAGACCTCTTCGGTGGAGAATCCCATCCGCGTCGCGACCGCAGGGTTCACCTGGAAATTGGTCGCGGGCCCGCTAATGGTGTTCTCAATTCCGTTTCGTACATCGACGATGCCCGGCAACGTTTTTATGGCGTCTGCGATACGCGGCGCAAACTGCGCGAGTACCACCGGGTCGGGATGAAACACCTTGATGAACACTGGCTCGGGCGCATTCGACAGGTCGTTAATCATGTCCTGCAAAACCTGGGTGAACTCTACGTCGAGCTCCGGTTCGGTTTTTTGGATCTCTTCGCGCACACCGGCCATGATTTCTTCGATCCCACGGCTGCGATTTGGTTTGAGACGGACGGTGAAGTCACCCGTGTTGGCCTCCGTCACTGCGGCGAGTCCCATCTGCAATCCGGTTCGGCGCGAAATGCTCTCGACCTCAGGCGTCTCTTGGAGGATGCGTTCCACGTGACGCAGCACGCGGTCGGTTTCGGTGAGCGAAGTACCGGCCGGCATGATGTAGTCGAGAATGAAGCCGCCTTCGTCCATGAACGGCAGTTGATCGGTACCGAGGAACTGATAGCCAACGACTCCGACTACGACGATCGCAACTGCGACTGTCAATAGTCGCGCGGGATAGCGGAGCGCTCGTTCCAGCCAGCGTCCATGAAAGTCGATCATGCGGGTCATGAACTTGCCGTGCGCTTCGGGATCCACCGTCGTGTCGTTGGTGGTGTCGCGCGGCGGTTTGGTTCGCAGCAAGAGCAGGCTCAAGCTCGGCGTCCACGTGAGCGCCAAGGCAAGCGACGTCAGCAGTGAGACGGTCATCGTCACCGCCAGTGCGCGGAAGAATGTCCCGGTCACGCCGGTGACGCCGATCAGCGGCAGGAAAACGACAATTGGTGTGATTGTTGAACCGACCAACGGTGTGGTGATCTCGCGGAGCGCGCTTCGCACCGACTCGATTCTTCCCTGCCCCGAGTCGCGATGGAGCACGATGTTCTCGACCACCACGATTGCGTCGTCGATAACGAGACCGATCGCGGCAGCCAGGCCGCCGAGGGTCATGAGATTGAAGCTCTGGCCGGTGATCTTCAGGAACAGAAAAGTGACTAACACGGTGACCGGGATGACGAGGCCGGCAACGATTGAGGATCGCCAGTCGCGTAAAAAGAACACGATGATGATGGTGGCCAGGATCAACCCGATCAGGATCGCGTCACGCACGCTCTTGATGCTTTCGCGCACGAGGGTCGACTGATCGTAGAACGGCTTGATGTCGATGCCCTTCGGTACGTTGCGTTGGAGGAAGGCCATCTCCGCCGCCACTTCGTTTGCCACTTGCACGGTATTACTCGCCGGTTGACGCGCAATATTCAGAAGGACCGCAGGTTTTCCGTTCGCCGTGACGATGGTGTACAGCGGCTGCTGCCCTGGCTGGACTGCAGCTACGTCGCCAATGTGAACCGGAACGCCCGCCTGGGTGGTTTTGACAACGATGTTCGCGAGTCCTTGCGCATCGTGCACCTGTCCGCCAACAAGTCCCAGGACGAGTTGATGGCCGCTTTCGTAGAGGCCCGGAGAATCGACGGTGTTGGTGTTCTTTACCGCGTTCGAGATATCGGTGATCGTGATGCCGGTCGAAATCAACTTCGCTGGATCTGGAATGATGTGGTACTCCGGCACCTTCCCACCGTGCACAACCACTGTGCTCACGCCCGGCAAGCGGTTGAGAGGCGGTTTCAATTGATAGGTCGCTAATTCCCAGAGCTTTTCCTGGGAGACGGTGTCGGAGGTGAGGCTATATCCGAGGATTGGGAATGTAGCGAAAGTCAGACGATTCGTGGTGATCCTCACCGTGGGAGGCAGTTCCTGTTGCACTTTACTTAACGCTGCATCCACCAGTTGCAGCGTGTATTTCATGTCGACATCCCACGCGAAGAACAGACTTACTTCCGCCTGGCCTCGGCTGGTTGTGGAGCGGACCGTTTCCAATCCTGGGACGCTGTTTATCGCATCCTCGATCGGCTTGGTGATGGTCACCTGCATCTGCTCAACCGGCATTACGCCGTTATCTACGGCGATCACCACACGCGGGAAATTTGTTTCCGGAAAAACGGAGATCGGGATCGAGAAGGCGCTGTAGATGCCAGCAACGGACAACACAATTGCCACAAAAAGAATTGTTGCCTTGTGGCGGGATAACCAGATGTGATTCCCCTCCGCATTTATCGCGGAAGGTAACGAAGCCCCGCTTCCCTCGTGCGGTGCGAGGAAGCGCCGCCAAACCTCTGTGAGGCGATGGGCCAAGTTCCCGGCCATCAATCTTTGTCCCCGGATTTGCGGTTGGTTTCGGAATCTTCTTTCTTTTCGTCGCCGCTGACGATTTTCACTTTCGTGTTGTCGTCGAGTCCGTAAGCGCCGGTGGTAATCACCTGGTCGCCTGCCTTGATGCCACTCGAGACCTGAATGTCGTCGCCGTTCGAGACGCCGGTAGTTACTTCGTGCTTTTTCGCTTTTCCCCCTTCCACCACCATTACGAAATTCTTGCCCTCATCGTCTTTCAAGACCGCCGACACGGGGACAGCCAGCGCATTCTTTATGGTTTCCGCCGCGATAGAAACGCGAGCTGCGGTACCTGGCTTCAGCGCACCGTCTTGGTTGGGAATTTTTATCCACACTTCCATTGTCGTACTGCCGGGGTCGAGTGCAGGGCTCACCAGTGTGACCTTGCCTTCGATCGGCTTGTCGATGCCCGCGATCGTAACTGCAGCCGGAGAACCGATCTTCAACTGTTGTGCTTCGGTTTGCGGTAGGTGCGACTTCGCAAGCAGGGAGCTTATTTCCATGACGGTGATGAGCGGCGTTCCCGCCACCGCCATCTCGCCCTCGTAGTAAGGCCGTTCCGTCACCACTCCGTCAATGGGACTACGAATTTCGGTGTAACTCACAGCCGCCTGTGCGCCACGTAATTTTCCTTGGGCTGATTTCAACTGTCCTTCCGCGTTGCGCATGGCTTCTTCCCGGGTAACGGCTTTTGCAGATTCGAAGTGCTTTTGCGCCTCGTTGAATGCGCTTTGCGCCTGGACGAGGTTCACTCTTGCAGTGTCGAGATCGCGTCCCGGGATCGCGCCTTGTTTAAACAAGTTTTGGCGCGCATCAAAAACCTTCTGCTGAACCTCGAGATTCGTTTTTGCCTGCTCGAAATCGAGTTCAGCTTTCTGGTAATCCTCCGGCACAGAGGCTCGCGTTGCGGTCAAGTACGCGGAATGTGCCTGCTGGTAGCTGCCGTTTGCGTCTTCTTCAGCGGCGGCTACATCGCGCGCTTCGAGACGGGCCAACAACTCGCCTTTATGCACCCGCGAACCCCGCTGCACGAAAAACTTTCGCACCGGCGAGCTCACCTTCGGCGTGATTGCAGCCTGGTCCATTGGAAAGAGCACGGCGTCTCCCTGCACATGTACCGTGATGTCTGCGGTAGCGGCCGGCTCTGCTTGCACGTCCACTTCGGGCGTGGGTTCCTTTTCCGACTTCTTGCACGCACTCAGCGAAAGTCCCAGCAAGAGCGCGCCAATCACGATTCGCGTGGTCTTCATCGCGGCAATGTTCCTGTGAGGGTTTGTAGGTTCGCCAACGCTAACGCATACCGAACCGCTCCATCCACGCGCGCCATCTGCGCGGACACCAACGTACTCTGTGAGTCCACAACTTCCAGGACTGTCGCTTCCCCGGAGCGGTAGCGCAGGTCGGTCAGTCGAAGGCTCTCGGCAGCATCTTTCTCTGAATTTTCCAGCGAGGCGAGAGACGCTTGCGCGGTACGAGCCTCGGTATAAGTCTCTTCGACATCTGCGACCAACTGCCGCTGTGCGGCGGTCAATTCCACCTGTGCCTGCGTACGACGAAGCTTGCTTTGTTTCACCCTGGCCGGCGTGGCGAACCAGTCCCACACCGGAATGTTGAGCGTGCCCGTGACGGCATATCCAAGATTGCGGTACCCCTCGGGACTATTCACCGCGAATTGCGCCGCATCAATGCCGTATGCGTACTCCACAGAAAGGTCCGGCAGAAAGCCGGCGCGCGCGGCAGCGACATCCTGCTGCGCAACCTGCAGCGACGCCATCGCCGCTCTGAGGTCCGGGTTTTTCTTCTCCGCTTCCTCCTCGAATTGTTCTTTTGTTGGCAGAGCTACGGCTGTACCGAGCAGTGGTTCCACCGCATAATTTGCGCGGGGATCGGGAAACAGCAGGACGCCGAGCTCGAGCTTTGCCTTCTCATCCTCGGCGGTGGCATCTGCCAGCTCTCGTGCGCGCTCTTGCTGCTGGATGCGCGCCTTGATCACGTCGGCATGGGCGACTTCGCGGCCCTGTTCGAGCTTCGTTGTGAGATCCAGGAAACCGGACGATTGCGCGACCGCTTCTTTCGCGACCGCCAACTTTCTGTCTGTGGCCAGCACGTCGTAGTAACGGCGCACAACCGTAACCACGAGACCCCGCCGCGCAATCTCCAACTTTGCTTGCGCCACCATCTCTGCCGCGCTGGTCTTCCGATATGCAGCCAGCAAATCGAGCCCGACAGTTTCGCCTACGACACCCTGGCTCACATACTCGTGCACTGCGTTATTCGCGATGAACCGCACGGGGGTCGCGATCTCATTGCCGGTGACGCTTGACGTGAGACGCGAAGGCTGTGTGTAGATCATCTGGTTTTCATAACTGACTTTCGGCAACAGCGCTGAGCGGGCGATCGTTTTATCGGCTGATGCAACACCCTTTTCAGCGACTGCTGCCGCGAATGCCGGCTCGCTCTTTTGAGCTATTCGAATGGCCTGCTGAAGCGTGATCACCGGCATGCCGGCGTCTGGAGCGGTTGGCGGCGCAGTTTGTGCCTGCGCTGCGATTGCAACAAATACTGCTAACGCCGCCGCCCATACTTTGCATTGAGTCATGTTCGTGGCTCTCGACTACAACACCTTGTTCGTCTCGCTGAGGTCGCTATGAATATCGGTTGAGGGGTTCGTTCGGAGTCGTGCCAGCGCGAATGAAAATCTCGAACCTTGGCCGGGCGTACTCTCGACGACAATTTCCGTGTGGTGCTGCATGGCAATCCACTGGGCGAGCGAGAGTCCTAACCCAGCGCCGCGTTGCGCGCGGCTGCGTGATTTATCAACTCTGTAGAAGCGGTCGAAGATGTGCGCGAGATCCTCTCGCTCGATCCCAATCCCGCTGTCTTCGACGGAGATCTCGATTTCGTCCGGTTTAATCTGCGCCCGGAGCACAACTCGTCCGCCGGGCGGCGTGTATTTCCGGGCGTTGTCGAGCAACAGCGTCAACACCCGCCGGAGAGCAGATTCATCGGCATTTACTCTGATTTCGGCGGCGGGGATGGCCACATCAAACGTGAGCTGCGCCTCGGCGAAAACGGGATTCCAATCCTCCGCAACAGTGCGCAACAGAGCAACGCACATGAGCGGATGAAGATGGAGCAATTCCGCGCCAGAATCCGTCCGCGCCAGCGTGAGCAAGCTCTCAATCAGCACGCTGGTGCGCTCCGCTTCGGAGAGAATATGGGTGAGCGCCTGGCGATATTCGTCAGCCGTGCGTGTTTTCCTCAGTGCAATTTCCGCCTCGGTGCGAATTAGGCTCATGGGAGTGCGCAATTCGTGAGAGGCGTCGGCGGTGAAACGGCGCGTGCGTTCGAAGGACCGTTCGATGCGCTCCAGCATTTCATTCAACGTTTCCGAGAGGCGCTGCAACTCGTCGCCGGAGCGAATGAGCGGAAGACGTGCGTCGAGATTGCGATCGCTGATGGACCGGGCAGTTGCGGTGATCGCATCGACGGTGGCCAACGCCCGCTTGCTTATAAAATAGCTACCCAGCGCAGCGATGAGCATGAAACCAGGAGCCAGCCAGAAAAATACCAACTCTAGCTCTTTGAGCGAGCGATAAACGCCATCAATGAAGGATGCTGTCTCGACCGTGTATTGGCGTCGTCCGAGGATGATCGGTTTTTCCAGTACGAGTAGCCGCTGGTGGTTCGCGTCCGCTTGCCATCTTTTACCACGAAGCGCAAGTTTCCCCGGATGGCTCGCGGCGGGAAAAAACTGCTCCATCGAGTGCGAGCGAAACAGCCAGTTTCCGTTCTGGTCGAGGATTTGCAACCAGGCCACCTGGTCTTCGGTCTCGTATTCTTCCCGCAGTTCGTCTCGTATTTGATCGATTGTGAGATTCTGATTTTGTGCGGCAAGAAAGTGCTCGACGGTTGCGGCGCGTTCCTGCAACTGCTGCTCGGATTCCGCCAACAAACGCTGGCGGACCAACATCCAAACGGATGTGCCGAGCGCCGCGAGCGCCAGCGAAAACACAACGACGTACCAGGCAGTCAGGCGTACGCGGATGGGGATTTGCCTCACTGCAAGGCTCCGTCGTCATCCGAATATTCCGCGCGCATCACATACCCGAACCCACGCACGGTGTGGATTAATTGTGGCTGGCCGGCCGCGTCTACTTTGTTGCGTAAGAGGCGGATGAACGCATCCAACGTGTTGTTTTCAATTTCCCGGTCGTAACCCCAGACGGTAGAGATCAGTGCCTGGCGCGATACTGGACGCCCGCTGTGTTGCAATAGCCTTTCCAGCAACAAGAATTCAGTTCGCGTCAGGTGTAAGCGACGACCGCCTCGAGTTGCCTCGTGAGTCGCCGCGTCTAGTTGAAGGTCTGAGCAATTGAGCGTCGAGGAAAGTTGCGTGCCGGTGCGCCGCGTGACTGCCCGCAGCCGGGCGAGCAGTTCGGAAAAAGAGAAGGGCTTCGTTATGTAATCGTCGGCGCCAAAATCGAGTCCCTTAATAATGTCCTGCTCGGAGTCGCGGGCTGTCAGCATGAGAATTGGGGTTTTGATTCCCGCATCCCGGAGTTTCTTCGCAATCTGAAAACCATCTAAGCCGGGCAACATGACGTCGAGCAGAATCGCTTCGAATTCGCCCGACAGCGCGACGTCCAGCGCGTCGTTGCCGTCTGCAGAAGTAACAACGCTGTGGCCCTCTTCGCTGAGTCCGGATCGAAGCAACTCCAGCAAACGTTCTTCGTCTTCGACCAGGAGGATCCGCATTTGCCTCTCGCCAGACTAATAGTCGATCTTCGATCCTGAAAATATCCTGAAAGGCCCGCAAAAGCGAGTCGCTATGCAGGAACAGGGTTCGGGAGCACGCCGGCTTAAGGGATAAATTTCAGGAAAGCGAAATTGCACGCTCGGCGGGAGAGGGAGGCTATCTTCGCGCGTCCAGCGCGGAACGGAGCTCCTCGCAGATACGAGCAGCGGGGAAATCGCTGGCCAGGAAGGCAAACACGCGCTGCTCCTCGCTATCCACGATAAACAGAGTGTAGGAACCAATGGATATGAGGCACAACCTATCGCTTTCGAATACGCGACGTTCGTGCAACGCGTCGGCACATGTATCGCGAACAATGCGAATTGCAAAATGCCGAGCTTCTTCCGGAATCGCCTGGCAGTCAATCGCGTCGAGAAGTTCGAGGTCGTTGGTCTCGAACGTCGTAGTGCCGTGAATGAGTTTGTAGGGCGTCGGCACAAAGCGGCGCAGGAGATCGGGTGGTCCGGTCCGAACCAGATTCATAAGAGACCTCCGATTGAGTTCAGGAACGACGCGGCGGAGGCGGCTCCTTCGGACGGAACACCGCAGTACTGATAGTGCCAGGAAGGCAGTTGACAGATGCCGTCGATGAGGCGAGTTCTCTCGCGTTGAAGTTCGTGTAGTTCGGGTGGCAAACGCTCGACGCTGTTCTCGACATAGGCTCGAGCGAACTCCGGCTCTGCGATTGTAAATGTCGGCCATCCTGCCGTACTTCTCTGGAGGAAGAGCATCGCGACGATTTTGCAATGAGCAGTGCATTCGACGCCGAGGCGACCAGCGGTTGCGGTGTACGCGATTTCGCCATTGAGAGTAGGCGCGGGCCGCAGTTCGTGCAGTTCAGGGAAAAAAGCGGCTGCGTCGGGCAGCAGCTTGACCGGCAAGTGGAATCCGCGCGCGAACAGCGCATTGATACCACGATGAATGTAGGTCCAATCGTCGGAGAGAAGTTCAAAACCTTGTTTGGCCATGGCGACTGAGAAAGTTGATTTGCCAGCCATGGACTCTCCAGCGATAAGCACGCCTCGTCCGTTCTTCACCACACAAGCGCTGTGCAGAGGAAGCACGCCGGCAGCAATGCCCGCCACGCCCACAATGACAGGCAGCCATTGCTCAGCCCAGAACTCGCGATCGCGGGCGGCCGCCTCGGTGATCCATGCATGAACTTTGCGCCGCGCGACATCGAAAAGGAAGACGTTCGCGCCGTACTCAGCGATAACAAAAGGCCCCATCCCTCTGAAATGCGCCGGTTCGCGCACGTCTGCCGCTTGCGTAGCATAAACATCGAGCAGCAGTTCTGGCCCTTGTGGCTCTGGAGCGGCGAAGGCCGCAAGCGACTCAACGACCGCGAGCGAATTCGTGCGCAAGCGACAGTGCGCTCCCGCCAGATTTAGCGTGACATTGTGTTCGGCGAAACATGCTTGCAGCACTGCTGTGTGTTTCATCGCGCATGACCAAACTACCGCACCTTTGCGAGACGAAAGGCCACTCTACGAAAGTCTGACAATTCATTCACAACCTCGTGACAACGGAGATGTGAGCGGCTCCTATAGTCCCGACATCGGATCGGGGAGCATGTCGAACAAAGTCGTCTTCTTTTTTCCATCCTTTGCAAGTACCGAGGCAACGGCGCCGCTTGGAATCCTCGCGGTGGCGACACCCTTGTTGAATGCGGGGTATGAAGTGGTGCTGATCGATTCGACGATCACGCCGAACTTCCAGCAACGAGTACTCGAAGAAGTACGCGACGCGATCTGCCTTGGTATTTCACTGGTCACAGGGCCGATGATCCGCGAGACGGTGGCGATCGCCAAAGCGATCAAGGAGCGGAACCCCGAGTTTCCCATCATTCTTGGAGGATGGCATCCGTCACTCCTGCCATCGCAAACGCTGGCTGCCCCCTACGTGGATATTGTTGTGCGCGGACAGGGCGAAGAGGCGATGCTCGATGTAGTCCAGCACCTGCAGAGTGGTTCGGCGATGGACCTGATTCCGGGAATCGGCTTTAAGCGCGATGGGAAGCTGGTTTTCACGCAGGAGCGTCCGTTGCGGCCGCTGGCGGATCTCCCGCAGAAGGCCTATCACCTCGCCGACTTCGACGCCTACGAGCGGGTGTGCGGTCGCCGTTGGGCGATGTACACCTCGAGTCTTGCCTGTCCGTTTAACTGCGCGTACTGCACCAACGCGGGAGTATACGGACGTAAATGGAATGCCCTGCCGGCTGAGCGATTCGTAGAGGAGACAGTTGACCTCACCCGTCGTTACAACCTCGAAATGCTGTGGGTGGTAGACGACAACTTCCTTGTGGACCTCGATCGCGCGCGGCGGATCGGCGAAGGACTGGTACGCGCCGGCGCGAACTTCAAGTGGAGCATCCAGGCAACGACCAACCTGGTGGCGCGACTCTCGCCCGACGATTTGAAGATGTTGCATCGCGCCGGGCTTCAGCAGATTTGCCAAGGCGCCGAGTCGGGCTCGGCGAAGATCCTCGAGGCGATGAACAAAGACTTCCAGGATTTCGGCTCGATATACGAAAGTGCGGCGCGCTGCCTCGCAGCGGGCATTCGGCCATCGTTCAACATCATCTTCGCATTTCCAGGCGAAGGGGCGCCGGAGCGACGGGAGACAGTTCGTTTCATTCTCGACATGTGCACGCGCTACCCAGGCGCGGAATTCTGGACGAACATCTTCACACCGTATCCGGGCGCGCCGGTGATGCAAAAGGCGCAAGAGATCGGCATAGATGTTCCGACCAGTTTTGAAGGGTGGGCCGATTTTTTCCCTCGTTACACAGAGCTGCCTTGGTTGAAGGGGAAAGAACATCGGCGGCTGCAGGTGATGCGCGACTACCTTCGCATCGCGTTCGATCGCATTCCGATTGCGGCACAACGGCGGAACAGCCTCACGCGAATCGCGCAAAAGAGCATTTCGATTCCCGCGCGCTGGCGCCTGCGCAACGACTTTTATGCTGCTCCGTTCGAGCTTTGGCTGAATGAAAAGCTGAAACGACGCATGGCGATGAAACCAGCAGTTGACGCCAAGCGGATTCAGACCACGGCCACGGCGGAGGCGGCATGCTGAGCCGCGGTAAAGTCGTACTGTTCTATCCAGCGTATGAAGGGCCGCCGCTCAGTGCGCCAACTTGCCTGCTTTCCCTGGCGGCGACGTTGCGCACCCACGACTACACAGTGGTGGTGATCGATGCCGCCATCGCTCCCGATTATCGGCAAAGAATAGAGAAAGAAATTGGGGATGCGCTGTGCCTGGGAATTTCGGCACTGACCGGGCCAATGATCTATGGCGCGATCGAGGCAGCGAAACTAGCCAAGAAGCTCCGTCCAACAATGCCGGTCGTGTTCGGCGGATGGCATCCCACACTTACCACCGACCAAACTCTCGCGGAACCTTACGTGGATTACGTAGTTCGCCGGCAGGGAGATGCGTCGTTCCTCGAGCTCGTCGAGGCGCTGAGTGTCGAACGCAATGGACAGTTCATTGCTGGGCTTTCATGGAAGCCCGACGGCAAGATCGAGCACAACGTTGAGCGTCGCATCCAGTCGCTCGACGAATTACCCGTCCCCGCGTACGAGCTGGTGGATTTCGACGCGTACGAACGCGTTTGTGGGGAACGCACTTTGGCATACGCGACCAGCGTCGGCTGCCCGTATGCATGCAATTACTGCACAGACACGGTTTTTTATAAGCGGCGGTTTCATTCCTTGTCCGCAACGCGCGTGGTCGAGGAAATGACGAGCCTCGCGGCACGCTACCGCATTGCTGAGATCGCGCTGCTGGATTCGAATTTTCCCGTCGATCTTCGACGCGCAATCGCAATCGCCAAGGGCATCTGCGATTCCGGCGTGCAGTTCCGCTGGACTTTCCAGGCTTCCACGGACTTCCTTTCGCGCATGAGTGACGACGAAGTTCTGATGCTCCGCCGCAGTGGCGTGACGCACATGGGTTTCGGCACGGAGTCCACTTCGGAAGCGGTACTGAAAGCGATGAACAAACGCCATCAGCACATGAACGAGGTGCATGAAACAGCGCGCAAGGCGCACAACGCAGGTATTCGCGTCACGTTCAACCTGATCTTCGGTTATCCGGGCGAGACGGAGGAAGACCGCACGCAGACGCTCCGCACGATGGGAGAGATTGCCCGCGAATTTTCGAGTGTGAGTTTCTCCCCAAATGTTTTCACGCCATATCCGGGAATCCCCATTTGGCCGCAGTTGCGAGAGATGGGAGTGCGCGAGCCGCAATCGCTGTTGGAGTGGGCCCAGCTTCCGCTCGGAACGAATGTGTTGCCGTGGCTGCAGGGGCGTGACCTCGCCCGACTGCAGCGGATGTTGTCATTTTTCCTGCTCAACAGTGACCTGCGGAAAAGCAAATCCAAGTGGACGTTGGGTGCGCGCGCGGTTCGCCGCATTGTTCGGGACCCTGTGCGATGGCGCATTCGCAAGAGCAAATTTTCGTTTCCATGGGAACTGTGGCTGGCGCGCACCACCGGTGGTTGGACCGAACGGCGCTCGCTCGTAACTGGTGAACGTTTGCCGCAACAGACAGTAGCTGTTTGCAACTGAGGTGACGCGTGGCTGACGTATTGCTGACCCATTCCTATCATCTCTATTACGACCCAAAGCAAGTGCGGAAGATGCAGCCATACCCGCCACTGGGGACGCTCTACGCCGCGGCAGTGCTGCGGGAGCGCAGTGTGTCTGTGGCCGTGTTCGACACCATGCTGCTCGATCCTTCGGCTGGATTTCCTGAGGCGCTGCGCGAACACCGGCCCGCGATCGTGGTGATCTACGAAGACGATTTCAATTTCCTCTCGAAGATGTGCCTGCTCCGAATGCGCGAAGTGGCATTTGAAATGATTCGCGAAGCAGTGAAGATTGGGGCCACCGTGATCGTTCACGGCTCCGACGCGTCGGACCAGGCATTGCTCTATTTGCAGGCTGGTGCTCGCTACGTAATGCACGGAGAATCGGAGCTGCGATTAGGGGAACTGGTTTCCGCTTTGCTCCTAGGGAAACCGGTGCCTGAACTCACCGGACTTTCGTATTTCGACGAGCGTGGACGGGTGATTCATCGTCCTGCGAAGTCCGAGTGGGCGCAGTGGACTGCAATTCCCGCGCCCGCCCGAGACCTCATCGATCTCGATCTTTATCGCCGAGCGTGGAAATCTGCGCATGGCTTCTTTTCGGTGAATGCCGTCGCCAGCCGCGGATGCCCGTACCGCTGCAACTGGTGCGCCAAGCCGATTTCCGGCGATCGCTTCCACGTGCGTTCGGCTGCACTAGTCGCGCAAGAGTTGTGCGAATTGAAGAACCGGTTCGGTGCCGAACATGTTTGGTTCGGGGACGATGTCTTCGCACTCGATCATCGCTGGGCACGGGAACTCGCTGAGGAGATGGAGCGGCGCGGAGAGCGCGTGCCATTCAAAATACAGTCGCGCGCCGATCTCATGACGCGCGAGACAGTCGATTCCCTTCGGCGCGCCGGGTGCGCGGAGGTGTGGCTGGGCGCTGAGTCCGGATCGCAGAAGGTGCTCGACGCGATGGACAAAGGGCTCAAAGTAGAGAAGGTCGCGGAAGCGCGCCGCACGCTCGCGAATTTCGGTATTCGCGCCTGCTACTTCCTGCAATTCGGCTATCCGGGAGAGCGTTGGCCGGAAATCCAACAGACGATTGACTTGGTCCGTGAAACCCGACCTGACGATATCGGCGTTTCCGTCTCGTATCCATTGCCGAACACGCGCTTCTACGAACGAGTGCAGCACCAACTCGGAGCCAAGCGGAACTGGCAGGATAGCGACGACCTTTGTGCGACATTCACCGCGGCTTACAAGAGCGAGTTCTATCACGCATTGCGGGACGCGTTGCATGCCGAGGTGGATGCGTGGCGCGGCATGAAACCGGAAGCGCGTGCACGAATCGCGGGCCTGTGGTCGCGAGTCGCGGAGATGGAGCTGACCTCGCGCAACGCACGCCCGACCGAGTTGCAACCGTTATCCGCGCTGAAACGTGGCGCGCAGCTTTTGCAGATTCCGGGCTTATCCGCCGGCGCGAGGGAGGCCTGAATGCCGCTCCTGCTCACGCACGGATATTTCATGTACGAAGACCCGAAGGAGATGCAGATTTTGAAGCCGTATCCTCCCCTCGGGATCCTGTATCTCTGCTCGCACCTCCGCGCGAAGGGATTCGCGGTGGATGTGTTCGACAGCACATTCTCGACTCGCGAAGAGCTGTTCCGTCACTTGCGCAGCGAAACACCGGGCATCCTGGGCATTTATGCGAACCTCATGACCCGCAAGAACGTAGTGGAAATCTTGCGTGTGGCGAAAGAAGCTGGGTGGCGAACAGTAGTCGGTGGACCCGAGCCGGGCGCATACGCGTCGGAATACTTGCAGGCCGGCGCAGACTTCGTGGTGATGGGTGAGGGCGAGCTCACCATGGAGGAGCTGCTCACCGCACTGGAAGCGAAAGCCCAAGACCAGGTGGCAAAGATTTCCGGACTCGCCTTTCTCGATGAGCACGGCAACCTGCAACAGACGGCGCCGCGAGCACAAATTGCGAATCTGGATCTGCAGCCGTGGCCGAGTCGCGTGGCCATCGACATTCCGCGATATGTGGACACCTGGCGAAAAGCGCACGGCCAAGGATCGGTTTCGTTCATCACTGCGCGCGGGTGTCCATTCAAATGCCGCTGGTGCAGCCACGCTGTGTACGGGCAGACCCATAGACGGCGCAACCCAAAGCTGGTTGTGGATGAAGTGGAATGGCTGTTGATCACTTACTCCCCCGACATGGTGTGGGTGGCCGACGACGTCTTCACAATCAATCACGGATGGATCAGGGAATACGCCGGAGAAATGCGGCGGCGGGGATTACGGATTCCTTTTGAATGCATCACTCGCGCCGACCGCTTCAACGCGGAAATGGCCGACCTGCTCGCAGAGCTTGGTTGTTTTCGCATCTGGATTGGCTCGGAGAGTGGCTCGCAACGCATTCTCGATCGCATGGACCGGGGAGTACGGGTAGAACAAGTCCACCAGGCGACCGAGCTTTGCCGCGCGCGCGGAATCCAGAGCGGCATGTTCCTCATGTGGGGATATGAAGGCGAGGAAATCGCCGACGTGGAAGCGACGATCGAGCACGTGAAGCGTGCGAAGCCCGATGTGTTTCTCACCACCGTCTCTTACCCGATCAAAGGAACGCCTTACTTCGAGCAGGTGAAGGACCGGCTCGTGCAGCTGCAACCGTGGGCGCAGAGCTCGGACCGCGAACTTGAACTTCGGGGACGACGTCCACGAGCGTACTACCAGCACGCCGACCAGCTCCTGCGGGACGAAGTTGCATTGGCGTCGACGCACGACGTGGCCACGGCCGCGGTGCTTCGGCAACGGGTGGCTGAACATCGACATGCATTGCAAGCGTCCGCCGGAGCCGACTCGCATGAGTAGCCCACATCTGGTCGCCGCCCCCATATCGACTGCCGCGTTCGACAAGATTGCCGAGCACTACGACGAAGTGTTCACCGAATCGCTCATCGGGCGTGCCCAGCGCAACGCCGTGTGGCAGGTCATGGACCGCGTCTTCCATGCCGGAGAACGTGTGCTGGAGTTGAACTGCGGAACTGGCGAAGATGCCCTGCATCTCGCGGAGCATGAAGTCGCCGTAGTAGCGTGCGACATTTCGCCGCGGATGATTGAGGTCGCTCGACGCAAGCTCGAACAACAATCGTCATCGCCGGTTTCATTTCACGTCCTTAGCACTGAGCGCATTTCTGAACTGGCGTTTCGAGGGCCGTTCGACGGCGTCTTCTCCAACTTCGGTGGGCTGAATTGTGTTTCCGATCTCAGAGATGTTGCCGACCAACTCGCGCATCTCGTGCGCCCTGGCGGATCGCTGCTGCTGTGCCTTTGCTCGCGTTACTGCTTGTGGGAGATGCTGCTGTTCGCCTTTCGCGGGCACTGGACGAAAGCCATGCGCCGCGCCCGTGGTCGCGATCGTGCACAGATCGACGGCATTGGCGTTGACGTGCACTATCCGACGGCGCGTGAGATGAAACAGATATTCGGTCCTTGGTTCCAGTTAGAGCACATTATCGCGATTGGCTTTGCGATTCCGCCGTCGTACATGGAAGGGTGGGCGCACAGGCATCCCTCTGCGTTCCGCACCTTGGAGAGAGTTGATGCGCGCCTGCGGAATTGGCCGGGGCTCCGCGTGTTAGGCGACCACATACTGGTGGTCTTCCGGAGGTGCGGCGAATGAGCGCAACCGGACGAGGGGTTTTCAACAAACAGTCGAGCCGGGTAAAGAGCAGCGAACTCTCGTTGCAATGTTTGCGCTGCGGCGGCGACCTCGGCCAAGTACCACACTCGTCAGCACGAGAAAATGACCGGCTGGTATGCGCGAATTGCCCGTTGCAGATCGCGGCCACGGGCGGGATCTGGGATGCACTGCTGCCGGAGCGGGCGAGGTATTTTGGGCAGTTCATCAGGGATTACGAGGCCATTCGGTCTGCGGAAGGTCGCGGCAGCCGAAATCCCGGTTTCTACCTTTCCTTGCCCGATCGCGACCTTACCGGTAACAACCGCGAACAATGGGCGATCCGCAGCAAGACTTTCGCATGCCTGAGGGAAGAACTTCTTCCTCGCTTCAAACAGAAGCTCGGCAGCACCATGGATGTTCTCGATCTGGGCGCGGGCAATGGATGGCTCAGCTATCGGCTGGCATTACTCGGTCATCGCCCGGTTGCGGTCGATTTGCTGACTAACGACTTCGATGGGCTGGCCGCGGCGCAACACTATCACAGCCGGTTACCGCATCTTTTTCCGCGTTTCCGCGCCGAGATGGATCGGCTCCCATTTCATCCAGGCCAGTTCGATCTCGTGATCTTCAACGCGTCGTTCCACTACTCGGAAAACTATTCCGAGACTTTGCGTGAAGCGCTGCGCTGCCTGCGGCGCCCGGGCGTCGCCGTAATTGCCGATACCCCGTGGTATAGCCACGCGAGACACGGCCGCGCCATGCTCGCAGAGCGACGCGAACACTTTCAACGCAAGCACGGCACCGCTTCCGACACGATTCCAGCCCAGGAGTTCGTTACCGATGATTGTCTCCATGCATTGGAAGACGAGTTCGGGTTGCGCTGGCAATCTGTAACGCCGAACTACGGGCTGAAATGGCAATTGCGTCCAGTGATTGCGAGGCTGCGCCGCCGTCGCGAGCCTTCCCGTTTTCGAATCTATTTCGCCGAGGTGGAGAGGTGATTGTACTTTTCAATCCGCGCGCAACGCGTCCGAGGAACCGTCGCCTGCCGCTCTCAGTGCTTGCGCTCGCCGCAGTGCTCGAAGGCCGCGAAGATTACCAGATCGTCGACGGCAACGTGGACGACGATCCCACGCGAACGATTCTCGATCTTATCGACGCGCGCAACGTAGAGATGCTGGGCGTTACCGTGATGCCCGGCCCGCAAATGGCGGCCGCGATGGAGACATCGCAAGCCATCCGGGCTGCGCGTCCCGACGTGCCGATCGTATGGGGTGGCTATTTTCCGTCGATATACGCCGATGCCACGCTCAATGCCAAGTATGTGGATTACGCGGTGCGCGGCCAGGGTGAAGAAACGTTATTGCAACTCCTGGAGGTGCTGCGCGGATTGCGTGATCCCGCGGGTGTACTAGGGCTTTCGTTCAAAGACAAAGTTTTCGGGATCCACCGCCATAATCCTGAACGCCCGATGAAAGGCCCCGACGCGTTTCCGTGGAGCCCGTTCCATCGCCTTCCAGTGGCGCGCTACCTGAGGCCATCGTTCTTTGGAAAGAGGACGGCGGCGCACCATGCCAGCATCGGATGCCCGTTCCGCTGCAGCTTCTGCGGCGTACATGCAGCATACGGCAATCGCGAGTTGATGGAGAGCCCCGAGCGCACGGCTGCAATCCTTCAGCACCTCAAGAAAGAGTACGGCGCGGACTCCGTGCAGTTTTACGACATGAATTTTTTCATGCGCGAAGATCATGCGCTGGAACTCGCCGAGCGCATGGTGCCCCTCAACATGCGTTGGTGGTGCGAAGCGCGCGTGGATGTGATGTCGCGTTATTCGGACAAGACGCTGGACGCGATCCGGCGTGCCGGATGCGCGATGATTTTCTTCGGCGCGGAATCCGGTTCGGACTGGGCCCTCAAAGAAATGCAGAAGGGCATCACCACGGAGCAAACGCTCACCGTGGCGCGCCGCATGCGCCAACACGGGATCATCCCCGAATTCTCGTTCGTCATCGGCAATCCACGCGACCCCGAACGCGACACGCGGGAAACGCTTAGTTTCATCCGCACGATCAAGCAGCTGGACCCGGCTTCGGAGATCATCATGTACCACTACACGCCCGTGCCCCAGCGCGGGGCGATGTATGGCGACGTCGACGACAAGATCACGTTCCCTACTTCTCCGGACGAGTGGGCCACAAAGCGCTGGATGGATTTCACACTCCGCATTGACCCGAATACCCCATGGTTGAAGCGAGGCACGAAGAAGCTCATCGAGAATTTCGAAACTGTAGTCACTTCGCGTTGGCCAACCGTGCAGGACATCCGCGCGCCACGCTGGAGCCGCGGTCTGCTGAAGGCGCTAAGCGCGTGGCGTTATCGGCTTGGGGTTTACGGCTATCCGAAAGAACTGAAGCTGGCCCACCGGTTCATTGATCTGCGCAAGCCGAAGCAGGAAAGTCTATGAGTTTCGTTGCTACGGCTTTCGACGCGGTCGCCCAGGGCTACGATGAGCAGCCGAACCCGGTGCTCGCGCTCGAAGAGCGTTTCCTGTCGCCGATGTTGCGGGAGGTGCGCGGGCGCGACGTTCTCGATGTCGGCTGCGGCACCGGACGGTGGCTCCGTACCCTGCGCGCCCTCGAGCCGCGCCGACTTACGGGCGTTGACCCTTCGCAACAAATGCTGCGCCAGGCGCGCACCCGCCTGGCGGGCGCCGTCGTGCTCCAACGCGGACGGGCAGAAGCGATTCCGGTCGGGAACGCAACGGCCGATGTAGTGCTTTCCTCGTTCGCGCTCAGCTATGGCGATTCGCTCGAGGAGATCGTCCGAGAGTTTGATCGCGTTGCGCGGCCGGACGCCGCGATCTTCGTGTCGGACCTGCATCCGGTAACCGCGCAGCAATTGCAATGGAAGCGCACGTTCACTGCCGACAGCGAGACGGTGGAGATGCGCGCCAAAACTCACGAATGGGCGTTGATCGATCGTGAGTTCGCCCGACGCGGATGGCGAGCTGCAATCTACCTAGAACTTCCATTTGGAGAAGAAGAGCGGCCCATTTTTGAAAGGTCCGGAAAACTCCCGGCATTCTCTGCCGCTGAAAACCTCCCGGCGATTTACATTGCTGAATTTCGTCGGGTCGCCGCCGCGAAGTGCGAGGTGTCGCTAACGGGAGCGCGAGTGACGATTGGCGCAACGGCAGCCACTCCAGCGACCATGACGGTGTCCGGCGGGCGAGTTGCTTCGCTGCAAACGAGACCTTTCGCCGCGCAGGGCACAACTGAGCTTGATCTCCGTGGGTGCATGATTCTCCCTGGGCTTATCAACGCCCATGATCACCTGGACTTTGCGTTGTACCCCAACCTCGCGCATGGACCTTATCGGAATTCGCGCGAGTGGGCGGCGGACATTCATGCCCGATTTTCGGACGAAATCACCCGTCAGTCGCGGATCTCGAAAGACGCTCGCATTTGGTGGGGAGCCCTGCGTAACCTTCTCTCCGGCGTCACCACCGTTTGTCATCACAATGAGGCGACGGCGCAATTCGATGAGCCTGAATTCCCGGTTCGCACGGCCAAGGTTGCGTGGGCACATTCGCTCGCATTTGACAAAGGTCTCGCTGCTGCTCTCGCGGCGTGCGTACCCGAACAGCCATTCGTGCTTCATGCCGCCGAGGGATTCGACGAGACCAGCAAAAATGAAATCGACGCTCTCAATCGCATGGGAGCGCTCAATCGCAATAGCGTTCTCGTCCATGCACTCGCCTGCGGGCCGGACGAAGTGGACCTGCTGAACAGCCGCGGGACGGCGGTGGTCTGTTGCCCGAGTTCGAACCAACTCCTGTTCGGCAGGACCATTTCGGCTCACTTGTTGCGGCGTCTGAAGCGAGTCGCACTCGGCACGGATTCACCGCTCACCGCTGCCGGCGATCTGCTCGACGAGCTGCGCATTGCGCGATCGGCTTTCCATCTGGGCGCCGACGAACTCTATGCGATGTGCACGGAGCAATCTGCGGCAATTCTGCGTCTCGCGGATGGCGAGGGACGTATCGGCATCGGCTCGACCGCTGATTTGTTGGTGATTCGCGACAAGGGCCGTGCTCCGGCCGAAAGCCTTATCGATCTGCGCGCTGCCGAAATCGAACTCGGGCTCGTGCGCGGTCGCGTTTGTCTTGCCTCCGAGCGCTTCTTTCAGAAGTTGCCGGATGAACTTCGACCTGGCCTCATGCCGCTGGTGGTTGACGGCATACGCACGTGGGTTCGCGCACCACTCGCGTGGATGTTCGCGGAAGTCGAGCCTGTATTGGGGACACAATTTCAACTTGGTAAACGGAAGGTGCGCCGTGCTGGTTGAGATTGCACCTGCTCCTGCACCCGCTACCACATTGGCGGCACATCGGATCGAGGGGATGCCAGTTCTCGTGCTCGATCTCTATAGCCGGTGCAACTGCCGTTGCGTGATGTGCGACATATGGAAGCGCGATAGCAGCGGCGAACTTCCTCTCGGGTTGTTGGAGCGCAATCGAGACGCGCTTCGCGAACTGAAGGTGCAATGGGTGGTGCTAAGCGGCGGCGAGCCTCTAATGCACTCACAATTCGTCGCGCTCTGCCGGTTTTTACGCCAAGAAGGCATTCGGATCACCCTGCTCACCGCGGGCGTTAGCCTTGCAAAACGCGCTCGTGACGTCGCGTACAACGTGGATGACGTTATCGTTTCGCTCGACGGCCCGCGCGCAGTGCATGATTCCATCCGCGGCGTACGAAGTGCATACGACCTGCTCGCAGCGGGCATCGTCAACTTGCTATCTCTGCGTCCGGAGCTGAAGATCACGGCCCGCACAACTGTGCAGAAGCTCAATCACAACGTTCTCTGCGACACTGTGGATGCCGCGCTGGAACTCGACCTTTCCGGGATCTCGTTTCTGGCAGCAGACGTCAGCAGTAGCGCATTCAATCGCGAGCAGGCGTGGCCCGTGGAACGCATTGAGGGCGTGGGACTTTCGAAGAGCGACGTGCGAGCGCTTGAGGCCGAAATCGAGGCTGTAATCGACCGCTTCGCTCGCGAGATTCAGAGCGGCTATATCGCCGAATCGGCGATGAAGCTTCGCCGCATTGCGGCGCACTTCCGGGCGCAAATTGGCGAGGAACAACCTGTGGCGCCCTTATGCAACGCACCGTGGGTTTCCGCGGTGCTGAGCCACGACGGATCAGTGCGTCCGTGTTTCTTCCATTCGCCAATCGGGAATATTCACCAGGAATCCCTCGAACGAGTCGTCAATGGGCAAGACGCGCTCGCCTTCCGGGCTGCTCTGAATGTCGCAGACAACGAGACCTGCCGACGCTGCGTTTGCTCATTGCGTTACGGCAAATAGGCGGCGAAATCCGTTGCTGGCGAGAGTTTGCAAACAAGTGACAAATCGGACAACGAGTCGTGACAACAGCTTGCGAGCCAAAATCTATCGTCAGACACATCGTGACGGAAACGATGTGGAGAGAACGTAACACGGGTCCTCTGACTGGCAAGACGGTTTTGCGGTACATCGTCGCTGCGGCCGTCTTGCCCTTTTTCCTCGCGCTCGGCTGCATGGCGCAGGACTCGCCGCTGATCTCCGGCGCGGCTGGATTCATCAGCACAACTTCAGCGGGCGCAACTTTCATGCAGCCGATCCTCGCACCGCTTGCCGACGTACCCATCGGGGACCATTTCCTTTTCGAAGCGCGCGGCGACCTGCGCGGATTTATCGCGCAGCAGAACGGCACTAGCGGTCCGTGGGAAGGGCAGTTTTTCGGAACGCTCGACTATGCCCAACTCGACTACCTGGTGGACCGGCATCTCACCGTGACAGTCGGCCGTTTCCTCACACCGTTCAATATTTACGACGAGCGGCTCACCGCGATCTGGATTCGGAACCTGCCGGATGTGCCGTTGATCTTCCCGATCGGAACGCGCGACTCGGGATCGAGCAACGGTGTAATGGTACGCGGCGTTGCTGCCGGATCCGACAAGGCCGAGCTCAACTACACCGCCTATTACTCGGCTGGAACGACCGTTGACCAATTGCAATCCGGCCGCGCTGCCGGCTTCCGCACCGGCGTCTTCCTGCCACACCAGCAATTGGAAGTCGGCGCTTCGTACCAGCGCTACCTGCAGGACCAGCACATGAATGTTGGCGGTGCCTACGCATGGTGGGTTCCAACGAATGTGCCGGTGCAGGTGCGATCGGAATACGCGCACTCTCCACAAGGGCACGGGTATTGGATCGAAAGTGCGTTTCGTTTTTCGCGCAAGGACCAGATCACTTCCTTCGCCACACGCGTGCAACCCCTGGTGCGGGTGCAGCAATTTTTCCGCGGCTCCGTTCCGGGAGGAGCGTTGCCGGGAACAGACGTGAACGCCGCCGACTTTGGCGTGAATGTTTACTTGCCGCAAGAAATCCGTTTCACGAGCAGTTACTCGCGGCAATTCAGTTCTTCCGGGAACTACAACGTTTGGAATATCGGGCTGACGTATCGCTTCATGCTGCCACTCACCGGAGGTCACTCATGAAGCGCGCACTATTCGCACTTTTGCTGGGCGGAATGATCGGAGTTGCGTTCGCGCAATCGACGAAGCCGCCAAAAACAAAACCTGCAGCGCAGACGCAATCACAGAATAACGAGGGACAGCGACTGTTCGAAGAGAATTGCGGCCGTTGTCATCATCCGCCAGACCAGCTTTCGCCCAAGATCACGGGCTCGGTACTGCGTCATATGCGCGTACGAGCAATGCTCTCGAAGGAAGACGAACAACAGATTTTGAAGTACCTGGCGCCGTAAAGAGGAGGGCCTAATGAACGCTTTCATATTTCGAGCCACGATCGCCGCAACCATGTTTCTCGCTTTCATCGGACAAACCGGCGCTTCTCGCCCCAGTTCGGCGCAACGCATCGATATCACCGCGAAACGCTTCAGCTATACGCCGAACGAAATCACCGTAACCAAGGGCAAGCCGGTGACGCTCGTGTTTCACAGTGCAGACGTGAACCACGGGTTCGCTTCTGACGATTTCAACGTGAAGATCGAAATTCCGAAGCACCAGACCGGGCAGGTGACGTTCGTCCCTTCGCAGGTCGGGGATTTCGGCGGTAAGTGTGCGCATTTCTGCGGGGCAGGCCATGGCCAGATGCAGCTCACCATCCATGTCAAAGAATAAGTTTTTCGCGACAGCCACATTGCTAACGCTTTTCGGATTGAGTACGGCGTGCAAGGTATCGACGCCGGGAAAGCTGGAAACGAACTTCATGCGGGCGGCAAAGCATAGGGCGTTCGTCGGGAACAAGGAAGCAAAGAACCCGAAGCCTGCCAACGCCGTCAACATTAAGGCCGGCAGGGCGGCGTTCGGACATTACTGCGTTGTGTGCCACGGCTTGGACGGACAGGCTACTGGAGTACCCTTCGCCGCCAAGATGACGCCGCCGGTTCCTTCGCTGGCATCGTCCGACGTGCAGTCGTACACCGATGGCCAGCTGCAATGGATCATCGAGAACGGTATTGCGCCCTCGGGCATGCCAGCATCGAAAGGCGTTCTCAACAACGACGAGATTTGGATGATCGTCGTGTACCTGCGGAACCTGCCTCCGGCGGGGAGCCTGGGAGAGCCGAAGATCTACTCGCAATAACCCATGACCCGAGCGCATGCCAAGACGTTACAGTTGGCCATACTCGCGACCTTCACCGGTGACGCGAATACAGCTGCACGCGCTTTCGACGAATACGGCGAACGCGATTGGCGCCGCCTCGGTTCTTGGCTCGACGCCAGCGGTCTCGCGCTGTACTTCCTCGAGGAAGTTCGTCGACTCTGCCTGCGGGCGGTGATTCCCTGCTCGGTACTTGAGGACCTCCAGAACAAACAACTCGCTAACTGCGATCGGACCGAGGCGATGCTCGAGGAGTTCCTTCGCGTCAATCACGCATTTTTCGCCACGGGACTCCAGTTCGCAAATCTGAAAGGTTTTACGCTCGCGCCCGAATACTGTCCCACTCCGTCGTTGCGTTCACAGTTTGACCTCGACTTCTGGGTGGTTCGCGAAGACGCCGATCGTTGGAAGACAGTCCTGTCGGAGCTCGGTTATGAGTTAGTCGGCATCTCTCCGGCGTCACTTGAATTCTCGGCCGGCGAGCGGCAACACGCCAGGATACGCGAGCTGTACCAGCCCGCGCGAAGGCGGCTCGTAGAAATTCACCTCCACGACAATAGCGAGTTCGAAGGATCGGCAATCGCTTCGAGAGTAATCGGTGGACTAACGGTGCCGGTGCTCACGCGTGAAGGGATCTTCGTGCAGCAGTGCGCGCATCTTACGAAGCACATTCGCTCGGAGTGGACGCGGGCGTCGTGGATGCTCGAACTGCGCAACGCGATCTGCGCGGCATCCTCTGACGATGCGCTCTGGTGTGCCGTTTGTGCAACGTCAGGCCGGCACGCGATCGATGTCGGGATAGCCGCGGCAACAGCGGCGAAGGTCTTTGGCTTCGCAGTTCCCGCCGAACTCGCCCATTGGAGCGTAGCGGCACTTCCACCGACCGTCGCGCGCTGGATCGAGACATTCGCGGTCGACGTTGCTACCGCAAAATTTCCCGGGTCGAAGAACTACCTGCTGCTCGAGCGCGAATTGACTAGCGATAGCGGGTCGTATGCTGCGCAACGCCGCAGGAAGCTATTCCCGGTGCGTCTACCTGGAGCGATCACCGTCCCGCAAGGTTTGCAGCACCGCTTGCAATCGCTGCCGTCGCACTTGCGGCATTTTCAGTCACGACTTCAGTTTCACTTGCGAGAGAGCATTCGTTTCGTTCGCGCGGAGCGCGCGTGGAGACGCTCTCTCGATGCAATCAACGGCGAGATTTCACGCGCCGCGACAGTACCGTCGTTAGGCCATCAGTAAGCACGTAATCAGCCCAGTCAGGGTAGGTCACACATACCTAAGTGACAGGGCGAAGCTGTAAACGGAGGCGATCCGGTGCTCGCTATAAATTCCGACTCGACGATTCCGCGGTGGTTCGCGGTGCAAACCCGCCATCACCATGAGAAGAGGGTTGCCGAACGCCTGCATAGAACGTTCGAAGTCCTGTTGCCAACCTATCGCTCCGTAAACAAGTGGAAGAATGGCGTACACGCCGAAGTCGAACTGCCACTCTTCCCTTCCTATCTCTTCGTCCGTTTCTCGGCCTCGCAGCGGATTCGCATGTTGCAGGATCCCAGCATCGTCTCCCTCGCGGCCTCGAACACCACCCCGACGCCGATCCCCGACGACGAGATCGCGCGGCTGCGCACGGTTGCCGGCAGCCTGAGGACGCAACCGCATCCCTACCTGGCGATCGGTCAGCGAGCGCGGATCATCAGCGGGCCGTTTGCAGGGATGGAAGGCGTGCTGGTACGTCGTAAGCAGGAACTGCGAGTGGTGATATCGATCGAAATCATTTTGCGCGCTGTCGCGGTTGAGGTCAGCGAGCTCGAAATCGAACCAATGGGCTTCTATCGCGGCGCGACTGCCTGCTGAACCTATGCGAAAACTTTGCTGCCATCTGACGCTGAGTCTTTTTATTTGTGCCGTTGTGCTTCTGTCGCAGGCAATCGCGCAAGAGCCGCAGGTTGCGCCGGAGGCGGACGCCAACCCGGGCGTAGCCGCTTCATCGCAGCTCACTTTACCGGCCGCAGCGATCATCGATATTCTTCGCTCCCGGCCGGAGCTCATCGTCGAGGTCAAGCAGGTGGCCGCACAGAGCCTGCAAGCCGCGGGCACGGACATTCGCGACGACAGCATCACCGACGAGATGCTCTTCCGCGAAATTAATACCAACGCTGACGTCCGCAAGCAGCTCACTTCCTGGCTCTGGACGCGCGGCTATGTGAGCGCCGATGATCTGCAGCGATACGCCGAGAATGAGATCCCCGAGGTTAAGGTGCCAGTGGCGTCCACGTCCGGTAACGTGACCGATATCGACACAGCTGCCGCCCCTATGAACTCCGGGGACTTGAACGCAACGGTAAAGCCGAATGCGACGCTGCAGGGACGCAAGGCGCCGGCACGGCAGCGCGAGCGGAACTCCGAGCCCACAACCGCTGACTCGGCACAGCACGATCCGAACCAACCGGACACCGGAGGGCTTGTACATCAGCCGACGCCGCTTAACCTTCTCGCGCTGCGTGATCTCTATACACAAGTTCCCGAGCAGTCTTCATCGCTGCGGCGCTTCGGCTCGGATGCCTTCCTGCATCACGGCATGGACCCCGCCGAATTGCCTACCGATTTGCCGGCGGGAAACGATTACGTTCTAGGTCCCGGAGACCTCGTTCAGTTGACGCTTTGGGGTGGCATTTCTCAAACCCTTTCGCGCCCTGTCGACGCAGAAGGTCGCCTGGTCCTGCCGGAAGCTGGGCCAATCGGAGTTTCGGGGCTGACTCTGGCGCAAGCACAGGGAGCGGCTGAAAATGCCCTCCGTCCACAGTTCCGCGAGATTCACGTGCAGCTTTCGCTCGCGCGCGTCCGCACCATTCGCGTTTACGTAGTTGGCGACGTGCAGCGCCCCGGCGCGTATGACGTGAGCTCGCTCTCCACTACGCTCAATGCGCTTTACGCGGCCGGCGGCCCCACCGCGGTGGGTTCGCTGCGCATTGTCCGTCACTATCGCAACAGCAAGTTGATTCACGAAGTCGACCTGTACGATTTCCTCCTGCATGGGATGCGCGATGATCCGGTGCTGCTTCAGGCCGGCGATACAGTTCTTGTTCCACCTGCGGGGCGCCAAGTCACGGTCGCTGGAATGGTGCGCCGGCCAGCAATCTATGAACTGCGTCAGGAGCAGACGCTCGACGACGTTATCGGCCTCGCCGGCGGGCTGCTCGTCTCGGCATCCACGGCGAGCATCCGCCTCGAACGAGTGCATGCCTTCGCATCGCGTTCGACGGAGTCGGTAGAGATTCCTAATCCGGCGGACCTCGCCGCACTGCGAACTTCGTTGGAAGCGGTTCCAATTTCCGATGGTGATCGCATCTTCGTCGCACCAGTGCTGCCGTATAGCGAGCGCGCCGTTTACGTCGAGGGTCACGTCGTACGCCCGGGTAAGTTCGCTTACCGGGACGAGATGCTCATCACCGATGTCCTGCATTCGTACGCGGACCTGCTTCCCGAGCCCGCCGACCGCGCTGAAATCATTCGTCTGCGTCCTCCGGATTATCGGCCGGAAACAATCGAGTTCAACCTAGGCGAAGCGATGATCGGGAACACGCACATTCGGCTTCAGCCGTTTGACACGATCCGTGTGCTTGGCCGGTACGAGCTCGACGCCCCCAAAGTTACCATCCAGGGTGAGGTTCTGCGTCCCGGATCCTATCCGATGTCGGCGGACCTCACCGTGGCACAACTCGTGCGACTCGCCGGCGGGTTCAAACGTTCCGCTCTCCTCGATCATGCCGACCTCACCAGCTATGAAGTGCAGAATGGCTCATCCGTCGCCGGCCACCGCACCACAGTCGAAATTGGCCGCGCTGTGGTGGACGCCGACACAGCCGCCGATGTAAAGCTCAAACCTGGCGACGTTCTTACTATCCACCAGATCTCGGGGTGGAATGACATTGGCGCGTCAGTCACACTGTCAGGTGAAGTTGCGTACCCGGGCACCTACGGGGTCCAGCAGGGCGAGCGCCTCAGCTCGGTGCTGCGCCGTGCCGGTGGATTCCGCGACACTGCCTATCCTACCGGCGCATTGCTCACACGCCTGCAGGTGCGCGACTTCCAAGACAAGAGCCGCGACGAACTTATTCGCCAGATCGAGACCACCTCCGCCGCCACGAAAATCTCTCCGACCGTGAGTGGTTCCGACCAGGCGGCAATGCTGCAACTCGTCATGCAACAACAGGAACAAGTATTGCAGCGGCTGAAAACGCAGCCCGCAACGGGACGCCTGGTGATCAAGATTTCGCCGGACGTAGCGCAGTGGCAAAACACGCCGGCCGATATCGAACTGCGCGCGGGCGACGTCCTGGAAATACCGAAGCGCCCAGGGTTTGTGCTCGTCACCGGGCAGGTCTATAACTCCGCCGCGATCACCTACACTCCCGGCAAGGACGCTGCGTGGTACCTCCGCCGCTCGGGCGGCCCTACGGAAATGGCAAGCAAGAAAGAGATTTTCATCATCCGCGCAAACGGATCGGTGGTTGGGCGCGACTCCACCGAATGGTTCGGCAACGAGGTGCTCCGCACTAAGCTCGATCCTGGCGACGTCCTCGTGGTTCCGCAAAAAATCATTGGAGGATCCGTACTCTGGAGGAACCTGCTTGCTACCGCTCAGTTCATGTCGTCGTTCGCGATTACGGCAAAAGTAGCGGGGTTCTGAGGTGAGCATGCCCTTAACGGACGACAGCATCGCGGCTCCGGAAGTCGTAAAGCGCGTGTGGCTCGCGCGCTCTGCCGTTGCCTGGCGGCACCGTCGCACGGTATACATTGCAGCCGCCTGCGGCCTCGTGCTCAGCGCAACGATCGCATTCCTGCTTCCCAAACAGTACGAGTCGAGTGCGCGCATCATGCCGCCGCAGGATGGCATTAGTTCCGCGGTCATGGCCGCGATCGTCGGGCGGTCGCTGCCGGGTAACCTTGGCGCGTTCGCCGGAAACTTGCTGGGGGCACGCAATTCCAGCGACCTCTACATGGACTTGTTAAAGAGCAGAACCATCCGCGAACGTCTTGCGGATCATTTCGGATTGCAAAAGCTCTATAAGAACCGCTATCGCGAAGACACTCTCAAGCGCCTCGGACATCGCACGGAGATCACCGAAGACCACAAAACCGGCGTCATCACGGTCACAGTCACCGACACGGATCCGCGCCGGGCCCACGATATGACGCAGGCCTATCTCGATGAGCTCAACACCATCGTCGCTCGCGTGCATACCTCGGCAGCCGGACGCGAACGGCAATTCATTGAGCAGCGGCTGGTGACGGTAAAGGTCGATCTCGACGAAGCACAGCGTCAACTGAGCGCCTTCTCCAGCAAGAACGTGACGCTCGACGTGAAAGAGCAAACGCGTGTAATGGTGGAAGCCACCGCCCGCATGGAAGGTGAGCTGATCCTCGCGCGCACGGAACTCAGTTCCCTTGACCAGATCTACGGCCCGGAAAACGTTCGCGTGCGCGCCACGGAAGCACGAATCGCGAAGCTGCAAGACGAGCTCCGACGTGCTACCGGTAGCGCCGGCAACGTCGAAGTCTCACAGGATGCGCCTTATCCTTCCCTACGATCGATCCCATCATTGGGCGTGCAATGGACCGACCTCTACCGCCGCGTGAAGATCCAGGAAACCGTTTACGAGATGCTCACGCAGGAGTACGAAGTGGCGCGCATCGAGGAGGCGCGTTCCATGCCAACGGTTGGCGTGATTGATACGCCGAATTACCCGGAGCGCAAATCGTTCCCGCCGCGCTTGATCATGATGCTCGCCGGCACGCTCATTTTCGCAGCCGGCGGTTTCTTCGTGGTCGTACGTCGCGCCGAGTGGCACGAACTGAATGACGCCGATCCCCGGAAGCACCTGGTGAAGGCGATCGTTCATGACCTCAAAACACAAGACATGCATTGGCTCGCCCGTCGCATCGTGCAGCGCAACGGCCATCGAGAGGAACAGCCGTGAGCGCCGTAAATCTCTCCGCGCGTCCGAAGATCGTGCGGAATGTCGGCTATGGGGTGCTCGATTACCTGGTGCAGCCGCTGCTCATGCTCGCCAGCGCGCGGTATTTCATCCACCACCTCGGGATTTCGCAATTCGGGCTGTGGATGCTCATTCTCACAATCATTGGGAGCAGCGGCACGCTCTGCACCGGGTTCGGAGATGCCGCGCTCAAATACGTCTCCATGATGCGCGGGCGTTTCGATTACCAGCGAGTGACGGAAGTCATTCGCACATCGATAACCATCAATCTTGGTTTCGGCCTGGCGATGGCCCTCGTACTCTGCGGGCTGGCGCCATGGGGCGCCACACATGTGTTTCACCTGCGCGAGCTCGCGCCCAGTTTTACGTTATCGCTGCGCATAGCTGCTTGCGTGCTGGTGGTCCGGTCGGTCACGTTTGTCTTCATCAGCACGGTGCGCGCCTTTGAGCATTATCGCGTGGCAACCCAGGTCAATTCCGCCGAACGCATGCTGGTTGTCGTTTCGGCCATTTTCTTCGCAGGACATGGGCACGGCGTTCCGTCCATTATGCTCATGACGCTCGGCATCGACGTGCTCGCGCTGGTGGCGCTCGGTTATGGCGCACAACAGCTTGCCGGACGAGGCTGCTTGCTGCCCAGCTTCAACGTCGCCGGCTGGCGGCCACTGGTTTCCTTCGGTACTTTCAGCTGGCTCCAGGCACTTGCCGGGACCATCTTCAGCCAGGCCGATCGCGTCATTGTTGCTTCGCTGCTCGGCCCCGCCGAGCTGGGCTTCTATGCGTTATGCGTGCAGGTTTCGCAGCCGATTCACGGACTGATTGCTTCCGGCTCCAACGTTCTCTTTCCGCATTTGAGTGCACGGGCTGAGAACGCATCCGCCAAGGAGCTCCTGGCGAGCAGCGCACGCGCTTTCCGCCTCACTTGCATCGCGATTGCACTCCTGGCTTCACCGCTGATTTTCGGCAGCCGCCTACTCTTCAGATTGTGGATGGGGCCCGCCTTCGCGCAGCATGCCGCGAGTTCGCTCTCGGTGGTCGCGTTGAGTTTTGCGCTGCTCGCTTTCAACATTCCCGGGCATTACGCGCTCCTCGCACTTGGGCGAGTTCGCTTTGTGACGGCTGTGAACCTCGTGGGTGGGGCGCTTTCTCTCGGACTCGCGCTGCTCCTCGTGCCGCGCTTCGGAATTCTCGGCGCTGCCATGGCGCGGCTGGCTTACGGTCCGGTCACCTGGCTGATTTATCTAAAGCTGGACCACGTCTTACGCACCCGGCAATCCATGCTCTCGGCTGCTCCACAAACTGTCTGATCCATCACGGACCTGAATGTCTTCTGCCGCAACGCTGACGCGCGTCTCGTCGACTCCCTTCGCGGTGCCCGCCGCAGTTGGATTCTTCTTCGCATTTCGCGCGTGCGTCACCGTGCTCGGATTTCAAGAACATCCGGTTGCCGCAACGGCCGCCACGTTTGCAATCGAATTGGCGCTGCTCTTCGTCGTGTGGTGTTCGACTTCAGACTTCTCCGTAGTGGGAGCGATGCCCAGCACTGTGAAATGGGTCATCGCTTACCTCTCGTTCGTTTTGCTGTCGTTGTATTGGTCGCAAACCGGATCGACTTTGGTTGCGCTGATGTACTGGCTCGGGCTCGCGCTGGATTGCTTCCTGGTGTATCGGCTCACGGCGGACGGGTCGGTCGAAGAAAAGCTGAACGCCATTCTCTACGGCTTCATCCTCGGGGCTGCGGCCGGAGGATTGATCGCCTGGATGCTCCCGACGATGCCGGACCTGCGTATCGGGAACGAAGATTTTCTGCACCCAAACGCCCTCGGCTATATGCTCTCGCTCGCCACTCTCTTTGCAATCACGCTGGGGCGCCGGGTGCGTGCAGGCGTGCCTCTCGCGTTCTTCTGTGGTCTTACGCTGCTGCGCACGTTGAGTAAGACGTCGATTTCGGCCTTCGCGATTGCCATGATCTATTACCTGTTGCGCGGCTCACACCTCGCTCGCCGCGCAAAGGTGATCATCGCGGTTACAGCGATCGCGGCCGTCATCGCTTCGTGGGGACTGCTCGAGGCCTACGCCATCACCTACCACGAAACGGAGAACGCCGAAACTCTTACCGGCCGCACCTATCTGTGGGATGTGACTTGGCAGGATGCCTGGCAGACGCCACTGCTCGGTCGCGGATTCTATTCTTACCGCTTTGTCATCCCGGTGCTCGGCGATTTCGAACCGTGGGAAGCGCACAACGAAGTTCTCCAGCAGTTCTTCTGTTATGGCGTCGCCGGTCTCGCGATCTACCTCGGGCTGAACGTCAGCCTCATCCGAAGTACGATGCGACGGCGCAAAAGCCGCATGGCGGTGCTGGCATTCGCGGTGATCATCTTCGCAGTCGCGCGCGGTGTCCTTGATACGGAGCGCTTCGACGTGAATTTTCCTCTCTGGCTTACCACTCTGTTCGCAATTTACTTCCACCATCCAAATCTGGAGTCCGAATGAACCCTCAAATCACCATCGTCACGCCTTCGTATAACCAGGCAGAGTATTTGCAAGAATCTCTCGAGAGTGTTTCGTCGCAGGGGGTCGCCAATGTCGAGCACCTCGTCATGGATGGAGGATCCTCAGATGGCTCCGCCCTCATCCTGAAGGAGTTCTCCGAGCAATCGAACGGCGCGCACTTGCGCTGGCTCTCGGAAAAAGACAACGGCCAGAGCGACGCGATGAACAAAGGTTTCCGCAGCGCGCGCGGCGAGATCATCGGCTGGCTCAATGCCGACGATCGCTATCGTCCCGGCTGTTTCGAAGCAGTACTCCGCGCTTTTCGCGATCATCCGGAAGCCGACATTATTTATGGCGACTACACCTGGATCGATCGTCGCGGGCGCGTGCTCCAACTCCGCCGCGAAACCTCCTTCAGCCGCTTCACGCTGCTTTATCACCGCGTGCTGTACGTACCGAGTACGGCAACGTTTTTCCGCCGGCGCATTTTCGATGAGGGAAATCTCCTCGACGAGAAGCTCCAATACGCCATGGATTATGAATTCTTCGTGCGTCTGTGTGCACGCGGGTATCGTTTCCAGCATGTCTCGGACCTGATGGCCGACTTTCGGTATCACCCCGCGAGTAAGTCCACCCAATTCTGTGATCGCCAGTTGGAGGAGCAGAATGCCGCGCTGCCGCGATACTCGCCAATCTTGAACGCATGCCGCAATCGATGGATCTATCGTCCATTGCTGCTCTCGTTGCGATCCGCTGCGGGTGTGCTGCGTTACGGCGAAAAGGCGATCCGCGGATACTACTTCACACAGTGGCGCCCAAGCGCTACGGTCCAGCTCCCCACGTCATGGGCGCCGCAGCGGCTCTCGGCGATGCGTGACCACGCGCCTGTCGCCGATTAAGCACTCCTATGGCTTCGCCAAGCTCAGCTCCCGAGCTCCTCGCCCGCCGCTCGTCGCCGCTGGAGTTTCCCGCGTCGTCAATCTCTGGTGTTGTTCGACGCCGGGGCTATTTTCTCGCAAAGCGCGTGGTCGACGTGGTGCTTGCCACATGGCTTGCCGTGCTTCTTTCACCGTTGATGCTGGCTATCGCGCTTGCCGTGCGCCTTTCCTCTCGCGGACCAATTTTCTTCGCCCAAGACCGGATCGGCCTTCGCGGGCGGCGGTTCCGAATGCTGAAGTTCCGCACTATGCGCGCCGGGGTACGCCGCTATGCAAGATCTCCGGCGAGTTCCTCGGACCCCCGCTTGACTCGGATTGGAAGCTGGCTGCGACGTTTCAGCCTCGACGAGCTACCGCAGCTCTGGAATGTCGTGCGCGGCGAGATGAGCCTGGTTGGACCTCGCCCTGAGATGCCGTATATTGTGCGCCGCTATTCGCGCGAGGAGCGTCGTCGCCTCGAGGCGCTGCCGGGCATCACCGGCCTTTGGCAAATCAGCCACGCCCGCGCATGTCCCATTCATCACAATCTGCAGTACGACCTGGAATACATCGCTCGCCGGTCTCTGGCTTTCGACTTGATCATCCTC
>DASYAU010000167.1:0-3992 GCA_036501185.1 Candidatus Korobacter sp. | reverse complement strand
GCCAACGCTGCCATTTGAGCTGGGAAGGCTCGCATAGAGCTTACCGTGCACAGAGTCCCACGCTAGGTCGTTCGCGATGTAGTCAACAGCAAGGTAGTGCGTTGTGGTGTCGATGATGGAGAAGCTCGTTACGTTGGATGTGCCACCGCCAGGGCCAGGAGATACAACGGAAACGGTTGCCGAGCCAATGCTGGAGAGCGAGTCAGCGGGAATTTGCGTGGTCATTCGAGTGGTGCTCAAAACCGTGGTCGAGAGGACGGACGAGTTCCATTGAATTTGAGAGCTCGCTACAAACTTTGAACCATTGACGGTGAGCGTAATAGAGCTGCTCCCCGAACTGATGCGGTCGGGTGAAATCGAAGTGACAATCGGCCTCGGATTCGTAACCTCGAGCTTTTTCGAACCTGTCGTGATTCCACCGTCCGTAACCGAAATCTCTGCGTAAGAGCCGACTGCCAGGTCTTCCGCGGGGATGACGGCAGTAAGTTCGCCGCTATTGACAAACTTTGTAGTGAGCGCCGTGCCGTTCCAGTTGATGACGGCGCTGGAACTAAAGTTACTGCCATTCACGGTGAGCGGGGTGTCGGGTGAACCGGCCGCCTCGACGGAAGGGTCAATAGAACTGATCGAGGGAGCCGAAGATCCAGAGGGTTCCTGATTGCTCCCGCCGCTGCCGCCACAAGCTGTAAAGAGAAACGCAACTACCAAAGGAAGGGCGAGCAGGCTCTTAGAAACCAATGACTCCTCCAATGTCGTTTGGGGAAGGAGTATCCCATTCAGAGTAGCTCGTGTAAAGCCTATGACGGGCTCAGCTGTGCTTATAGTTTGGGGAAATCTATAAGTCCTAAAAGTGACATTTATGGGGAGTGATCTTAGTCACTCGAAATTGTGATTAGGATCACGGTGCTTATTGCGACCCACACGGGACAATCTAGACGTGTTCGGGGTGTGCCAACGCCGGCGCAGCACGAGTCGCAAGTTCTTGGGCAATTCTTATTTAAAAATCAGCAACTTGACGGTTGCGCGTAGAGAAGTGAGAGGCCAACCATGATGCTGGCATACCGATTCGTGCGGCTGATTGAGAGCCATTCTGAAGGGTTGGCGAAGGCCCTCCGCAAGAAGATTGAGAACTGCCCGAAGTTGGCCGATTACCACAATGTTCCCGCCGAGGAGCTGACGGAACGCGTGTACGAGGTGTATCGGCACCTTGGCGAGTGGTTGCTGGGGAAGACGGAGTCGGACATCGAGACGCGCTACACGGAGATTGGGCGGAAGCGCGCGCAGCAGGGAGTGCCTTCGAGCCAGGTGACGTGGACGATCTGCCTGGTGAAAGAGAACCTCTGGGACTACCTGAAACAGGAGTCGGTGATTGAGCGTCCTGCCGAGATATTTGGCGAGTTAGAGCTGTTGGAACTGTTGGATCAGTTCTTCGACCGCGCCATCTTTTACGCGTCGGTCGGACATGAACGAGTGATGGCGGCGATGGCGCCGAACGTGGGCCGCTAGGGAGAAAGCAATGTCCTGGGTTGCGGAATTCGAACATAAAAAGAAGTCGGCAAGGGAAGCGTTGAAGGCGGTCGAGTCGGGGATGCGGGTGTGGATCCACGCGAACAGCGGGTTTCCGCAGGTGCTGGCGGATGCGCTGGCCGACCGCGGCGAAGAATTGCACGACGTAGAGGTGGCGCACCTGCTTGGGCTCGGTTATGCGAAATACGCGGAGCCGAAATATGCGGCGGCATTCCGGCCGAATGCGTTGTTTATCGGCGCGAATGTGCGCGCGGCTGTCAATGACGGGCGGGCGGACTATACGCCGATCCATTTGAGCGAGATCGAGGCAATGTTCACCAGCGGCGAGATGCCGATCGACGTCGCGCTGATCCACGTGTCGCGGCCGGATGAACACGGATTCGTGAGCCTGGGAACTTCGATCGAGACGACGCTGTCGGCGGCGCGGGCAGCGCGATACGTGATTGCGCAGACCAACGATCAGATGCCGCGGACTTGCGGCAATACTTATATGCATGTGCACGAGATTGATGCCTTCGTCGAGGTTTCCGAGCCGCTGGTGGAACTGCCTCATCTCGAAGTCACCGACGAGCAGCGCGCGATTGCTTCGCACATTGCGCCGCTGATTGAAGACGGCTGCACGATCCAGACCGGCATTGGCGGAATTCCCGATGCGATCCTGCCGCACCTGACCGACCGCAAAAATCTTGGCGTGCACACGGAGACGATCAGCGAAGGCGCGATCCCACTGATTGAATCGGGCGTGATCAATGGGCGGCTGAAGACGCTGAACCCGAACAAGGTGGTTTGCGGCTTCGTGCTCGGCAGCAAGCGGATGTACGACTACGTGAACCAGAACCACATTTTCGATTTCCGGCAAAACTGCTACACCAATGATCCGTTCGTGGTCTCGCGGCACGACAACATGGTAGCGATCAACTCGGCACTGGAGATCGATATCACTGGCCAGGTTTGTTCGGACTCCGTCGGGCAGTACTTCTATAGCGGGTTTGGCGGGCAGCTGGATTTCATCCGCGGGGCAGCACGCTCGAAGAACGGGAAGCCGATCATCGCGCTGCCGTCGACGGCGAAGCATGGAACCGTCTCGAAGATCGTACCGATGTTGAAACCGGGCGCAGGCGTGGTGACGACGCGCGCAGACGTTCGATACGTGGCGACGGAGTTCGGGATTGTGAATTTGCATGGCAAGAACGTGCGGCAACGGGCGGAACTGCTGATCAGCATTGCGCATCCGAAGTTCCGCAAAGAGCTGGAAGAGTACTGCGAAAAGATGAAGTGGACGCGTGCCGGGGAACTGGTAGGCGCGTTGTAAATCTCATATCGAGGCAATCATGGCGGAAGCACGCGGTTACGTAACGGTAGATGCAGAGGAGTGCAAGGGCTGCGGGTTGTGCGTGGAATCGTGCCCTCCGAAGTGCCTGGAACTTGCGTCGGAGCTGAGCCACCAAGGCGTACATCCAGCACATTACATGGGCGAGCGGTGCACGGGGTGTGGCATTTGTTTCTATTGTTGCCCGGAGCCGGGAGCGATCACGGTTTACAAGAAGCCGGCGGCGGCGAAGCAGCCGGTTAGTTCGTCGGAGGAGGCGGTCCATGCGGCAACTGTGTAAGGGAAATGTCGCGATTGTGAAGGGCGCAATCATGGCGGGATGCCGCGGGTATTACGGGTATCCGATCACGCCGGCGAGCGAGATCGCAGAGTACGCGGCGCTGTTATTTCCGCAGGTAGGAGGTACGTTCCTCCAGGCGGAGAGCGAGGTTGCGGCGATCAATATGGTGTACGGCGCGGCGTCGGCTGGGATACGGACGATGACGGGCTCGTCGGGTCCAGGCGTGAGCCTGATGCAGGAAGGCATGAGCTACCTGGCAGGCTCAGAATTGCCCTGCGTGATTGCGGACATCGTGCGCGGCGGACCGGGACTGGGAAACATTGCGCCGGAGCAGAGTGATTACTTTGCGATGGTGAAGGGCGGTGGCCACGGCTGCTACCGGAACATCGTGCTGGCGCCGGCTTCGGTACAGGAGATGTTCGATTACACCATCAAGGCGTTTGAGCTTTCCGACAAGTACCGCAATCCTGCGGTGATCATGACCGACGGCTACGTTGGCCAGATGATGGAGCCGCTCGACATCAAGTATCGGGAAATCGAAGCGCCGGAGAAACCATGGGCGGTGAAGGGAACGGCTGAGACAAAGAAAAATTTGATCAGCTCGATCTATCTCACGCCCGACCTTCTCGAACAGCACGTGCGGAAGCTTGAGGCGAAGTACAAGGAGATCGAAGCGAACGAAGTCATGTATGAGACGTACATGGCTGAGGATGCCGAGATCCTGGTGGTTGGACACGGCATCGTTTCGCGAGTACTGCGGTCGACGGTGGATTTGGCGCGGGCTCAGGGAATGAAGGTGGGGTTATTCCGGCCGATCACGCTGTGGCCGTTCCCGTCGAAGGAACTGGCAAAAGC
>DASYAU010000166.1:0-1721 GCA_036501185.1 Candidatus Korobacter sp. | reverse complement strand
GAAAGAAGTTACAAAGGTCCTTCGGCAAAAGAGCCATCGCCCGAGGATGACAAGGGTTTGAGCTAGAAGCTCATAGCTAGGAGCTAGAGGCTGCAATTATGGCGAAAGAGAAATTTGAACGGACAAAGCCGCACTGCAATGTAGGGACGATTGGACACATCGATCACGGCAAGACGACGTTGACTGCGGCGATCACGAAGGTGTTGAGCAAGCACAACCCGAAGAACTCGTTCCGCTCGTTTGATTCGATCGACAACGCACCGGAAGAGCGCGAGCGCGGCATCACGATCGCGACGGCTCATGTGGAGTACGAGACGGCGAAGCGGCACTATGCGCACGTCGACTGCCCGGGCCACGCCGACTACATCAAGAACATGATCACCGGCGCAGCGCAGATGGACGGCGCGATCCTGGTGGTTGCGGCGACCGACGGCCCGATGCCGCAGACCAAGGAGCACGTTCTGCTGGCTCGCCAGGTTGGCGTGCCGTACATCGTGGTCTTCCTGAACAAGTGCGATGCGGTTGAGGACGAAGAGCTGGTCGAGCTGGTGGAGATGGAAGTCCGCGAACTGTTGTCGAAGTACGACTACCCGGGCGACGACACACCGATCATCCGCGGCTCCGCCCTCGGCGCGCTGAATGGCGAAGCCAAGTGGGAAGCCAAGATCGACGAGCTGATGGAGGCGGTGGACACGTTCGTGCCGCAGCCGACGCGTGCGCTCGACCTGCCGTTCCTGATGCCGATCGAAGACATCTTCTCGATCTCCGGCCGCGGCACGGTGGTAACCGGAAGAATCGAGCGCGGCAAGGTGAAGGTGGGCGAGGATTGCGAAATCGTCGGCTTCCGCGAGACCCGCAAGACGGTCTGCACCGGCGTCGAGATGTTCAAGAAGCAGTTGGATGAAGGCCTCGCCGGGGACAACGCCGGACTGCTGCTGCGCGGTATCGCGAAGGAAGACGTGGAGCGCGGCATGGTGCTGGCGAAGCCGGGATCGATCACCCCGCACACCCAATTCAAGGGCGAAGTCTACGTGCTGAGCAAGGAAGAAGGCGGACGTCATACTCCGTTCTTCAACGGCTACCGCCCGCAGTTCTACTTCCGCACCACCGACGTCACGGGTTCCGCCAAGCTGCCGGCGGGCACCGAGATGGTGATGCCGGGCGACAACGTTCAGCTGGAGATCGAGCTGCACACCCCGGTCGCCATGGAGAAGGGCCTCCGCTTCGCCATCCGCGAAGGCGGCCGCACCGTCGGCGCAGGCACCATCAGCGAAATCATCAAGTGACAGCGCTTAGGCGGCGTCTGAGCCGCCTGCTGTCATCCTGAGCGCAGCGAAGGATCCCCGTATTTTCAACCCAACAGTGGCGAGCTTCGGCTCGCCACTGTTGCGTTTACAAACGTACCGTTTACCGACTTGCCCGATGGCGTCATTCTGGACTCGGTTTCATCGATCCAGAATCTCCGTATTTCCTCGCCACCGCCCCCATGTGACGTGACCGCTATCACATCCTTCCCTGCACGTCGACCTATATACTCGCATGTAGGGTAGAGACAGAAACCACCAGCCACCGGTTTGTGCCCCTCCTCAAAGCTCCAAAGAACCCATAACTCCAGCGTTTTGAAGATTTTGCAAATCATCTCGTTTGTTTTCAAGATTTTGCAAAATCGATAAGCCGGTAAGTGGTTTGTTTGGAAGATTATGCAGAAATCGGATACCCAG
>DASYAU010000165.1:0-35387 GCA_036501185.1 Candidatus Korobacter sp. | reverse complement strand
TCCCGGTCACGACGGCTTCCAACTCTTGCAATTCCTGCACGAAGATGTCCACGGCAGATGCTTCGACATGGGTGCGGAAAGACACGCTGTCGGCGCCTTCTGAACGGTTGTAGTCAGACTCGATGTGAATCTCAACGAATGTATGTCCGGCCCCGCCCTGCACGTAAAACCGAAGTCTCGCGCCACCGCCAGCTGAATCGCGCCCGAAAGCACCAAATTGCAATTCGCGTGTGTCCGAGATCGTCGTGGGGAAACCTGCAATTTGTGCAGCCGCTTTCGAGATCCCGCCCCTCGCAATGTAGACGTCCGCCACTCCACCGAAACGCCCGTCCCAAGCAGATATACGCAATTCGATTACATCGGCATCGCTCCAAATGACTGCCGCTTTCAGGGCTGCGTCCATAGTTATTTCAATCTAGCTGTTGGTAACAGCCCTTACCGCAACCAATTTTTCGTTCCTATTTAACCTTGATGTTCTTGAATACGGAGTAGAAAAACCACGCAAGGACAAGATAGCCCGGAATGACGAAAAAGAGAATTTTCTTCGGCAGACCTTCCGATATGACGTGATACGACATCACGGGGATGAGAATGACGAACCCAACCGCCGCGTACAGCGTGTAGCCCTTCGCGATCCACCTTTTCCAACTCATCGTCGCAGGATAACTGTTGGTAACAACCCTTACCACTCACTATCCTGTCACACCCGATTGCTGCCGGCTTAAGATTTCAAAGAGCTATTCATTGCTGCTTCCGGATTGCTCAACGACCTACCCGAAATCCGGACGAGCCGGGTGATCCACAACAATGAGACGGCCGTCCGTCAATGCCTTCACCGAATGACGGCTGTTTGCAGGCACGATGGCAACAATGCCCGGCTTCGCAATCTGCGATTTTCCGTCGATGGTTATTTCGAGTTCACCCTCAATCACCTCGTAAACTTCTTCTTCAGGATGGAAGTGCTCATGAATCGTTGAGCCGGCTGCGAACTCGTAGTGGGCGAACGTCATGCTGGCAGAGTGAAAATAGCGTCCCCGCCATCCCGGCAGCCGCTCGATGACCCGAAGTTCATGCGTATCTACAAAGGCCATTGGGGTCCCCTATGGTGTCTGGATGATAGCTGCTGGTAATAGGGCCTAACGGCCGCTATTTTCCCATGTGGCGACAGCGGGTTGCACGTGTAGATAGTTAGTTGTCGAGGTCCGTTGGGTCACGCGGCGCGCGTGGTGCGGGCAGCGGGGCGGCGAAGTCGCGGGGCTTTGCGAATTTCCATTCGTTCCTGCATGAGCAAGTCCGTCGCTTGTACGTAGACGTCGCGGTGGAACCAGCGGCGGACGACGTCGGCGCAGAGGAAGTTTGCCATCGCGAGCAGCACCATGCCCTGGTGATGGACCATCCATGAGCGGACTAGCTTGGGCTTGCGGAAGAGTGCTTCGACGGGGCCGAAGTCGGCTGCTTCGTAGAAGCCGCAGGGACCGAACCAGCCGCGGTTCGCCATGCGTCGCAGGTTCGCTAGCGCCGGCGGGGCATCCACCGTCAAGGCCATGGCACCAGCGTAGGGCGCGATGACGAGGCGTTCGCTCTCTTCGCTTTGCAGAGCGAGTTCAGGGACACCGAAAAACCGGTAGCTGTAGGCGCCTTCGGGATTCAATTCGGAGTAGCCGCACTCCGAGATGCCCCATGGAACGCCGTGTCGCGAGCCGTAAGCCCGCTGAGCTAGAACCGCGCGCTGCATGCTGCACTCGAGGAGGGAATTGGGGTAGGCGCCCATCCAGAGTGAGGGCATGAGGTACTCGAACATGGTTCCGGCCCAGGAGATGAGCACGGGGCCGGCGTTGGTGCCGACATGACGGCGGCCGAGGCGGAGCCAAACGTCCTGCGGGATGTCTCCCTTGGCGATGGCGAGAAACGCGGCGATGCGCGACTCGGAGGCGAGCAGGTCGTAACACGAAGCTTCGAGCCTGGCGTTTTCCACCGAGTAGCCGATGGAGAGGAGCTTGCGACGCGACTCCAGGAGGAAAGTGAAATCCATGCGTAAGAACCACGCATCGGATTCCTCGGAAATGCGATTCAATTCGGCGATGAGCCCGGCGCAGCGCGCGCTTGATTCGGCGATTCGCACGAGGAGCTGCTGGGCAAGGGCGCGCTCGTCGTCTCTGGCGCTGCTTTCCAAAAGCTTCTGAAGTTTGAGTTCCAGATCATGAGCGAAGGCCGGCAATTGAGCGAGCTTGGTTTCAAGACCGAACGGGCCACTAATCGTCTTGCGAAGAGGGGCGAACTCCGGCAACAGCCACGGCATGAAATCCGCGAGCAAACGGTGGAGGCTTTGTTTGCGCACCTGGATCTGGTTGGCGATCCACTCGGCACCTTTGAGGTTGCGAAGGTCTTCTTTGATTTCGGGTTCGCGCACGATGGAGAGCACGCTCTGAAGCAGTGCCTGCTTCTTGCGTTTGGGTATGAAGCGGATGCTCTTCCAGCGAGGGAAACCCTTGGTGTCCGCGAGCGCACGCAGGTGATCATCGTAGCCTTCGAGCAGCGCGGGCGAGATCAGCGGACGTTGCAGCAACTCGCGGCAGCCGTGGTTAAGAACGACAAACGATGCGGCGAGGTTGCCGCTGTCGACGCTGGAAACGAAGCGCGGCGGCAATGGAGCGAGGGTGCGGGTGTCGTACCAATTCACCAGGTGTCCACGGAAGAGCTCGAGGCGGTTCAGGGTATCGAGGGTGCGACGGGTTTGTTCCGCAAGTTCGGGAACGGTGAGGTAGCCCATTTCGCACGCGATCTGCCGTGCATTCAAGAGCAAGCCAACGTTGGTGGGTGAGAAGCGCGCAGCGACGATGGGAGGCTCTTCCTGGACGTTATCGGGGATGAGCCAGTTGTGTTCCGCGGTGCTGTACTCAGAGAAGTAGCGCCAGGTGCGGAGCGCGATACGACGGACAAAGAGCTCGTCCTTGCGCGAAATTGGTTCTCGGTTGCTCCAGAGAGGCCGATCAAGCCAGCGGGCGATCCAGTTGCTGAATCCCCAGAGGAAAAGAATGGGGAGCGCGACGGGCAGCGCATAGCGATGGGTGAAGAACAGGAAGGCTCCGATCGCGATGCAGAGGACGGGCGTCCAGAGGAGATAGAGGTCGACGGGTGTGCGTTTCCGGGTGCCGACTTCGGACTCGGCGGCGGTCTCCCACTGAAGCAAGCGGCGCTTGGAAACGAAGCGGCGATAGATGCTGCGCCAGATGGCGTCGGCGGAGAGCAGCGCGTCGTGCACGCGGAAAGCGAAGTTGAGCATGACGCCGCTGGTGCCGGTTACGAGGCTTTTGAATGAGCCGGCAATTCCGGCAGCGTTCGCGGAGAGCACCGCGCGCAGGAGGTTCACGACGAATTGGAAGACCGTCGGGAGAAGAATGACGGCGAGGAAGGCGAGCGTCCAGTAAAGCGGCTTGCCGGGCAGGATCGTCCAGCCCATGAGGAAGATGGTGACGGTGACGGGCTCGACCAGGCTGCGGCGGAGATTGTCGAGGATCTTCCAGCGGGAGATGATCGAGATCGGGTTGTCGACCCAGCGGCCGCGCTCGTCGGGAACCTTGCCGAGAAGCCACTCGAGGAGCTGCCAGTCGCCACGCACCCAGCGATGCTTGCGGCGGGCGTAGGCGCTGTAACGTGAAGGATAGGAATCGATCACTTTGACGTCGGTGGCGAGGCCGGCGCGGGTGTAGGCGCCTTCAATGAGATCGTGACTGAGAACCTGGTTGCGGGGGAAACGGCCGTTGAGAACTTTGTGAACAACGCGCAGTTTGTAGAGTCCTTTGCCGACGAAACTGCCTTCGCCGTAGAGGTCCTGGTATACGTCGGAAACGGCTTGCGTGTAGATATCGAGGCCAGTCCAATCGGAGAAGAGCGAGGCGAAACGAGAACGGGAGGCGCTCTCCACGCTGATGCCGACACGCGGCTGAAGAATCCCATAGCCTTCCACGACGATGTTCTTCCGGGTATCAACAATTGCCTGGCAGAGCGGGTGCGCCATGGTGCCGATGAGCTTTTGCGCGGTGCCGCGCGGCAATTGCGTATCGGAATCCAAAGTGAGGACATAGCGAACCTTCGGCAGGACGGAGAGATCGCCGGCTTTGTAGGGGAAGCTGTCGTATTCGCCGAGAATCAGTTTGTTGAAGTCGAGAAGCTTGCCACGCTTTCGCTCCCAGCCGATCCAGAGGCCTTCGCGCCGGTTATAGACGCGGTGACGATGGAACATGGCGAAAGTGCCGACGCCGCGTCCGGCGTACTTGCGGTTGAGATCATTAATAAGATTGCCGCATAAATAGACCAGCGGGTCGTCTTCATGAGGCTGCTCGGCCGAGTCGGCGAGATCGGTGAGGAGCGCGAAGTTCAGGTTGCGGCTCATGTTGCCGATGAAACGCACTTCGAGTTCCTGCACGGTTTCGCGCACCTGCTTCTCGTTCATCAACAGGGTGGGAACTACGACCGTGGTGGTGAACTCTTCCGGGATGCCTTTCGAGAAATCGACCTTGGGCAGCAGGAACGGCTTCAGCAGCGAGGTAGTCAGGAAATTCATGATCTCGACGGCACTCTGGCTGCAGGGGATGAGGAGAAGGAGAATGGCGATGAAGAGGCTCTTGAGTGCGTTGAAATCCACCGTCCAGAGCAGGGCAAGGATCATCGCGAGGGTGAGAACTTCTACACCGAGCGGATAGAACTCGTTGGGATGGCGGCGGAGAAAGTCCTGGAGACGGTCGCGGAGGGAGAGACGCACTCCAGCTTCGCCATAGAGCTCTTGGCGGCCTCCGTCGATGAGGTAGAAACCGACGTGCGAGTGGCGGGCGGCCAGGCGCGGGTCGCGATGCGGCCGGAGCGATGCGCGCTTGGCCAGGTTCAGCGCCAGTTCGGCGATCTGCAGCTCGGTGCAATCGGAGTGCTCCGCGAGTTTCACGACAGTGCTGCGGTAGAGCTCGCGGCTATCGACGTCCATTTTGGCGTACGCGCCGGCGGGATCCTGCCGGAGGACGGCGTCGAAAGCGATCATGGGCTCGAGGATCTCCGGCCATGGCGCCTGCTGGATGTCGAAGAGGCTGCGAATGCAATCGCTGACCAAGGTGGCGGGCTGTGAATGGTTGACGACTTCCACGATGCGTTCGAGGAGTACGAACTTGAAGGCAGGCACAAGCTGCCACAGCTCCGCCATGCTAAGCACTACGGCATTCTGAAAGCCATGAACGTAGTCGGCGAGGTCTGCGTCGCTGAAGCGGTAGCCGACGGAGGCGAGGAAGTCTTCGGCAAGGACGAAGGCGCGCGGCAACAATCGGCCATCGGCGGTGCGGACGTGGGCGACTTCCATCATGCCCCCGTTTGAGCCTTGCAGCGAAGCGAGCTGGGAGCGCAGCATGTCGCGGTTCTCGCGCAGCCAGCGCTGCTCTTCTTCCACCAGGTGAATGCTGCCCACCGTTGCAGCGGCGGCGAGAGACGCGGGCAGAGAAGCCTGGAGTTTTTTCAGGCGCTCGGAATAATCGCCGGAACCCTTTCCCGGAACCCACGTCATGGAGCGCGCGGTTTCCGCGGCCCTGCCGGCAAGATCGGCGCCGTGCAACGAGCCGGGCGCGACCGGTCCCCGCTCTGCCGCTTCAAGTGTTGCCGCCTTCATGAAATTGTTCGTCATAACAAAATGTAGTTCCGGCTACCGGTAGCTGGCAGCCTGCAGCTCGAACATTTCGGCGTAACGGCCGCCGAGAGCCATCAACTGGCGGTGGTTGCCATCTTCGGCAATGCGGCCCTGGGAAAGCACCACGATACGATCTGCCATTTTGACGGTGGAAAAGCGATGGGAGATAAACAGCGACATCTTGCCTTGGGTGAGTTCAGCGAAACGCTCGAAGACTTCGAATTCGCTGCGGGCATCGAGCGCAGCGGTAGGTTCGTCGAGGATCAACATTTGCGCATCGCGCAGGTAGGCACGGGCAAGAGCCAGGCGCTGCCACTCGCCACCGGAAAGATCTACGCCATCGAGGAAGCGACGGCCCAGCATCTGGTCATAACCTCCGGCTAACTTGGCGATGACCTCATCGGCAAGGCTCTTGTGCGCGGCGTTTTGGATCGCTTCGGTGGTGGCGAGCTCTTCGATCCGGCCAACCGCAATGTTTTCGTGCGCGGTCATTTCGTAGCGCATGAAGTCCTGGAAGATGACTCCGATTTCACGATAGAGATCCTCAAGGCTGTATTCGCGGAGATCCACGCCGTCGAGGAGAACTTCACCTTCGGTGGGGTCATAGAGTCGGGTCATGAGCTTGACCAGGGTGGTCTTGCCCTCACCGTTTTCGCCAATAAGGGCGACGCGTTCACCGGGACGCAGGGTGAAATCAAGGCCGTTGATCACACGACGAGTGGTGCCCGGGTAGCTGAAGGAAACGTTGCGGAATTCGAATCCGCGGACGATGGGGCGCGGAGCCGGCAGCGCGTTGGGCTTGCTCTGGATGGTCGCCTTCATCGCGAAGAAGTCGAGCAGGTCGGTGAGGAACAGCGCCTGGTCGGCGATGCTGGAGAGGGTGGAGAAGATGAGCTGAATGTTGTTGCTGGCCTGGAGAATTGCACCCGCCAGGAAGTAGAGAGTGCCGATAGAGAATGCGCCGATCAGCGTTTTCCAGATGACCCAGACATAAGCAGAGTAGTAGCCGAGCGTGCCGATGAGCGAGAGTATGGCGCCCACACGCAGCCGGCGGGTCGAGAGGTCAACGTTTTCTCTGTAGATCTGGTCGGAAAGACTGGTGAAACGTTTGGTGAGGAATCCGCTGAGACCGAAGAGCTTGAGCTCTTTGGCAGCTTCTTTGCTGCCACCGAGGATCCGCAGGTAATCCATTTGGCGGCGGAGGGGCGTTTGGCGGAAATTCTTGGCATAGCCGAGGAACGCGAAATGGCTTTCCCCAATGAAGGCCGGGAGAACGCCGGCGACCAGCAGCAGTAGTAGCCAGGGCGAGAAATAAACGATGGAAATGGATAACGACACCGCGGTTACGACCTGCTGGAGGAGGCGTCCGATGGACTGGATCATGCCCAGGCGGTCGGTCGCCTGGACGCGCGCACGTTCAAGGCGATCGTAGAAAATAGGATCTTCGTAGGCGATGAGGTCAAGCTCGGCGGCGTGGCGCATGACCTCAATGCTGATGTGGCGGGTGTACTTATCGGCTAAGAGAGAGTCGAAGTAGTCGAGCAGGCGGCTGAGCACGCTGCTGAGGACCGCGAGCGCAAACTCGGTGGCCACCAGCCACCAGAAAGTGTGCGGCATGGGCTGATGGCGTTCGACCACCGCGACGATGTTGTCGATGATGCGCTTGCTGACGGCGAGGAGCGCGATGGGAAGCAGGGCCGCGATGATGCGGATAATGACGCCCCAGGCGACGACGGCCGGACCCGATTGCCAGACGATAAACAACACGGGTGGGATCTGCTTGAGCGCCGTGAGGCGTTCGTCCCATGCTGACCAGAAACTGTCTTTGTTCTTAGCCATCCATTCGCTGCAATGCGGTTCGCGGCAGAGCAAAGCTCGGCCAGACAAGGGGGCACATCAAGAAAGAAGCTCATTGAGTGAGATGCAACTTTGGAATTCGGCGACTGGCTGAAGAAAGTTGAAAAACAATGAACGGTGGGTCGAGGCGCGGGGCGACCGTGCTCGGATACGATCGCCCCGAGCGACTCGACGTGAGCTGCGGGCCAGAGTAGCTGGTACGAGGGCGGCGGACTACTGGACGTACCGCTTGTACCAATCGACGAAGCGGTGCAGGCGATCGTTAATGTAGCTGGGCCGCGTGAACAAGTGGTGCTGGCCGGGGTAGACGACGAGTTCGGTCGGCACATTGAGCGTGCGCAAGGCCTCATACATCTGCTCGCCGCCAGCGATCGGGACGTTGAAGTCTGCGGTACCGCCCATGAAGAGCGTGGGGGTGTGGATGCGGTCGGCGTGGAAGAACGGATAGGAAACTTTGATCCATGTGTCGAGCGACTTCCACGGCGGGCCGAGTTCGTTGTTGTACTGAATGATGTATTGATCGGAGCCGTACATGGAGAGCTCGTTGCCGATGCCGGCTCCGCTGATGGCGGCTTTGAAGCGTGAGTCGGAGGCGATGAGGTAGTCGGTGAGAATGCCGCCGTAGCTCCAGCCGCCGACTATGAGGCGGTTGGGATCGGCAACTCCGCTCTTGATGGCGTAGTCGAGGCCGGCTAGCAGGTCGGCCACTTCTTTATTGCCCCAGTCGGCAAAGATGCTGCGGCTGAATTCCTCGCCACGACCGCTGCTGCCGCGATAGTTGATGGCGAGCACAACATAGCCCTGGGCCGCAAAAAGTTGACGCTCCGCCTCCAGCGGGTAGGTGTTGAAGTAGAGCGCATGGGCGTCCTGTCCGTTGGGGCCGCCGTGGATCCAGAGCAGGGTTGGATACTTGCGCGACGGATCGAAAGATGGCGGCTTGATCATCATGCCGTGAATTTCGGTGCCGTCTTTGCTCTTGAAGGAGATGTCGTCAACCGCGCCTAGCTGGAGTTCGGAGAGGAGCGCGTCGTTGTGCGTGGTCAGCCTGTGAAGCTTGCCGGATTCGAGGGAAAAAATTTCCGCGGCGACCGTATCGCTGGAAGCTGTAACCGCGCTGTGACCCGCGGCGCTGGAAATTTGCGAGACGACGAAGTCGGGGCCGGAAATGCGCTGGACGGGGCCGCCGGAAACCGGAACGCTCTCGACGTATTCGCGGCGATCATCGGGAACAAGGAAGGTGAGCGCGGAGCCATCAGGAGTGAATTCCGCCGCGCCAACGCCGCGGTCGAACTTGTCGGTTAAAACCCGGGATGGTCCGCCTGCGACCGGAATGACGGCGAGGCGATTCAGATTGTAGGCGCCATATTTCGGCTCGACTCCCAACATGTAGGCGATAAGTTTTCCGTCGGGACTCCAGGCGAGGTGCTGGCCGCTCGGGCGATAGAAGCTGGCGAGCTCCACCGGCGTGGCGCCGGAGCGCGCGTCCATCACGAAGATGTCGCTGGTATCGGTGCGGTCGGCGTCCTTGGCGTGATTGCTGGCGTACGCGATGCGAGCGCCGTCGGGCGACCAGGCGGCATCGCCGTCGTCGAATTGCGGATCGGTGGTGAGTGGGGAGAGCTTTTTGCTCTCGACGTCGAAGAGATAGAGCCGTTCATTGGAAGCGGCGGTGATGTAACCCTCGCCGTCGGATTTGAAGTGATAACGATCGATGACGATGGGCTTGGGGACCTTCGTATCGGAAGTCGACTTGGCTGTGCGGCCATCGTCGTCGCCGGCGCTCATTTGCAAAATCATCTGCTTGCCATCGGGAGACCAAGCGTAGTCGGAGAGGTCTTCTTTTACGTCGGTAAGCTGGCGAGCTTCGCCGCCACGGCGATCGAGCAGCCAGACCTGGGTTTTGTTGTTCGGCGGACGCGACGACATAAATGCGAGATAACGGCCATCTGGACTCCAGCGGGGCGAGCTTGCCGACTGCGGCCCGTGGGTGAGCTGCACATCCTGCGTGCCGTCCCAATTGACCATCCAGACGGAGGTCACGCGCTTGTCGGCTTCGCGATCGACGGACGTGACGGTGTAGGCGATCCACTTGCCATCGCTCGAAATTTGCGGATGGCCGACTTCTTGCATGCGATACATGTCGTCGATGGCGATGGGGCGCTTGGATGGAACTTGGGCAAGAAGGGAAGCGCTCAGAAAGAAGAAGAGGGCGATGATGGTATAGGAGGTACGACGCATGGCGTCGATAGTACGCGGATTGGCGCGGGAGTGGGAACTGAGACGTTGATAGCCGCCGGGCCTATAAGCCGAATTCTGTCCACCGTTGCCGGATGGACGGCCATTCCTCTGGGCCGCGCATTACTGAGCGGCTCTAGCGACCTACCCGGAAGTTTGGCGCACCGAGCCAGCACGCATCACGAGCTTGCGCCCGTGAACTTCTCCCCTATTTGGTCTTGCTCCGTGTGGGGTTTGCCATGCGGCGCGCATCACTGCGCGTCCGGTGCGCTCTTACCGCACCTTTTCACCCTTACCAGCCTTGCGGCGGGCGGTATATTTTCTGTGGCACTTTCCGTCGAACGCCCTTAACGGCGCCCTCCCGGACGTTATCCGGCACACTACTCTGCGGAGTTCGGACTTTCCTCCCCGACTACGGCACGGCCTCGGCGAACCGAGCGTAAACCGAAGTTAAGGCAGCCGTCCGGCCCAGCGGCTAACAGAGCTATTATACGTTTTCGTCACAGAGTTCAGGGTTCAGAGTTTGGACAGTTTCTGGTTAAATGGAGATGAATGGTCGATATCCATAGTCACATCCTTCCCATGGTGGACGACGGGGCGAACTCGTGGGAGGTCGCCGTCGAGATGGTGAAGATGGCGGAACGCGATGGCGTGACCCACATGGTTGCCACGCCGCACGCGAACTTTGAGTACACCTATAGTCGCGAGAGCCACCAGGCTTTGCTGGCGGAACTGCAAGCGAAGGTCGGCAACGGGATCCAGCTCATCCTGGGCTGCGATTTTCATTTTTCCTTCGACAACGTTGAAGACGCTGCCAACAACCCCACGCGTTACGCCATCGGCAACACGCGTTACATGCTCATCGAGCTGAGTGACTACAGCATCCCGCAGCAGGTTCCGACCATGCTGTTCCGGCTTACTTCCAAGGGAATGATTCCGATTCTTACCCACCCTGAACGCAATGCCATCCTGCAAAAGAGCCCGGAGCGAGTGCGCGATTGGGTGGACATAGGATTGCTGGTGCAGATTACCGCCGGCGCTTTCGTGGGAAAGTGGGGCCGGGGAGTGCAGAAGCTCGCGAACTGGTACGTGGAACACGGCATGGCGCACGTGCTGGCCAGCGATGCGCACAGCACGAACCATCGGAACCCGATCCTTTCGGAGGCGCGAAAGATCGTGGGCAAGGAATACGGAAAAGAGTTCGCCACCGCCATGCTGGAGACGGTCCCAATGGCGATCGTGAACAACCAGCCTCTCCCGGAAATACCCGAGATCTGAGCCCGACATAGTGGGTTGCGCTGCGGCAGTTTTGTGGCAAACTTTCGGCGTGCATCTTACGGGCGCCTGGATCCTTCTCATCTTTGGCTTCGTCGTGGTTGGGACGATGATGATGCTGCTGCATCTGACGAAGCTCGGCCACATCATTCATTGCCACATCCAGGACCGTCCGCGGCGCAGAATGTTCGTCGCGTCGATTGCGTTCTTCGTCACCTTCGCGGGCGTGCGGCTGCTGGTGATGGGCATTGTGCACCACGTGGGTCCCTTTGGCTGGGTGATGATGGGCGGAAGACATATTCATCACCTGGTGTGGGGAATTCTCATCCTGCTGGCGGTCGGGTATGCGTGGCTGGGTGAGTTCGGGACGAAGAACACGCCGCAGGACATCTTCATCAGCCGTTTGCTTTCACTGATGTATGGCGTAGGCGCTGCGCTCACACTCGATGAATTCGCCCTGTGGCTCAACCTGCGCGACGTTTATTGGGCCCGTGAAGGACGCGCGTCGATCGACGCGTGCATTCTTTTTGGAGCGCTGCTGGCGATGGGCGCGTGGGGAGCGCCAGTGATCCGTCATTTTCTGTTCCGGCGCAAGCACGAGGCGTTCGAGAGGGAACACCACGATCCGCAACATCCTTGTGAATAATGACGAGCTGGTATGGCTCTGCGCGGTAAGCCCTCCGCACTGTAGAATCTCCCTTTTCCCTGGAGTGAATGGATGAAGGCTGTTTTTAGGTGGGTAGCAGTTGCATTGATCCCATTTTCCGTGGCGGCGCAAAGCGGCAGGAAGAAATATCCCATAGGTGGTTCGGCCCCGAATGGCGAACGGCTCAAAGTGGCAGCGGACATCGACGCGCGGCTGGCGAAATGGCGGCGCACACCGATGCCATTTAGTCGGCAGCATCTGACGCCGCGCGAGGTACAGATGGTGGAGAAGCTGGTGCTTGCCTGCCAGTATCTCGACGACATCTACTGGCGGCAGTCGGACCCGGACGGTCTGACGCTGTACAAGCAGTTGGAAGGAAGTACGCGGCCGCGCGACCAGAAAATCCTGCAACTGATGACCGTGAACGGAAGTCGTTGGGACTTGTTCGACGGGGAAACGCCGTTCGTGGGTTCGGACCCGATGCCGCCGGGACGCGCTTTTTATCCCGCGGGAGTGACGCGAGAGCAGATTGAAAGCTATGTGCAGGCGCATCCGGATGCGAAGAGTGCGATTTATGACGAGCACACGGTGATCCGGCAGGAGGGCAAAGATCTGCAGGCGATCCCGTATCGCGTGGCATACCGCTCGTTCCTCGAACCGGCAGCGAAAGCCCTTCGCGATGCGGCGGCGCTGAGCAGCGACAAGGCGTTCGCGGATTTCCTGCGGAAACGTGCCGACGCGCTGTTGAGCGACGATTACTATCCCAGCGATGTGGCTTGGCTTGATCTCGAGAACCCGAAGGTTGATGTGATCTTCGCGCCATACGAGACGTATCTCGACGGGCTGCTTGGGGTGAAGACGAGTTATGGCGCGTCAGTGCTGATCCGCAATGAGGCGGAGAGCAAGAAACTGGACTTGTACGAGAAATATGTTTCGCAATTGCAGGACGCACTGCCGCTGGCAAAGGAAGATAAGCCGTCGAAAGAAGGGCAGCGGATGCCGATGGAAGTGATGGATGCGCCGTTCCGCACGGGCGATCTCGGTCACGGATACCAGGCGGTGGCCGACAATCTGCCCAATGATGCGCGCATCCATGCCGAGAAAGGGACGAAGAAAATCTTCTTCAAGAACTTCATGGACGCGCGGGTGACATACGTCGTGTTGCCGATGGCGAAGCTGGTGATGGACCCGGCGCAGGCAGCTAAGGTGACAGGCGAAGGCTACCTGGCGGATACGTTGATGCATGAAATCGCACATGGGCTCGGTCCGGCGTTTGCGCGGGTGAACGGGAAACAGATCGACATTCGCGAGGCGATTGGGCCAAAATTCGGCGGATTGGAAGAAGCGAAAGCAGATGTTGTGGGCCTGCTCGATTTGCAGTGGATGATGGACCACGGCTATATGCCGAAGGAGAAGGCGGAAGAATATTACGTTTCGCACGTGGCGGACTTGTTCCGCTCGATGCGCTTCGGTCCTGGGGAGGCCCACTCGTCGGCGGAGACGATGGAGTTCAACTACCTGGTGGAGCAAGGAGCGGTGCACCTGGATGCGAATGGCCGTTACGCGGTCGACATGACAAAGGCGCCCTCAGCGGCAGCGGCGCTGGCGAAGGAGCTGTTGGAGATCGAGGCGACGGGCGATCGCGACCGGGCCGAAAAGTGGTTCGCGAAGTATGGCCAGTATCCGGCGGAGTTGACCAAAGCACTGGAACCAGCGAAGAATGTTCCCATCGACATTGAACCGGTCTTCTCGTTCCCCAGGAAAGTGCAGTAGTCACGGCCCAACACAGGAGGCGTTATGAACATGGATGAGCGCCGTAAATTCGAACGCATTGCACTACCGGACTCCACGAAAGTTTTTGCGCATAATGCGCACGGCGAGAGATTGGGACGAATCCGCATGATTGGACGTGGAGGCCTGCTGGTGGAGACGCGACAGACGATTGCGCCGGGGAGCCATCACGAACTGGTTTTGGTGGACGACACGGAAGGAATCAAGCGCCCTGTACCGGTGGTGGCGCGCTACGCTTCGCCGCAGGGTATCGGGTTCGAGTTCGAATCGCTGGAGCCGGATGCGGCAGTGGAGATCGGTGTGATCATCGGCAAGTACTACTCGGCCACTGCGGGGCACTGAGTTATTGAGAACGTGAAAAAGGCCAGCGAGTCTGCTGGCCTTTTCTATTTTGGTGAAACGCCTTTACTTCGCGGCGGCGGCGGTTTCTACCCAATCAGGATGCGCGCGGTGCGGGATGATGCCTCTCTCGTAGCCCATGTCGAGCAACTTCGAAACGGCTTCGCGGCCGTCGGGGCCGTAGTCGAGGGTGCGCTCGTTGACGTACATGCCGACGAACTTATCGGCTGATTGCACGTCGAGATCGCGCGCAAACTGCATGGCGTATTCGAGAGCTTCGGCTCGATTGTCCAACGCGTACTGAATGCTGTCGCGCAAAGCGCCGCAAACGCTCACCATGAGCTCGGTGCCGAGACTGCGCTTGATGGCGTTTCCGCCCAGTGGCAACGGCAGGCCGGTAGTGTCGCGCCACCATTTCCCCATATCGAGAACCTTGTGGAGGCCGCTGCGGCTGTACGTGAGCTGGCCCTCATGGATGATGAGACCGGCTTCATACTTGCCGGCGAGCACGGCGGGGATGATCTGGTCGAACGGCACCACTTCGGTTTCGATCTCGGGCGCGAAGAGCTTCAGCGAGAGGAAGGCGGTGGTCATGGTGCCGGGAACGGCGATCTTCACCTTGCGGACGTCGTCGGGCGTGTACTGTTTCGGCGAGACGATCATCGGCCCATAGCCCTCGCCAACACTGCCGCCGCTGGGCATGAGCGCGTACTTGTCCTGCAGATACGGGTAAGCATGGAACGAGATGGCGGTGACGTCGTAATAGGCCTCGAGTGCTTTGCGGTTCAAGGTCTCGATGTCGGTGAGCGTGTGGGTGAACTTCAGGCCGGGCACGCGCACCTTGTTGGTGGCGAGGCCGTAGAACATGAATGCGTCGTCGGAATCAGGACTGTGGGCGACTTTGATTTCGCGCACCTGCGCGGTAGGACTGCTGCTGCTCATTACTCCCCCAAACTCACTTGCGAGCCGCAATGCGGCAGGTTTACTGAATGGAATGATTGCGACGGAACCGCGATGCTAATCCCGCGGCCGCCATGATCTTGATGACCTCTGCAAAAACGAACCAGTAGCCGCCGAGGAACAGGGCGCGCTGCCAGGAATGGGTGAAGGCGAAGAGCCAGCTGATCCCGCCAAGAAAGAGCACGAGATCACCGGCGACGGAAGCGATGAGGTTGCGCGCAAACGAGCGGTCACCATGCTCGGAGATCCATCCGGCGACGAACGCCACCAGCGGAAACGCCCAGAGATAGCCTCCGGTGACGCCGAATAATCCGGTCGATGCGGGACTGAAAACCGGCACGCCGGCTGCGCCGTAGACGAGATAAAGCAGGGCCGCGAGTCCAGCGCGCTTGCTGCCGAGCACCAGGCCCACGGCGAGAAGCGCGAAGTTGGCCAGGGTGAAGGGCACGGGCGTGAACGGCAGCGGGAAGCTCAGACGCGCGCAGATGGAGATCAGCAGGCTGGCGCCGATGACCAGCGCGACGTTCTTTGCGAGGCTATTACCGCGGACTGCAACGGCGGAATTCGTCATAAGACCCTCGAGAGGGAAGTGGAACCTAGGGCTTGTGCAGCGGCTTGTCAGGGCGGCTCGGGTTGTGTTCTCCGGGCTCGCCGAGGTGCTTGCGAACACGCATATACAGAGCGCCCGCAACCCCCACAACGGCTACTACGGAGATCACCAGGCCAATGTACAAAGCCTTGATTAACACAGAGCCTAAGGATAACAGAGCCGTCGCACGAGGCGATGGAAAAGTCGCGTCGCAAAATTGGGCAGTGGTGCAGTTGCACCTGCTACTATGGCGCGTTTCTTCTCCGGGGTGACCTCATATGGTTCTGCGTCGTCTTCTGGTTGCGAGTTTTGTTCTGTGGGTCGGAATGCTGAACGCGCGGGCGCAACAGCGTCCGGGGGCGGACACGATCATTACCAATGCGAAGGTCTACACGGTGGATCCGAGCCACCCTTCAGCAGAGGCGGTTGCGATCATCGGAGATCGGATTGTGGCGGTCGGCACGAGTGCAGAAATCGATGCGTGGCGCAATGACAAGACCAACGTGATTGACGGCCGCGGACATTTGCTGCTGCCCGGGTTCAACGATGCCCATGTGCACTTCGTGGCGGGAGGGCAGCAGCTCGATTCCATCAACCTGCGCGAGGCGGCGTCGCCCGAGGCATTTCGCGATACGGTTGCCGAGCGCGTGAAGAAGACAGCGAAGGGCGAATGGATCACGGGCGGCGATTGGGACGAGCAGAAATGGAATCCGGCGGTGCTGCCGACGAAGGAGTTAATCGATCCCGTCAGCCCGGACACGCCGGTGATGGTGACGCGCTACGACGGGCATATCTCACTGGCGAATTCGTATGCGCTGAAATTGGCGGGCGTGACGGCGAAGACCAAGACCCCGCCGGGCGGCGAGATCGTACGCGACAAAAACGGCAATCCGACTGGCGTGCTGAAGGACGCGGCACAGGCGCTGGTGTTCGACAAAGTGCCGGACCTTACGCACGATCAGCGAGTGCGCGCGGCGAAGCGGGCGCTGGCTCATGCGGCGAGCGTGGGCGTCACCAGCGTGCAGGACATGAATCCGAGCTACGCGGATGTTGGGGTGTATTCGGAGCTGGCGGAGAAAGGCGAGCTGACGACGCGCATCTATGCGGCTCCGATGCTGGAGGGATGGCAGGATTTTGCGAAGATCGGAGTGCGCCGGGCGTGGGGATCGCCTTACTTGCGTTTCGGCGCAATGAAGACCTATGCCGATGGATCGCTGGGAGCGACGACGGCGTATTTCTTCCAGCCCTACACGGACGCGCCGAACACGCGTGGATTGCTATCCGATGAATTGCATCCGATCTCGGCGGAGCGGGAACGGCTGATCAAGGCCGATGCCGCGCACTTGCAGATATGCGCACACGCGATTGGCGACGAAGCCATATCGACGATGCTCGATCTGTTCCAGGACGTGGTGAAGGCGAATGGTCCGGGCGAGCGGCGCTGGCGCATTGAGCACTCGCAGCACATGGCGGAGAAAGATTTCAAACGTTATGCGGAGCTGGGAGTGATCGCGTCGGTGCAGCCCTACCACGCGATTGACGATGGGCGTTTCGCGGAGAAACGCATTGGGCCGGACCGCATCAAGAGGACGTATGCGTTCCGGACGTTCCTCGATAACCATGTGCGGCTGGCCTTCGGCACCGATTGGACGGTAGCGCCGCTCGCGCCGATGTGGACGATCTATGCGGCGGTGACGCGCGCGACGCTCGACGGCAAGAATCCGAATGGCTGGGTGCCGGAGCAGAAGCTGACAGTTACGGAATCGGTGGAGGCGTACACCATGGGCTCGGCGTATGCGGAGTTCCAGGAGAATGTGAAAGGCTCCATCACGCCGGGAAAATATGCGGACATGGTGCTGCTGAGCGACGACATCTTCAAGATCCAGCCGGCGGCCATCAAAGATGTGCAGGTGGAATTGACGATGATGGGCGGGAAGATCACATATAAGAAATAGGAGGACGGTTTGAAGAGGACGATTGCTTTGCTGGGCATGTTTTGGTCGCTGTTCGCCGGAGCGCAGACGGTGCCGCTGAAGCAGGTGGGGACGATCGACCTGCCCGGCCCGGCGGGAAAGCGCTTCGATTACCTGACCACGGACAACGACGATCATTACCTGCTCTCGGGACATCTAGGGGCCGGGATCCTGTACGTGATCGACATGAAGGACAACAAGCTCGTGCAGGCCATCGGGGATGTTCCGGGAGTGGAGGGAGTGGAGTACGTTCCGGAACTGAAGAAGGTTTATACCTCCGATTGGAAGGAGAACAAGATCGGGGTCATCGACCTGCACACAATGAAGGTCATCAAGAAACTTGCGACCGAAGACAAGCCGGATGGGAGCGCGTATGCCCCACCGTTTCACAAGCTGTACGTCTCCGACGAACGCGGCAGGGCGGAAGCAGTGGTGGATGTGCAGAAAGACGAGATCATCAAGACGCTGCACTTCGACAGCGAAACTGGAATGCCGCAATACGATTCCATCGCGAAGAACGTGCTGGTGAACCTGCAGGACAGGGACGTGATCGCCGTGATTGATCCCTCGAACGACACCCTGGTTGCACGCCGGCCGGTGACGGGTTGCAAAGGGAACCATGGGATGGCGCTGGATGCAGCGCACCGCAGGGCATTCCTGGTTTGCGAAGAAAGTGACCAGTTAGCGGTATTCGATCTCGACAAGCATAAGACGATTGCGTCGTTTTCGATCCCCGATGGTGGAGACGTGGTGAAGTTCGACGCCGCGCTGGGCCGGGTTTATGTTGCTTGTTATAGTGGCGCGATTGCGGTCCTCCACGAAGACGATGCGGATCATTTCCGGAAGCTTGCAGACGTAAAAGTGCAGCCTAAGGTCCACAGTCTCGCGGTCGATCCTGCGACCCACCTGGTGTATGCGCCTGAAGAGCAGGAAAACGGCAAACCGGTGGCGCGGATGGTAGTTTACGAAGCGGTGCAATGACGTAGCCAAGTCGAGCAACCTGCAAACTCCGTTCGAAGCTGTGATCGTGCCCCCCGATGAGTGCTGCCCGTCCGGGCACAACTCGTCGTGGTAGATGTGCTAGCGTGTTTGCGCTTCTGGAGGGAGCCATGAGGACTCGTCTCGCGATTTTTTTCTTGCTTGCATGTGCCGCGCTCTCCGCCCAAACCGATCCTTGGAAGCCAATCGCCGATGCCCTCGGCCGCAGCGGTAAGGAACAGCCCGGCGGCGTGTATAAGGTCGGCCTGCCGCGCTCCGATATGCATGTCACGGTCGATGGCGTGAGCCTCAAGCCCGCGCTTGCGCTCGGCTCGTGGCTTGCCTTCAAGAAAATGGGTGACCAGGCAATGGTCATGGGCGATCTCGTCCTAAGCGAAGATGAAGTCGAGCCGGTCATGCTCAAGCTTCAACAATCTGGAATTGAGCAGACCGCGCTGCATAACCACGTGCTGCACGAATCTCCACGCGTGATGTACATGCATATCTCCGGCCATGGTGACGGCGTGAAGCTCGCGACGGCGCTGAAGGAAGCGCTCGCCCTCACCGCCACGCCCGCGCCTGCGGCCCCGGCAGCCGCCGCCCCCGATCTCGGACTCGAGGCCGGCGCGATTGGCACAGCTCTCGGTGGCAAAGGAACGGTAAATGGTGGGGTGCTCCAGTTCTCCGTCCCACGCAGTGAGACGATTCACGACGGCGGCATGGAGATTCCGCCGAGCATGGGTACCGCGACGGCTATCAATTTCCAGCCCACCGGCAACGGCAAAGCGGCCGTTACCGGCGACTTCGTTCTTCTTGGCTCCGAAGTGAATCCGGTCATTCGCGTCCTGCGCGAAGGCGGAATCCAAGTGACAGCCGTGCACAGCCACATGCTCTCCGAAGAGCCGCGACTTTTCTTCATGCATTTCTGGGCGAATGACGACGCAGTCAAACTCGCGGAGGTGCTTCACGGGGCCCTCGCAAAAACAAACTCCGCGAAGAAGTGAACGGCAAGTGCTTCGAAAAGTGAGCGCCAGCCGTTGGGCTCGGCACGCTTTCTCCATCCAAAGAAATTAGTTCGACCGGGATGGTAACGACATCGAATTCTTCGGTTAATACTGAATTCGAGGACCCGTTGCCGATGTTGAGCCAGGCTGAAAAAGCAGAAAAATTTCGCTCCCTCCATCAACGTAAACAAGCCTTCCTCATTCCCAACCCGTGGGACGTGGGAACGGCGAGGATCCTGGCGCATCTTGGCTTCGAGGCGCTGGCGACGACCAGCATGGGGTACGCATTCTCGGCGGGCCAGCCGGATAACACGGTGAAGCGTGAGCCGATGATGAAACACATTGCGGAAGTCGCGGCGGCCACTGATCTGCCGGTGAATGCCGACCTGGAGAAAGGGTATGGAGACGATCCGAAGCTCGCCGCAGAGGCAATCCGGCTTGCGGCCGAGGCGGGAGCGGTTGGAGGGTCGATCGAGGACGCGAGCGGCGATCAAGCGAATCCGATTTATCCGATCGAGTTCGCGACAGACCGCGTGCGCGCGGCGGTGGAGGCAGCCCGATCGTTACCATTTCCGTTCATGATGACCGCCAGGGCTGAGAATTATCTGCACGGGCGACCAGATCTCCGCGATACGATCGCGCGATTGCAGGCATTCCAGGAGGCGGGCGCCGATGTGCTTTATGCGCCGGGGTTGGCGAGCGAGGAAGATATCGCGACGTTGCTGGGTGCGGTCGATCGTCCGGTGAACGTGGTGATGGGATTGCGAGGAGCACAGCTCGGCGTGCAGCAGCTCTCGAAGTTGGGAGTTCGACGGATCAGCGTGGGAAGTTCGCTGTATCGGGCTGCTCTCGGAGCCTTCTTGCGAGCCGCGACGGAAATGCGCGAGCAGGGGACATTTACCTTCGCCAAAGAGGCGGCGCGTCCGCAGGAAATTACCGCTATTTTCGAAAAGTCGCGCTGAAGTTAACCCGCCGGCTGCGCCAGGCTTTCACGCAACCAGAAGCGGGCTTCGATCTCGCATTTCTTAGAGCAGAAGACTTCGTTTTCGCGTGCACGGCTGTAGGCTTCGGCGTACTCCGAGTTGCACCAGGTGCAACTATGGACAGATTGGTTCGTACCGTAACGATCAGCTTGCATTGCGCAACTCCCGGTACCAGCGATCCAGTTTGGCCGCTGGCGTGACGGTTCTTGGGGAGCAGAGTACGTGGAATTAGATCGCGTCGCAATCAGCAAAACTGCGCGGTACCAATAGGAGAAATAGCTGAGGGGCTAGAGGTGGAAAACGAAGCGCATGATGACGACGGCTCCGAGCAGTACGAGCATCAAGATCATCACCGAAAAGGCCAACCGTTGGTTAAATTTCTGGAATGCGCGTGCTGTCGTAACGCTGAACCGCAAGAGTCGATTGGGATTGGACGAAAATCGGGCCGCAACAGACCCAACAACCGCGAAAGCTAGAAGCGCAAAAAGAACAATGGCCGCAGCCCATTCCAACATGATTGCTCTCCACTTAACGCTCGTGGCTTAGGAGATCCTCTACTGTCTCACGCCGCCGCGCCATCTTTGCCTTCGCTCCATCCACGAGCACCTCGGCCGCGCGGCCTCGCGAATTGTAATTCGACGAGAGCGACATGCCGTAGGCGCCGGCGTCGAGAATAGCAAGAAGATCGCCCTCCGACACGTCGGGAAGGTCACGGTCCCGGGCGAAGAAGTCGCCACTTTCGCAGACGGGCCCGACGACATCCACGGTGCGGCTCTGTTTGCTCTTCGGCTTGGCGGCGACGATCTCATGATAGGCCCCGTACAACGACGGCCGTATGAGATCGTTCATGGCGGCGTCGACGATAAGGAAGCGCTTGCGGCCATTCTGCTTGCCAAAGAGCACGCGGGTCAGCAGCGCTCCGGCGGGACCGATGAGCGAGCGGCCAGGTTCGAGCAGAAGGTGAAGGCCGAGATTCTTGAGCGGCTCGAGAAGCGCAGCGCTGTAGGCGCGGGCGGAGTTGTCGAAGCTTTTGAGATCGGTCGAACCGTCGCGGTAGCTGATGCCGAGACCACCGCCGCCGTCGACCAGGCGGATGTTGTGGCCCTGGGCGCGAAGCTCGGTAACGAGACCGGCGACGCGGGTCATAGTGGCCGCGAAAGGGGAGACATCGGTGATCTGCGAGCCGATGTGGACGCTGACTCCGGCGGGCTCCAGATACTTCTGCGATGCGGCCTGGGCGTAGAGCAGGGGAGCGTCGGCGATGGGCACACCGAATTTATGTTCGCGCAGGCCGGTGGAGATGTAGGGATGCGTTTCGGCGGGAACGTCGGGATTGACGCGGAAGGCGATACGCGTGGTCTTGCGCAGTTTTGAGGAGCGCTCCGCGAGAAGCTCGAGCTCGGATTCACTTTCGATATTAAAGAGCAGGATCCCCGCACGGATGGCTGCGTCCATCTCGGGAGCAGTTTTGCCGACGCCGGAAAAAACCACGCGGCGCGCAGCTTTCCGGTCCACGGTGAGAACGCGCTCGAGTTCGCCCCCGGAAACGACATCGAAGCCAGACCCCATCTTCGCGAGCAGGCGCAGGATGGAGTGGTTCGAGTTGGCTTTCACCGAGTAGCAAATGGTGTGCGGAACGCGGGCGAAGGCGCGGTCGAAGATTTTGTAACGCTCGCGGAGCGCAGTGGCGGAATATGCGTAGAGCGGCGTGCCGAACTTTTCGGCAAGTGATTCGGCTGGGATTTTCTCGACGTGCAGCGCCCCGCCATTAAAGACGAAGCCCGGAGCACGCGATGGCTGCTTCGAGGAACTCACTTCTTGGCCTTTCCAGTTTTCACTTTCAGCGCGACGATGGTTTCGTCATCGAAGGCTTCCATGCCTTCGGCGTGAGCGGTGACGGCGTTAAAGATTGCGTCGACGATCTGCTGTGCCGAATCTCCGCAGTGTTCCTGGAGCATGTGCTCCACGCGGGTGCCACCGAAGAGTTCGCCGTTGCGGTTACGCGCGTCCAGGATGCCGTCGGAGAAGAAGAGGAAGACGTCGCCGGGTTCGGCGCGGATGGTGGTTTCGTCGTACTCGGCGGTGGAGAACAAACCTAATGGAAGTCCGGTGACATCAATCTTGTGCGCTTTAGCTTTGCGGCAGTGGATGGGCCGCGGGAGCCCGGAATTGGCCAGGCGCAGGGTGCGGGCCGAGTCGTCCCAGATAGCGTAGACCATGGCGATGTACTGCGCGTCGATGGGGCGGTCGGAGAGCGAGAGATTGATGATGCTGAGCATCTCGGCCGCGCCGGGCTCTTCCTCCGAGTGGGAGCGCAGGATGCCGTTGGCAAGAGCGGCATAGATGGCAGCGGGTGCGCCTTTGCCGCTGACGTCGCCAATGGCGATAGCATAGAGCGCACCGCCGGAATATTTCACGAAGTCGTACATATCGCCGCCAATGGCGCGGGCGGATGCGAACTTCGCGGCGACTTCGGCATGGTGCATCTTCGGCAGCGTGGCCGGAAGCAGGCGGTGCTGCAACTCGCGGGCGAGCGAGAGGTCCTGTTCGAGGCGGCGTTCCTGGCGCACGATCTGCTCGTAGAGGCGCGCATTTTCGATCGCAATCGCGATCTGGCCCGCGAGCGTGGTGAGTGTGCGCTTGTGTTCTTCGGTGAAATAGCCGCGACGGGTGTGCTCGAGGTCGAGCACGCCGATCACTTTTCCCTTGTAGACGAGCGGCACGACGAGCTCGGAGCGCGTCTCCGGATTGGTGGGAATGTAGCGCGAATCTTTTTTGACGTCGGCGACGAGCACCGCTTCGTTGTGTCCGGCGGCATAGCCGACCAAGCCGCGGTCGAGCGGGATATCGTGCTTCAGGTGGATGTTCTCGCGAAAGCGCACGGAAAAACGGTGCTGCAGTTTTTCCCCAGCCGCATCGATCAACAATATCGAGAACATCTGGTAATCGATGACGCGGGTCAACAAGTCGCCGATGCGCTTGAGCAACTGGTCGAGATCGAGGATGGACGTGAGCTCGCGGCTGATTTCGTTCAGCAGCAGGAGCGACTTTGCCTGGTTGGCGACCCGCGTATAGAGTCTGGCATTCTCAATGCCGATGGCGACGCGCGAGGCGATGACCGTGAGCAGGCGGCTGTGCTCTTCGGTGAAGTAGTTGGGCTGCGGCGCTTCGATGTCGATGACCCCAATGACCTTGTTCTTGGTGATCATGGGGATGGCCAGCTCGGAGCGAACCGCGCTGACGGAGTTAATGTACTCCGGCTCTTTGGAAACGTCGTTGACGAGGACCGGTTCGCGCTTCTGGGCGGCGAGGCCGGTGATGCCTTCACCAACCTTGATTCGGAAACGTTCGGCGACTTCCGGCGCGTGGCCGACCTGGAACCGGATGCGGAGCTCCTGCGCTTTTTCGTTCACCAGCAAGATGGCGAAGATGTCGTAGTCGATGATCTTGCGCACGAGTGCGGCCACCCGCGAGAGCAGGGTGTCGAGGTCGAGCGTGGTATTGACCACGTCAGCTACTTGCAGCAGGAACGAATCGACCGAAGTCTGCTGGGCTGAATTGTGCGCGGAACTGGACATGCGTGAGCTACTCCCATGATAGCAGCCGGAATCAGGGCGGTTTCCTCAGACCGCGGGTGCGTGGGGCGGAGCTCGGGAAGGCGGCGGCTGTTCTAAAATGCTGCACGCGGGAGGACGCATGGTTTTACCAGAGTTCAGGCAGTTGGTGGATGCGGCGAAGCGGGAGATCAAGGAGATCGGTCCCGCAGAGTTGAAGCAGATGCAGCAGTCCGGCGAGAAATTTACGCTCGTCGATGTGCGCGAGCGCGACGAGCAGAGCCATGGAATGATTCCCGGCGCGGTAGCGATTCCGCGCGGCGTGGTGGAGCGCGACATTGACCAGGCGACCACCAACAAGGACGAGCCGATCGTCCTCTACTGCGCCGGCGGCGGACGGTCCGCCCTGGCCGCGCTGAACCTGAAGCACATGGGATTCAAGAACGCGATGTCGCTGTCCGGCGGCTATCGCGGCTGGGAACAAGCGAAGTAGATTGAGGAGAACGCAATGGATTTGCAAGGCCTGAAAATCAAGTGGCTTGGTCACGCGACGTTTCTAATCACCACGCCGAAGGGCAAACACGCGCTCATCGATCCGTGGGTGATGGGCAATCCCGCTTGTCCAGAAAAAGAGAAACAGCTGCAAAAAGTGGACGTGATGCTGATTACGCACGGGCACTTCGACCACATTGGCGACGCCGTAGAGATTGCGAAGAAGCATAAGCCGAAGGTTGTGTGCATCCCCGAGATGGCCGCGTGGCTCGGCAAGAAGGGCGTGCAGAATGTAATGGAGATGAACAAGGGCGGCACGCAGCACGTGGACGACATCGCCGTGACCATGGTGCATGCGGTGCACTCGTGCGGCATCACCGACGGTGACGAAACCATCTACGGCGGCGAGGCCTGCGGCTACGTGGTGACGTTCGACAACGGCGTGAGGATCTACCACGCGGGCGACACGATGGTGTTCGGCGACATGAAAATCATCCACGAGCTGTGGCGTCCGCAGATTGCGATGCTGCCGATTGGCGACCACTACACCATGGACCCGCGACAGGCGGCTTACGCGGCCGAGTTGCTGCAGCCGAAAACGATTATCCCCATGCACTTTGGAACGTTTCCGGTGCTGACGGGCAAGCCGTCGGAGCTGGCGAAGATGTCGGAGGGAGTGGAAGTGCTGGAAATGAAACCCGGTGAGACAATCTCGTGAATTTTATCGACGAAAAAGTTGACGCTTATCTCTACGAAATGTTGCCGCCCAGTTCGCCGGTGCTCCAGGAAATGGAACGGCAGGCGAAAGAACGAAAGATTCCCATCGTCGGGCCAGCGGTGGCGCGGGTCCTTTTCCAGTACGCCAAGCTGATCAACGCGAAGACCGTGTTTGAAATGGGCTCGGCGATTGGATATTCCACGATCTGGTGGGCGATGGCCGTGGGCGACGGCGGACGCGTTTACTACAGCGATGGCGATGAGAAAAATGCGCGCGAGGCTGAGGGATACTTCCGCCAGGCCGGCGTGCTCGACCGCATCGAGATCCAGGTGGGAGATGCGCTGGAGCTGCTGGCCAAACGCACAGAGCAATTCGACATTGTGTTCAACGATGTGGACAAGGTGGATTATCCGCGGGTGTTCGACATGGCCGCTTCTCATGTCCGCCGAGGCGGATTGTTCATCACCGATAACGTGCTGTGGAGCGGGCGGGTGGCGAAGCAGGAGTCTGGGGAAGCCTCGACGCGGGCGATTCGAGAGTTCAATTTGAAGTTGAAGGACTCGAAAGAATGGTTCACGACGATTCTGCCGCTGCGAGATGGAGTGGCAGTGGCGACGCGGCTTTAGGGCGTAAACGTCAGCACGCCAGCCTTGTCCTTGCACGTCCCCGCGTTGAAGGTGTAGACGCCCACGATGGCGGGGGAATGACCTGAGGCGAAGTCGCCTTCCATGCGCAACGAGCCGCTGTCGCCGGTGGCTTCCTGGGTTTCGGCGTTGATGACGACGATGTTGCCTGCGACCCATCCGGAGGCGATGCGCGCCGAGACAGCGCATTGCGACGCGGTGAATGCGAAGGTGCCGGAGAGCGGGTAGACACCATGCGGATTAGCATTCGCCGATTGCGCCACCGCGAGGTTCACTCCAGTGACGGCTTTGTCGGGCTGGGTTTCGATCGCATTCCAGATCCCAGAAACGGCGGGAACGAGGTTGCCGTTCAGGCTGCCGTCATCGCCATTGCTGCAGCCACCAGAAAACGAATAGTTGCCGACCATGGCAGTGCCGTGGCCGATGAGCGCTGCGTGCAATCTTTGTCCGTGAATCGGAAGCGAAGTCAGATCGACGCTCTGCTCCGTGACCGTCCCGCTCACGGGAATGTCCTGGTCAACTTTGAAGCAGCGCGAACTGGCGATGTGCAGAATCCCCGTGACGGTAGTTCCGGTTTGTTCGAGATGTCCGCCGAGGAGGAACTGAGACGCGTTGGTATTGGTGGAGGAGCTGGCGTTGAAGCTCCAGTTGCCGGAGGTCATGGAGAAGCTCTGGGCGGCGTTCACCGAGCTGTTGAGGTTCGCAGCGCCGCAGCCGACGAGCATCAGCAGACAAATGCCCAACAGAAGTCCGCTGATGAACTTCGGGCTCCCCGACAAACCGTTCTTAGGTTTGCTGGGGTGAGTGTGGTGATGGTGTCGCATGGTCTCCAGGTTCCCCGGGGGGTGTTAGTTCCCCGTTGCAACAGGCTTCTAGTCTACGACGGAATGGCTCCCGGTGAACTGGCAGATGAGAGTAGCGGAAAGGCACGCAGGATGCCCAACTTTTACATCGATTTGACAGGTACTAAGGTGAGGGCTTCGACGAGGCCGATTTCCTTCTGCACATAGGGCTCAGCGTAATCCACTCCGGCGAGGAGGCCGTAAAAACGTGCCATGGTTTCCAGGCGCTGGCGGATCTCCTGGTGGGCGGGAAAAAGTCCGGTGCCGGCGGCCTGGTCGGAGTACTGCGATTCGTAGGCGAGCAAGCTGCGGACTTTGGCGTCGAACTGTGCCGTGATATCGACGACAAAACTGGGACGAACGTCGTAGTAGAGGCTCGCGTAAACGATCTTGAACGGACGATGCGGCATCAGCTTTAACAATTCTTCGGAGGCAGGAATGTCGGCGGTGGCGGGAGTGGAACCGAGCTTGGTGAGTCCGGCGAGGAACGTGGCTTCGTAGCCGAGCGTGGACGCGGTGTAGTGATCTGGATGGCGGCCTTGCCAATAGGGAAGGATCAGTACTCGCGGGCGCTGCTCGCGAAGAACGCGAGCGACCTTCAGGCGATTGGCGAAGGTGTTCTCCACGCGACCGTCGGGAAGATCGAGCGCGGCACGCCAGCTGACGCCGAGAATTTTTGCGGCCGCCTCGGATTCGCGAGCACGCGAGGCGACGTCGCCGCGGGTGCCCATCTCGCCCTGGGTGAGGTCGAGCACGCCGGTGCGCTGGCCGCTTTGCGCAGCCTTCAGCAGCGTGCCGCCGCATGTCTGCTCAATGTCGTCGCGGTGGGCGGCGAGGGCGAGGATGTCGAGTTGGTGCTCAGTGTTTGCCATTGGCTAATTGCGCTTGCAGCGCCTGCACTCGAGATTGGACTTGCATGTTGCCAGGTTCGATAACGGCCTCGGTGCGAGCTTCGTCAAGCGCCCCTTGTAGATCGCCACGCGCCTCGAGCACCGCACTCAAAGCGAGATGATATCCCGGACGGCCGGGGGAAATCGCAATCGCGTCGCGGATCTCAGGCTCGGCTTCAGCGGCACGCCCTTCGCGGAAAAGCGTTAGACCGAGATAGAGATGGTAAAACGCGTCGCCGGTATTCGCGGCCAATGCCTGTCGAAGCTCGGCTTCGGCGGTCGGGAAATCGCCTTCGCGATAATAAATGTATCCGAGGTTGTAGTGCGCGGCGGGCGAGTTTGGATCGGTGGCGAGCACCTCGCGGAAGATGGGAACGGCAATCGCGAACTGGCCGCGGTCTACGTAAACGCGTGCGAGGTTATTCAGCGCTGTGGTGTGATGCGGAGCGATATCGACGGCCCGGCGATAGAGTGCGAAGTCGCTTGCCCAGTAGCCTTCCTGCGCCAGGGTGAGACCGGAAAAAAGTAAAACGACGAGGCCGCTCCACAATGCGAAGCTCTGCGGACGCGTGTTGAGTAGGTCGCAAAGCGCCAAGGCAATCAGAAAACAGAAGCCGACCGATGGCAGGTAAAGATAGCGAACGTGGACGAGTTCGTTGCTGTCGAAGCTGCGGATGTAGAAGCACGGCGCCAGGGTGATGAGGATCCAAGCGGCAGAGAAGAGGATGAGGCGGCCATCGTTGGGAGAATACTTTGCCCACACGAGGAGCAATGCGATTGCTACCACGATGATGAGGAGCGGGAGGAGGAAACCGCCGGAGGAGGTGACGTAACTGTCGTTATAGAAGAGGCTGATGCCCGTCGGATAGGCGAGCTTCTTCAGGTAAAACCAAAGCAGGGACGGCGCGGTGAGCACCATGGTCTTGGCCGTGACAGAGCTGCGAATGGGAACCACGGCTGTGACTGCGTACTTGCGGATGACGAGATAAATGACCGTCAAGAGTGCGTAGGGGATGGCGAAGACCACAGCACGCTGGAGCTTGCGCGGCCAGCTTCCTTCCGTGAAGAGGAAGGCGTGGACCGCGACGATGCCGGAGAACGTGGCGGCCGGTTCCTTCGAGAGCAGGGCGGCAGCGAGAAGGAAAAGAGATGCGATCAGCCACTTGGTTTTTGATTCTGCGCTGAACGCCCGCAGGTATGCCAGCAGCGCGGCGACGAAGAAAAGGCACATCAGGACGTCACAAACCCCGGACACCCATGCGACCGATTCGATGTGCGTGGGATGCGCGGCATAGAGCAATGCGGCGACGATCGCGACGGCGTTGGATTCCATTTGCGCTCGCGCGAGCAGAAAAACTACAACTGCGACGGCTGCGTTGAGCAACGCGCTGGTGATATGCCAGCCCGCGGGATGCTGGCCGAACAGCCAATCGTTAAAGCGAAACCAGGTGGTGAAAAGCGGGCGATAGTAGCCAGTGAGGCGGACCGCCTGGGTGAAGTAGCTGCCGAGCAACTTCCAGGAGTGAATCAGGGGCTCGTCCAGCACCTGTGCCTGGTCGTCGTAAACGAACTGGAACCACGCGCTGCGGAGGTAAAGAAGGAATGCGAAGGCGCCTACGGCAAAGACGAGCACGGGAACGGGAAGGAACGATTGCGCATCGTTCTTTTCGCGCGGTTGGGGCATTGGAAGTGGCTGAAGTATAACATCCGCTTTGCGAGCGTTTGACGCGGCTACTTCTTCCGCTCAACGAGAAACTTCGCGAGTTCCTTTAAGGTTTGCGCGCGTGGGCCGAAGCTGTCGAGACGCTTGTTTGCCTGGAAGACTAACTCGTCCGCCATCTCCAGGGATTTCTCTACGCCGTATAAAGACGGCCAGGTGGATTTTTCGGTCTTCGTATCTTTGCCCGCGGTTTTGCCGAGTTGTTCGGAAGTTTGCGTGACATCGAGGACGTCGTCGACGATCTGGAAGGCGAGTCCGGCGGAGCGGCCGAATTCGCGGATGCGCTGCACCTGCGCCTTGTCGGCGCCAGCGTAGAGGCCTCCGGCGACGACGCTGGCAGTGATGAGCGCGCCGGTCTTCGAGCGGTGAATGTACTCGACGGTGGCGGCGTCAGCGTGGGTATGCTCGGCTTCGAGGTCGAGCACCTGGCCGCCAATCATGCCGTCGATGGTGCCGGTGGCGTGCGAAACCTCTTCGATGATCTGGACCTTGGCCTCGGAAGTGGTGCGGAGTTTCGACATGACCTCGTAGGCGTAGGTCTGAAGCGCGTCGCCGGCAAGGATGGCGGTGGCTTCGCCAAACGCGACGTGGCACGTGGGACGGCCGCGGCGCAGGTCATCGTTATCGAGCGCAGGGAGGTCGTCGTGAATGAGCGAATAAGTGTGGAGCATCTCGATGGCAGCGCCGAGTTCGTCCACGCCGTCGGGAAGATTGCCGATCACCATGCGAGCAGATTCCATGACGAGGATGGGCCGCAGGCGCTTGCCTCCGGCGAAGACGCTGTGGCGCATCGCCTGGTGAATGCTTGGCGGCCGCTCGGTTCCCTGGGGCAACAGGCGCTCAAGAGCCTGGTCGGCCAGCATGCGCCCTTGTTCGAGTGTCTCTTTCAGCATGAAGAGGGAAGTATAACAACCGGAATAGGGTGTCACGAAGTTGCGCCATCGACTATGCTGCTGAAATGGAAGAACAATCCAACCAAGAGGAGGCGTTCGTCCGAGCGTTCATCGTTCGTGAAAGACGTGAGCGCTGGCTTGGGCACTTAGCCAGTGCCAAACACCGGCGCAAAATCACAGACTCACTCGCGCATCCAAACATGGCTTGGTTTGATCCGCGCTATGTGAAGCCGGTCCCGAATTCACCTTCGATTCTGAAAACACTACGCTCAAAGGGAGCGGGCCAGACCTGCTGGGTCATCTCCGAGTTCTCGAAGTTTGATTCGCAGGAACTAGACCTAGCAGAGATACTCGTCGAGATCGTGGGCAGCCAGATGGGAACAATCCTCTCGTGTGTTCCCGGCCGCCTGGCGTATCTTGAAGCAGAAAACGAACGGTACATCCTAGAGCGATCCTAGAGAGCCACCCACGCCCTCGTCTCCGCTGACTTCCCCACCGCTTCCAACAGTTTTTGCACCCGTAGGCCGTCTTCGAAGTTCGCGTGGAACTCGGTTCCTTCCTCCAGCGTTTGAAGGAAATCGGCAAGCGTGGCGATGAAGGTATGTTCGAAGCCGATCGTATGTCCCGGCGGCCAGAATTTTCCAAAATAAGGATGACCAGGACCGGCGACGAGGATCGTGCGCGCGCCGTGGAGTTCTTCGGGGCCGTCGACCTCGAAGAACTTGAGGCGGTTCATGTCGCCGAGGTCGAAGCTGACCGCACCCTTCGATCCGTGGATTTCGAAGAGGTTGCGGTTGCGATTGCCGGTGCCGTAGCGCGTGGCTTCGAAAGTTCCAATGCTGCCGTTGATGAAGTGCGCGAGCAACAGCACGGCGTCGTCCACCTCGCGGCCGGGAACGAAAGTTTTCAGCGTGGCGCAGAGTTCTTTGAGCGGGCCGTTGAGCCACAGCGCGAGATCGAGAAGATGGGAGAGTAGGTCGCCCGAGGCTCCGGAGCCGGCCGCGGCTTTGTCGTAGCGCCAGCCTCCGGATTTGTTCAGGCCGCTGCTGTTGAGGTAGAGCCCGCGGTAATGGAAGATGTCGCCGAGGCGGCCTTCGTCGAGGAAACGTTTGGCGAGCATGACGGCGGGGACGCGGCGGTAGTTAAACCAGACAAGATTCTGCCGGCCGGTAACCGCCTTCGCCATGCGCTCGGCTTCGGCGACGTTCATCGCCAGCGGCTTTTCGCAGAAAACAATCTTGCCGGCCTCGGCGGCGGCAATGGCGATTTCGGCGTGCGAGCGGTTGGGCGTGGCGATGTCGACGATGTCGATATCTTTGCGGGCGACGACCTCGCGCCAGTCGGTTGCAGTCTCCGACCAGCCCCAGCGCTCGGCCATGGGGTGGAGTTTGTTTTCATCGTGTCCGCAGAGAACCTTCAAGTTCAGGTTGAAGGCGGTATCGAAGAAAGGATTGACTTGGCGGAAGGCGTTGGAGTGGGCCCGTCCCATGAATCCGTGGCCGATCATGGCGAGGTTGAGGGTCTTCTTTGCGGCCATGCGGTGGATTGTAGAACAGCGCGTCGCGGCGGCGTATCGCATCCAACTTCCTATGCCACGACGCTCCAAAGCTGTGCTTTCCGACGGCGCACTTCCAGCCGAAGACTTAAAGGAACAATTCAAGAAGTTGGCCCTGCCGATCCAGCCCCCGTTTCCGCCGATGGAGGCGAAACTGGTGGACGATATTCCCGCGGGAGCATTGTGGCAGTACGAGCCCAAGTGGGATGGGTTCCGCTGCCTCGCATTTCGCGACGGCGACAAGATCGAATTGCAATCGAAGGCCGGTCAGCCACTGGGTCGGTATTTTCCCGAGGTTGTTGAGGCGCTGTCGGAATTGAAGCCGAAGAAGTTCGTGCTGGACGGCGAGATCGTGATCCTTATCAACGGGCACCTCTCGTTCGACGATCTGCTCATGCGCATCCATCCGGCAGCGAGCCGGATCAAGAAGCTGTCGGGGGAGACGCCGGCGACGCTGCTGGTTTTCGATCTCCTGGTGGATGATCGCGGCAAGTCGCTGGTGGAGGAGACGGAGGCGGCGCGACGTGAGCAGCTGGAGTTGTTCTTCAAAACGTTCAAAGGGAATGCGCACATTCGTTTGTCGCCGATGACGCGGGATTTGAAATCGGCGCAGAAGTGGATGAAGGAACTGGCGACCGTCGGGTTCGACGGAATCGTCGCCAAGGCGCTGGATCAGCCGTACGCCTCGGGCGAGCGGGCGATGCGGAAGATCAAACGCATCCGGACCGCCGATTGCGTGGTCGGAGGATTCCGATACGCATCGAAAGGCGGCGAAATTGGGTCGCTGCTGCTGGGTGTTTACAACGACGAAGGCCAGCTTGACCACATTGGCTTCAGCTCAAGCTTTGCTGCGCCGGAGCGGAAAGAGTTAAAGAAGATCTTGAAGCCTTACATGGGCGGAGAAGGGTTCACGGGGAAGGCCCCTGGCGGCCCAAGCCGGTGGAGCACGGAGCGCAGCGGCGAGTGGGAGCGGCTGGAGCCGAAACTCGTCTGCGAGGTGCGGTACGACCATTTTTCCGGCGGGCGGTTCCGTCACGGAACGAAGTTCTTGCGATGGCGTCCGGAGAAGGATCCGCGCTCGTGCACGTACGAACAGCTCACCCCGGCGAAGCAGAAGGGCAAGATGGACCAGTTCCTGGCGGCGTAAATGCGAAAGCCCCGCCGAAGCGGGGCTCAATTTTTTAGAGGTTGAGGTTAGGCTGCGTGGGCGCGGGAAATTGGTGCGCTGCTCACAATGGCGCGGAGCATGACATCAATCTCCTCGGGATGGCAGCAGTCGGCAGCGCCGTCTTCCATGCACGACTTCCACATCTGCTCGTCGGGCGCGCGATGGGTGGCTACAACGGCGGTGCCGCGGAAGTCTTCGCAGAGCTCGCGGAGTTCTTTCAACTTCACCAATTCGAGGTCGACGATGGCGGCCCTGGCACGGCCCTTGGCAATGGCGTCGTGCAATTCAGCATTGGAATGAGCTATGGCGACGTTGCGGAAACGCGCGCGCAATGCATGAGCGAGCCGTTCGGCAACGCGTGGTTCTTTCTGAGCGATAACAACCGACATTTGATACATGGACGACTCCCTGATTCGTCAACACCGGCGTGGCCGGGCTTGGGGTATTTGATCTTTCAGGGTGACCGCGGCCTAGTGTTTTTCGGCCGAAATCTCGAACGGCTCGGCCTGCAGCTTGCCGTTCTGCTTGAGAAGAATTTCAACCTTGCCTTCAGCTTCTTCGAGCTCTTTGCGGCACGAGTTGGAGAGCTGCACGCCTTCCTCGAACAACTTCAAAGCCTGTTCCAGCGGAACTTCACCACGTTCCAACTGGTTCACGACTTCCTCGAGACGCTGCAAACAATCCTCGAACTTAGGCAAGGAACCTTCCTTAATCACTTTAATTTTAGACCGAATCGAGCGACGCGGAAGCAAATTTTCGATCAATGTCGCGCAATAGCGTGGCGAAAATTTACACCGCGGCGGTTGTCGAATTCCCCAGCACTTCGAGCACGTCGGCTGCGGCAGAGTAGCGGCCAAACGGGGCACTTAATTGTGTGCCCTGCACCATGGTGCGGACCGCAGAGAGCATTTCGCGGGCAATCAATACGCCTTCCGCGCGGGCAGCGTCGGCGTTCGCAGCGCGCAGCATGCGGTTGTAGATGGTGTCGGGAATGGAGATCCGGAGCTCGTCGCGCATGAACTCGGCGTTACGGGCGCTGCTGAGCGGCCAAATGCCGGCGATCACCGGGACGCGGCAGTGCTCGATGCGCTTCAGGAACGCTTCCAGCAACCCGAGATCGAATACCGGCTGGGTAATGGCGTACTCTGCGCCGGCCTCGACTTTGTATTCGAAGCGGCGAATTTCTTCTTCCAGGTTGGCTGCGCCGGGATTCGCGCCGACGCCGACGGTGAACTCCGTGGCTGGCCCGATCGCGTTGCCGCCGATGTCCAGTCCCTTGTTCAGGTTGCTGACGATGTTGACGAGGCCGATGGCGTCGACGTCAAACACAGCGGTGGCATCGGGGTAGTCGCCCATCTTCGGCGGATCGCCGGTGATACACAGAAGATTGCGGATGCCGACCGCATAGGCGCCGAGGAGGTCCGATTGAATGCCAAGCACATTGCGGTCGCGGCAGGTGTAATGCAGCACGGTCTCGATGCCGACGCGCTGCTGGGTAAGGAGGCAAAGCGCCTGGTTGCTCATGCGGGCCGAGGCACGGGGACTGTCGGGGATGTTGATGGCATCGACCCCGACGGATTTGAGGTAACGCGCGCCTTCCACTTCCTTCTCGGCCAGCACGCCTTTGGGCGGAACGATTTCGACAAGGGTGAGGAATTCGCCGCTTGCGATTTTTGCACCCACGCGGGAGCGCTGCGCCAGAGGGCGGGGCTCGAGCGCCTTTGCCTCTACCTCTTTTACGACGCGAAAGGAGCCGGTCCGCGCCTCGCCGACGCGGAGAGCCGCTTTCATGGAGCGGATGTGGTCCGGTGTGGTGCCGCAGCAGCCACCGACCAGGGTCACGCCGACGCCGACGAATTTCTTGGCATAGCTCGCCATGTACTCGGGCGAACAGAGATAAATGTTGCGGCCTTCCACGGAGCGCGGGATGCCGGCGTTCGGTTGTGCCGAGAGCGGCTTCGGGGTAATGGCGCGAAGGCGCTCGAGTGCGTCGAGCATGGCAACGGGACCGACGCTGCAGTTGCAGCCAACCACGTCGGCGCCCCACTCGGTGAGCCGTGCGCCATAGTGTTCGGGACTGGAACCGTCGAGACAGTTGCCGTCCTCGTCGATGGTGACCTGGGCGACGACGGGGATCTTGGGATCGACTTCGCGGGCGGCAAGGATCGCCTGGTGCAATTCGCCGAGGTAGCCGAAGGTTTCGAGGATCAGGAGGTCGACACCTGAGTCGGCGAGCACGCGAATCTGCTCCGCGAAGGCGGCACGAGCTTCATCGCGGCCAGTCTTGCCGAGCGGTTCGATGCGAACACCCAATGGCCCAACCGCTCCGGCGATGTAGACATTGGAATTGCGCGCTGCGTTGCGAGCCAGTTCGACACCGGCACGATTGATGTCGGCCAACCGTTCCTGGCAGCCGTGGCGTCCGAGACGAAAAGAGTTCGCGCCGAAGGTGTTGGTCTCCAGGATTTCCGCGCCGTTGGCGACATAATCGGAGTGAATCCCGGCGATGAGTTCGGGCTGCGAAAGGTTCAGTTCGTCGTAACAGCGGTTGATGAAAATGCCCTTGGAATAAAGGAGCGTCCCCATGGCGCCATCGCACAGGATGGGGCCATTCGC
>DASYAU010000164.1:0-156858 GCA_036501185.1 Candidatus Korobacter sp. | reverse complement strand
CCTGTTCGCTGACGAGCACGTTGAGTGGCGTGAAGTCGTTCAGGACGGCGGAGGCGGGCAGCGTCTTTCTTGCCTTTGACAAGATGGAGCGGGTGCCGGTGAGAATGATATCGATGGATTGATCGTCGAGACCTTCGCCTTTGCAGTTGGAGCAGAGTTTCTCGAGATCTTTCTGCATGGCAGCGCCGTCGAAGGGCATAGAGCTGCCGTTGGTGGCGTGGTGGAAGCGGTTGAGCCAATCGCCGGCAAAGCGGGCGGCGACGGTGAGCAGACCGTGGTCGGCGTATCCGGGAAGCAGGGCGGCCTTCATCACGATGGATTGCAGCGGGAGGCCGCTGAGCTTTTCAGCCACGACGGCGCCCGACTGGCTGAAATCGCCCAGGGGACGCGGGACGCCAATGAGATCCTTCTTCTCGGAAATTTCGTGCGCGTAACGGAGATTCCCTAGTTCGCGGACAGCGGCATCGCGGGCTTGCGCGGGATTTTTCCCGGCGCGATAGATCTTGGCGGCCACACGTTCGCTGCCGTCGGAAAAATCGATAACGACGTCGTAAATGTAATGATCGCTTTTGGGGGTGTGCCCGACCACGCGAACGTTGCGCGGTTCGGGACGAGACGGGAAATAACGGACCGCGTTCTCGCGCAGGTTCGCGACGATTTGGTCCATGACGCTCTCAGCCATTCCAACTCCCTTGGGACAGTACAGCGGGATTATTTCCGGCCAGAAAACAGCAATCTACCGGGTTAGATGCAGCAAACGAAGACACTCCGGCTGCTGAATTCATGGAGCAGTTCGGATTCCAGAGAATTGGCTGTAAGTTGTTGAATTCTTGATAGGTAAAAGTTACGCGAGGGCCATCGGGGGGAGTGGTTGGGAATGGGGCTACTCACGATGGGAAAGCGACACCTACCACGGAAACGCGGAGCGGCGGAGGTTTCAGGGAGTTGATTCCCTCAGGAGGAGAGACCTGAACACTGTTTCTCCGCAAAGTCTCCTCGCACAAACAAAGGCGGCCAAAATGGCCGCCCCGTCGTATCTTGCAATTGCGCAGCTAGTAGAACAGGTACTTTCTCCACTTATCGTCGGAGCGGCCCATCATGCGCATGATGTGGCGGCTGGTGTGGAGGTTGAAGGGGCGCGGTTCGCGCATCAGCTTCATGCCCGCTTCAGTGGGGAGGCGGTTGCCCTTGTCGTGATTGCAGCCGTGGCAGCAGGCGACGAGGTTTTCCCAAGTGCTGAGGCCTCCGCGGGAGCGCGGGAGAACGTGGTCGAGGGTTAGATCACTCGAGGCGAGGATGACGCCGCAGTACTGGCAGGTATTGCGGTCGCGGAGGAGGATGTTCTTCCGCGACAGGGCACGGGTCTGGTGCGGAATGCGGCGATATTCGAGCAGGCGGATGACGCTGGGGACGCGCAGGGCCGTCCGCGTGGAATGGAAAGTGTGGCCGTTGGTTTCCTCGGCCATGGCTACGCCCTTGAGGACGAGGATGATCGCCCTTCGGGCCGCACAAATGTTGATGGGCTCGTACGACGCGTTGAGCACCAGCACTGGCTGATGCAGCGGCGTGCGTTCGATGGGCATCACCGGCGCGGCGTACTGCACCAGTGACTTGCCGTATCTTCCTCCCGTGATGTGCAAACTCTGAGCCATGATTCCCCTAAACAGAGACCGTCTCTCGTGAAGACAGCTCCTGAGCCGAGCAGGTTTTAGTTGCGGCGGCGACACCGTCGAGCGAGACGGCGCGCGCCACGGTTGCTACGAGAACTTGTTCGGCACCGGCACGCAATAAGATGCGGGAACATTCGTCGGCAGTGGCTCCGGTGGTGAGAACGTCATCCACCAGCAACACGCGACGGCCGCGGAGATGCGCGCGATCGGGCACGGCGAAGGCGCCGTGCAGATTGTGGCGGCGCTGTTCGCGGGTGAACCCGGTTTGCGATTCGGTGAAGCGGGTGCGAACTAAAACCTTGGGCGCCAGCATGAGCCGCGGATCGCGGAGTTCGCGAAGCGCGAACTTGGCAATGAGCTCGGCCTGGTTGTAGCCGCGCGAACGGCGGCGCGCCGGATGCAGCGGCACGGGAACGATGAGCCAGTCTCCTGGAAACTCCGAAAGCATGGGTCGGAGGGCCGCGGCGAGTTGACGTCCGAGGGGACGGGCGGCGGGTCGAACTCCGGAGTACTTCAGGAGGTGAATCAGGCCGCGAAGGACGTTTTCGTACTCGCCGTAAGCGACCGCGTGTTCGAAGCGAGGGGCTTCTTCCTCACAATGAATACAAATCTGACCTTCATCCGCTCGAGGGACGAGTTTATCGCCACACCAGGCGCATAGCGGGCCGGCGAGGGGCTGGACGGAGTCCAGGCAATCTTCACAGACGGGCAGGATGGAAATGTTGGCCAGAGGGGCGTTGCAAAGACGGCAATCGGCAGGGAAAAGCGCGGAAAAGAGGCTGCGGGCGACAAAACGAAGGACAGCCGGAGTGGTGCGCTGGCGGTCGCGAGTACTGCTTGTGCGGGCTAGGTCTCCACTACTGCTGAAGACTTCCTCCTACCGAGGCCTCCAGGGACTGTATCCCGGCGTCGGTTAGACACAGTATAGAGGGTTCCTGAAACGGGTGCAATTGTGGAAAGAGGGCTTCAAGGGGATTTCACGGCCATGTACCGATTCAGTCAGGAGACGGAGGACGGCGGATAGGAGGTGACGCAATAACGGTCGAGAAGTTCGCGCGTCCTTGTATCATGTTGCAGCCGCATGATACTTTGCGGCGTTTCATCAAGAAGCAATAAATCACGCAGTCAGGATTGATTCGTTTATGGCAAATCAAAGCGTCGTCGCCCCACCGCGTCACAAGCCGTACGTTCCGGAAAACATGGAAATGCGGGAGTTCACCTTCCGTGCGGTGCTGATCGGGTTGGTGCTGACCGCCATCCTGGGCGCAGCCAATGCGTACCTTGGCCTGAAGGCGGGCATGACGATCGCCGCGACGTATCCGGCGGCGGTGATTGGTATGTCGCTGCTGCGACTGATGAAGGGCTCGCTGCTGGAAGAGAACATTGCGCGAACCATCGGGTCGATTGGCGAATCGGTGGCGGCGGGGGCAATCTTTACGATTCCAGCGTTCGTGCTGGCCGGTCTGTGGCCGGGACTGACGAAGGACAAGTACTGGAACTGCGTGGTGCTGATGATTATCGGCGGCACGCTGGGGATTTTGTTCGTGACGCTCTTGCGCCGGGTGATGGTAGAGGATCCCGAACTTCCCTTCCCGGAGTCGGTGGCGGCTTCGGAGATCCACAAAGCCGGGCAGCAGGGGAGCAAGGCGGCGAAGATCCTGTTCGCGAACATGGGCTTTGGCGCGCTGGTGAATTTGCTGGGACAGTTGAACGTGTTCTCTTACCAGAACGCGTTTAACAACATCAACATCGGCGCGATGGGCAAGAAGCTGCTGCTGCGGACGTCGACCAATCCCAATGTCGCGACCACGGTGACGGGGGGCGCGACGAGCTTTGCGCTACCGGATATCAGCCCGGCGTACCTCGGTGTGGGCTACATTATTGGGCCGCGGCTGGCGGCATTGAATTTTGCGGGCGGCGTGTTGGCGTGGGGCTTGCTGGTTCCACTCCTAACTTTTCTGATTGGACCGTACATGCAGGCGGCCGCTCCGCCGGACCATCCGATTTCGTGGATGCTGCTGGCGAACTCGATTTATTTCTCGATCGTGCGCCCGATTGCGGTGGGCGGCATGCTGGTGGGCGCGTCGTACACGCTATTTAAGATGCGCAAGCAGTTGGGCGCCGGCATGAGCCGCGCGGTTTCAGACTTGAAGAAGTCAGCGGCGGCGCATGAGGCGACGAACCGCACCGAGCGCGACCTGAACGCGAAAGTGGTGTTCGCAGGCGCAGCGGTCGTCTTCGTGGCGATGATCGGGCTTTACTACTACTTCATCAGTGGCGCGGGGAATTTGACGAGTTCGAAGATCATCTCCGGGGCGTTGGTCGCCGCGGGCGTGATGATCATCCTCGGGTTCTTCTTCGCGGCGGTTTCGGGAAACCTGGTGGGCATGATCGGGTCGTCGAATAACCCAGTTTCCGGATTGACGCTTTGCACCTTGGTTGTCGCGGCGCTGTTGATGGTGGCGCTCGGCGTTTCCGGCGTGGGCGGCGTGGCGGCGGTGCTGGGTGTGGCGGCGGTGGTGTGCGTTTCGTCGGCGGTAGCGGGAGAAATGCTGCAGGACTTGAAGGTCGGCCACATTCTTGGTGGCACGCCTGCCAAGATGCAGATGGGCGACATGCTGGGCGTGGTCGTCGCATCGCTGGTGCTGTTCTTCCCGCTGGCCATTCTGGACCGTGCGTATCACTTCGGCAGCGCGCAGTTGCCAGCCCCGCAGGCCGGATTGATGGCGATGCTGTCGCAAGGCATCGTTGGCGGAAACATGGCGTGGCCGCTGGTGGTGGTCGGGATTTTGATGGGCTTTGCCCTGATCATGATCGAGGTGAAGAGTCCGATGCTGTTCTCGGTGGGCATGTACTTGCCGGTGGGCACGACGTTCGCGATCTTCGTGGGCGGATTGATTCGCTGGGCCACCGACCGCTTCCGCGACCGCCGCGGGCTGAACGATGCACAGAAGGCACGCGTGGATAACGCCGGCGTGCTGACGGCCTCGGGCCTGATTGCCGGAGAAGCGCTGTGCGGCCTGGTTGTGGCAGGCGTGTGGCGCGGGAATACACCGCAAGTGTTCACGCATCCGCACTGGATTGGAGCGATTGTTGCGGCGGTTGTGCTGATTTCGGTGATGATCCGCGTGCCGCTGGCGAATGCGGGAAGTCCGGATGAACCCGCGCCGCCTACGGCGATTATGTAAACGCAATTCGCTTTCGGAAAGGGCCGCTCTTGCGAGCGGCCTTTCTTAGTTGGGCGTTGGGTAGAATCGATGGGCGATGACGATTGCTGGAAACATTGCGGAGATCCGTAACCGCGTGGAGGCTGCGACGAAGCGGGCCGGGCGGGATCCGCGAAGTGTCGCGCTCATGGCGGTGTGTAAAACGCAGCCGGCGGATGCGATTCGCGAGGCATACGCGGCTGGGCAGCGATTGTTCGGCGAGAACAGGGCGCAGGAGTTTGCTTCGAAGGCGGTGACCTTGGGAGATTTGGCGGATGCACGGTTCCACATGATTGGGCATTTGCAATCGAACAAGGCGAAGCTGGCGGCGGAATTGTTTTCGGCGGTGGATTCGGTGGATTCACGGAAGTTGGCGGGGCGACTGAATGCATCTGCGGAGGCGCTTGGGAAGACGCTCGACATATTGATAGAGATCAATGTGGGCGGCGAGGAGGCAAAGAGCGGACTGGCGGCGGATTCGCCGGAGGTACGCGAAATTCTTGAGCATGCGAGCGAGTGGAAGAACCTGCGGGTGCGCGGGCTGATGACTGTGCCTCCTTATACCGAGGATCGCGAGGGAGCGCGGCCGTACTTTCGTCGAGTGCAGGAGTTGCGGGATTCGCTGGCGAAGGATGGGTTCGCGCTGGAGGAGCTTTCGATGGGAATGTCGCACGATTTCGAAGTGGCGATTGAAGAAGGATCGACCTGCGTGCGGGTGGGGACGGCGATCTTCGGGGAGAGGCATTGAGAATGCCGTCTCCTGAAGGGGACTCGGAGCGCGCGCCGTATGCCAGCCCGGACTTACGTCCGGGGCTATGTATATAACGTCGCTTCGCGACTTGCGGTACGGCGAGTCCGTGCGGCTTGCAGCGTAGTACAGGGTAGGTTTGGAGGGAACCGGAAAGCGATGGCGATAGGGGTCCTTCGACTTCGCGACCTGCGGTCGCTCCGCTCAGGATGACAACAGGCGGCGCGTGCTCCGCACGCTTCGCTCAGGATGACAGCAGAGAGATGATTGAAGTTCGAGAGACCTCGTCGGGCGTGAGTTTTGCGGTGCGGTTGCGGCCTAAGGCGAAGAAGACGGCGATCATTGGCGAAATCGACGGCGCGCTGAAGATGGCGGTGACGGCGCCTCCGATTGAGGGACGTGCGAACGAGGCGCTGACGCGATTTGTGGCGGCACTTTTGAACGTGGCACGCTCGTCAGTTACCATAGCCGCCGGTGCATCCAGCCGAAATAAAGTGATTCGCGTCGAGGGCTTAACGGCCGAGCAGGTGCGGTCGCGGCTCCAGTTACGCTAGTCGCGCAAGAGGTGGAATGTCACATCCTACTTATGCCGTCGTTCTTGGCATCATCGTCATCGCGCTGCTCGCGGTGAGTATTTCGCAGCTTCGCAAGGTTAAGACGAAGGCCGACTACCTCGTCGCTGGCCGTAGCCTGCCTGCCTATGTGCTGGTGGCGACGCTGCTGTCGTCGTGGATCGGCGCGGGCAGCCTGTTTGCCGGCGCGGAGAATGCATTTCGAAATGGATTCGCGGGATTGTGGCAGTCGGCGGGGGGATGGGTTGGGCTGCTCGTTATTTATTTCGTGGCTCCGCGGGCGCGCAAGTTCGCGCAATACACCATCCCTGACCTGATTGAGACACGTTACAACACAACGGCGCGCGTGCTTTCGACCATTGCCATTCTTTTCGCTTACACGGCGATTACTTCGTACCAATTTCGCGCGGGCGGCAATATCCTGCACCTCATCTTCCCGGAGGTAAACCACGAGGCGGGAACGTACATCATCGCGGTGTTCGTGATTGTGTTTACGGCGCTGGCGGGGATGGCGTCCGTGGCCTACATGGACGTGGTGATCGGGGTGCTGATCACGGTGATCGGATTTATTGCCGCGCCGGTGCTGCTGCACCAGGCAGGCGGCTGGGCGGGGCTGCACCAGGAATTGCCTGCTACACACTTCACGCTGCTGGGAGAGTTCGGTTACATCAATGGAGTAAGCCAGGGCGCGCTGGCGGGTTGGCTGAAAGCATTCGAATACTTCCTGCCGACGTGTTTGCTGATGCTCGGCAACCAGAGCATGTACCAGAAATTTTTCTCGGCGAAGTCGGAGAAAGATGCGAGCCGGGCGGTGGTCGGGTGGGTGATCGGAACATTCATTCTGGAAACGCTGATCGTTGCGATTGCTGTATTCGGGTCGGCGATTGTATGGGGGCCGTACCACCAACACCAGGTGGACTTGGAGCCGCACAACATCATTCCTTACTCGGCTCTGCACTTCCTACCGAACTTTGTGGGTGCGCTGCTGATGGGCGCGGTGTTTGCGAAGGTGATTTCGACGGCGAACAACTATTTGTTCTCGCCGGCAACAAATTTGATCAACGACATTTACACGCGGTTCATCAATAAGGAAGCGACCAACAAGCAGATTTTGATCGTATCGCGCGTGCTGGTGTTCGCGCTGGGCGCGTGGGCGCTGGTGCAGGCAGTGCACTTGACGTCGGTACTGGAGAAGGCGATGTACGCCTACACGATTTACTCGGCGGCGATTACGCCGGTGGTGCTGGCGGCGTTCTTCTCGAAGCGGGTGACGGCTGCAGCAGCGGTTTGCTCGATCGCGCTCGGCACGGCGATCACGGTGTTTTGGGACCTAGGAAAGAACCTGCTGCCGCGATCGCTGGCGGAGCGGGATGCGATTTTCCCGGCGCTGGTGGTGTCGTTGCTGTCGTTGCTGATTGTGACGCTGGTGACGAAGGCGCCGTCGAAGGAACAGTTGGCGCCGTTTGCGACGGAGTAGTCGATGTTGGTGAGGCCAGATGAATAACCCCGCCCTATTGCCAACAGCGGGCGATAAGGACGGGCACCCAAAACCCACACTTTTATGAAAGCGGCTTCGTATATTGCGGCGCACTTGCGGACGGTGCTGAAGAATGGCGGATCGGCGCCGCATACGGAAGAAGTACAGCACTTTTTCAAGCACGAGATCACGTCGCGCGGGTGGTACACGGCGGAGATCCGGAAGCTGGCGCGACGGTTCACGAAAATTCTGAAGAATGATGCGGGGCTGGATTACCTGGTCGAAGTTGCGGACCAACTCTTCAACGGCGACGTGCTCGAAGAAAAAGTGCTGGCCGTGTTTCTGCTGGAAAAGCAAACCAAGGAATTCGGAGATAAGGAATTCCGAAGGTTCGAGAGCTGGCTGCCGCGGGTGAGTGCGTGGGCCGATCACGACGGGCTTGTGCATAACCTTATTGGGCCGCTGATGTTGGGGAATGCAAAGCGACAGGCCCGCACAATGGTTTGGACGAAATCGAAGAATCGCTGGCACCGTCGTGCGGCAGCGGTATCGCTGATACGCGTGGCGCGGCTGAAAGAATCGTTCGTGCAGGTCCGCAGAGTTACGGAAGCGCTCATCGCTGACGAAGACGATATGGTGCGGAAAGGGCTTGGCTGGCTGCTGCGCGAGGCAGCGAAGGCCGATGCAAAGACGACCCTTCCCTATTTGATGAAGCTGCGGAAACGCGCACCACGACTGGTTTTGCGCACGGCTTGCGAGACGCTCGTCCCAAAAGATCGGGCACGGGTGTTGGGCAGAGCGGTGGACAGACGGATACAATAATCACGCCTATGGATATCGCAAAGATTCAAGAGTCGCTACGCAAGGCCGGCGCGGATTGCTGGCTGTTCTACGACCATCACCATCGTGACCCGATAGCTTACCGCGTGCTCGGCCTGCCCCAGACGACGATGGTGACGCGTCGCTGGTTTTACGTCATACCCGCGCAAGGAGAGCCGGCGCGATTGGTGCATCGGATCGAGTCTCACCATTTGGATTCGCTGCCTGGCAGTAAGAGTGAGTACTCGTCGTGGCAGGAGCTTCACGATGGCATCCGCAAGATGTTGGCGCCGTATAAGAAAGTAGTGATGCAGTATTCGCCAAATAACCAGATTCCGTATATCTCGCTGGTGGATGGCGGGATGTTGGAACTGGTGAGGAGCTTCGGCAAGGAGATTGTGAGTTCCGCCGATCTCGTTTCGCGATTTGAAGCCGTACTGAGCGACGACCAGATTGCTTCGCACTTCGAGGCGCAGAAGAAGCTCGACGTGATATGCGACGCAGCGTTCAAGGAAATTGGCCGGCGGGTGCGCAACGGCGGGTGCACGGAGTACGACATCCAGAAATTTATTCTCGAGGCATATTCGCGCGAAGGCGTGGAGACGGAGGATCCGCCAAACTGCTCGGCGAACGAGAATAGCGGCGACCCGCACTACGAACCGACGGCGGAGCGGCACAAAAAGATCAAAGAAGGCGATTTCATCCTGATTGATATGTGGGGACGGATGAAGCGTCCGGACTCGGTGTACTACGACATCACATGGACGGGCTTCGTGGGTAAAGCGCCGAGCGACAAGCAGCGCGAAGTGTTTCAGGTGGTGCGTGATGCGCGGAATGTCGGCATCGAAACGGTGAAGAAGGCATTCGCTGCGGGAGAGAAGATCCAGGGCTGGCAGGTGGACCACGCCGTGCGCGCGTTTATCGAGAGCAAGGGATATCTCAAGTATTTCGTGCATCGCACGGGACATTCGATTACCCATGCCATCCACGGGAACGGCGCGAACCTGGACGACCTGGAGACGAAAGACGACCGGCAGATCCTGCCGAATACCTGCTTCAGCGTGGAACCCGGCGTATATTTGCCGGAATTTGGCGTGCGCAGCGAGATCGACATGATGACGCGCTCCAACTCCGCCGAGGTAACAGGTAGAATACAGACAGAGCTTGTTTTGATCTGATGGCCAACGAAACCGCAAAGACTATCCCCAACAAAGCTGCTGCCGTGGTCGAACCCGAATACCCCGTTACTGCGATGGGAGTGGGTGCGCTGGTGGCCGGATGGCTGGTTCCCGGACTCGGACATTTCATTCAGAAGCGCTGGATCCGCGGCTTGCTGATCTTGTGTTCCGTGCTGTGCATGTTCTTGTTCGGGCTGGCGATGGAAGGCAAGATTTATACCTTCAACACCGGCGACCTTCTTGAAATCCTCGGCTTCTTCGGCAACATCGGGGCGGGCCTTCTGTATTTCGTAGCGCGGGCGCAGGATTGGGGACAGGGAAACATCCATCGCGCGCTGGCGGATTACGGGACAAAGTTCATCATCGTGGCCGGGCTGTTGAATATCATCAGCGCGATTGATGCGTATCACATCGGGATCGGGAAGAAACGATGAAAATCGAACTCAGCCATTTCAGCGCGGCGCTGGTGTTCGCCCTGTGCGCCTCGATAGTGTTCGGCATCACGCAGAAGAACGATGCGAAGGAAATGATGCGTTACGGATTGAAGTGCTTTGGGATGTTTTTTGGCGGCGTGATCGTGGCTTCGTGGCTGATGTGGCTGTTAAAGCACTAGCGAAGCCCCGGCTTTTCCCGAGCAGTCGGCAGCGCTGAAGCGCTGCCCTGATACAAAGCCTTCCTTCCCGAGCGTCAATCCTTCTTATCCTTCCCAAACAAAGGCATCGAAGACACGGTCGCTGTGGAAGCCTAAGCGTTTATAGAGTTCGACGGCGCGGGAATTGGCTTCGGTCACGGTAAGAGAGAGAGCTTTGAAGCCGCGCTGCTTGAGGTTGGCGGCACATGCGGCGATGAGGGCTTCGCCGATACCAAGTCGACGAAGCTCGGGCACCAGGCACACCTGGGTGACGTGGCCAACGTCATCCTTCACGCGCGAGCACAGCAGGACGCCGACAAGCTGCTGCGTATGGCGGTCGATGACAACGAATGACGCGGTGGGATCGAAGATGCCGCAGCCCGGGAAGCGAACGATGTTGTTGAGGAAGCGCAACGAACCATTGAGCGAGCGGTACTGGTCGTTAATATCGGAATCAATGTGACCGCGATAAGCAGCAGCTATGACAGCCGCAGAGGCTTGGTAGTCCTGCTCTTGCCAGGGGCGGAGTTCGATTCCGGACGGGACGTCGCGCGGTTTCAGCGCGAGTTGCGCGGTGAACGGCAAGCTCATAAAGATACGCGGATGGCGGGTGAATCCCTCCTGGAGAAAAGGCTCAGCGACCTGCCCGGCGTCATGCACGAGCAATTGCGCTTCGATTCGATGAATCCCTGGTGACTGCTGCAACGTGGCGATGACGTTGGTGACGAGCTGCTCTTCGAGCTCGAGGGAGTCGTTGCCGTTGGGCATGGCGTACAGGTCGCCGATTACGCCCTTGCTTCCTTCATACACGAAAAAGGAATAGCCGCGGATGTGGCCGTGATCGACGGCTGCATAGCCGGGGAGGATCTTAGCGTCGACGTAGCGGAGGATCATGTCGGCGGAGCTGCGGTAATCCCACGAGAGCAGGCGGGACCACACGCGGGCCTCGTGCTCGAGTAGCGGGCGCAAGTCGGCCGACGTGAAGTGCCGCAGGTCGAGGATTTCCACCGGCATTACGGTATGGGACGGCCAAGCCATGGGCAGGGGTTTCCCTGTGAGAGTCTAGTGCCCCTTGGGCGCGTCGCGCAATGCGGGGAACACCGCCCGCCAACATTTTTAGCGCGCGGAGCTTACGTCGCGCAGGTGGTAGAGGTCGAGATGCTGCGGCTGGAAACGGAAGAACGGCTCGATCTCGTAGTTCGGCGGGACGGCGGCGGCGAAGCGCTCAATATCTCCAGTGCGGAGGACTACGACATAGTTGCCGTGGGCGGGCGGCATGGAATTGGTGATGTCTTTGAGCGTATTTTCGGGCGTGGCGAGGGAGGCTCCGGCGGTTCCGAACTTCACCACTTCATCAGGAGGCGGCGCAGGGAGCGGGCGATCGAGATAAAAGGCCAAGCCGTATTCGACGCCGCGTGGGACGTCGTAGAGGAAGACAGCTTCATGTGAGGCAAAAGAGTTGCTGATGCGCCGGGCGACAGGGCGCGTGGATTGGGTGGAGTCGATGACCGGGCCGGCAGCGCGGATAAGGAAGATGAGAGCGATCGCTATCGGCAGCAGTGTGGCAACGCGTAGCGCTGAGTAGCCGCGGGCGAAGACTACAATCGCGACCGAGAAGGCGACGATGAGCGCGAGCGGAATGGCGATACGGAGCACGGGGCCGGGGATCGCCATGCGATAGAGCTTGTAGGGCGCGATGAGTACGATGGCCAGAACGGCTCCGGAGACGAGAGAGTGCAGGGCGACGAGCAACGCTGAGGGCTTGTCTTGGGCTTCGGCAAGTTCACGGAGGTAGATAGCGACCAGCAATCCGCAGGGGGCGATCGACGGCAAGATGTAGCCGGGGAGCTTCGATTGCGACAGCGAGAAGAAGAGAAACGGAACCACGACCCAAACGCTTAGGAAGGCGAGCAGGGCGCGATCTTTGGTTCCGCGCAGAGAACGCAGGCCGCGAACGAGTGCGGCGAGGACGAAGATCGTCCATGGCACGGATGCGCATAGCAGGACGGGCACGTAGTACCAGAAGTGCTGCCGGTGCTGGAACCGGTTGGTGGCAAACCGGTCGAGGTTGTGCTGGAGGAAGAACTCGCGGTAGAAGCCCGGATTCGCGTGCTGGACTGCGATGTACCAGGGCATCGCGATGAGGCAGAAAAGAAGAATGCCGGGCGTCCAGAGAGAGCGGATGAGGACGGGCCATTCGCCGCGGATGGCGAGGAAGACGACGATGATCATTGCGGCGAGAGCGACGGAGACGGGACCTTTCGCGAGCGCACCGACAGCAATCGCCGCGTAGAAAAGTGCTAGCCAGGACGTCTGCTCGGTTTCGTAAAACGACCACCACGCGAGAAGGCCGATGGTAAGCGGCGCGACCAGTTGAATGTCCATGGAGGCGGCGCGGGCAAAGGCAGAGACGAAGGCGGTGCTGGCAGTCATGACCAGGGCATCGAGCTGCGAGCCGTTGCGGAAGCGGCGTGACCAGAGCCAGATGAAGGCGGTCATGAGAGTTGCAATTGCGGCGCCGGGAATTCGGGCTGCCCAGTCGCTCACGCCGAAGATCTTGTAGCTGAGGATCGCGCTCCAGTAATAGAGGACCGGCTTTTCAACCCAAACGTTGCCGTAAAGCGTGGGCGTGACCCACGTGTGATGCTGGAGCATTTCGCGGGCGACCTGCGCGTAGCGAGGCTCGTCGGCACCGACGAGGCCGAAGGCGGCAAGGCCATAGAAGAAGAAAAAGAAGCAGAGCGCGAAGAGCAAAACGATTTCGAGCAGAAGCCGAAGCTGGGGCGAGCGCAGGTTCACGCCTTCTCCCGCCGGTTGCGCACGATGGCGTAAATGCTGATGAGCACCCACACGCCTTCGAGCACGACAAAGCCAAGCTTGAACGGGAAGAACGCGATGTAGCAGAGAATCGTGGATCCGACGATGTTGAGCAGGTTATAGAGGAGGCTGCGGGGATCCATCCATTTCATCTGCTGGCCGGTGTAGGCGACCAGGATCATCATGGCGCCGGCGAAGGAGAGCGCCTGCCATCCGAGGGAATCGTGCATGGGGAAAGTTTAGCAGGGGCTAAAGCCCGGCGTTGAGAGCGCGGAGCGGCAGCGCTGAAGCGCTGCCCTGATACAAACCGGCGGCCTGAACGCGGCTGACGCCACATCCTGAGACAGACCTAGTGAACGATGAGTTTGCCGTCGAGGAGGCGGAACTGCATGAGGATGCGCTCGACGGCGACCGAAAGCGGGCCCTCGATGGCGCAGCCGCTGGCGCATTCGTGGCCGCCGCCGCCGAAGCGTTCGGCGACGCTGGCGACGTTGACCTTGCCTTTGCTGCGCAGGCTGACCCGGTAGCGGCCGTCGGCTTGCTCGCGGAAGAAGAGCGCGACTTCGATGCCCTCGATCGCCAGGGAGTAATTCACGAGGCCTTCGCAGTCTTCGTCAGTGGCTCCGGCTCGGTCGACCTCGTCGCGCGAGATAAACATCCATGCAAGTTCACCATCGCGATGGAGGTTATTGAGGGCGGAGCCGAGAAGGCGCATTTTTGAATAAGGGTTCGAGAAATAGACGCTCTGCGCAATGCGCGCGGGATCGGCGCCGGAACGAACCAACTCCTGCGCGAGAGCGAAGGTGCGCTCGTTGGTTCCATTGAAGCAGAAACTGCCGGTATCGGTGAGGACTGCGGTGTAGAGGCAGGTGGCGACATCGGAGGAGATCTTAACGCCAGCTTCGCGGGCCAGCCGGAAAATCATCTCAGCGGTCGCGCAGGCGCTGGGGTCGATCCAATTCACGTTCGCGTACGGGCGCGCTGTCGAGTGATGATCAATGTTGATGAGGTAGTGCTTGTCGAGGCCTTCGAGGCGGGTGCGGTTTATGCTGTCGCACTCAAGGATGATGGCGGCCTCGTAATCGTCGGAGACGGTCGGAGAGACAACGACGCTGTCGCTGAAGGGCAGCGGCTTGTAAATGTAGGGGACACCGTCACTGAGGACTACATCGACCTGCTTGCCCATGCTGCGGAGGATCTGGCCACACGCGAGGACGGAGCCCACGGCATCGCCGTCGGGACGCGCGTGCGACGTCAGCAAAAACCGTTGACGCCTGCCGATTTCATTTAAGACTTCGTCGATCATTTCCTTGAACGGAGTACCCGTAATTGTACGGACGTGAGCCGCGTCCTACCGTTTCCTCTTTTTGTTCACCCGTTTCAACAACTCTTCCACCCGGCCGCCGTAACGTTCGGACTGGTCGAGACGGAAAAACAGCTCCGGCGCGGTGCGCAGCGCAAGCCGGCGCGCAATTTCGTGCCGGATAAAGCCGGTGGCGGCGGTGAGGCCTTCGATCGTGTCCACCGCTTCCTGCGCTTCCCCGGCAACGGCCACGAGCACGTTGGCCGACTTGCCGTTGGGCGCCATGAGCACCTCGCTGACGGTGACGAGGCCGATGCGGGGATCGCCCAGTTCGCCTTCGAGGATGGCGCCGATTTCCTCGCGGATCGCCTCGCCGAGGCGTTCGCGATGATGTTTTTGTGCGCGCTGTTCCAACATTACTGTTCGCTTCCCGATGCTTCGCTGGAAAGACGGGAACGTAAGAGAATACGCCCTGCTGTCAAATCCGCGTCATCGAATTTCTTTATGACCGCTACAGGAAATCCAGGAACGAATCGGTCACATCCGCTCCGGCGTTGTTGGCTATACGGTTCGCCGCGCTCTCCACATTGCGCATAAGACCTTCGAGGTAGTCGCGCGAATCGGAGATGCTTACTACCCCGACAGTCGCCAGTTGCCAGAGGTCCAGGTTATCGAGTTCGGCAACCGAGACGTTAAAGCTGGCGCGCAGTTTGTCTTTCAGGCTGCGCACGACCTGGCGCTTGTCCTTCAGCGAATGAGAGCCTTCGATGCGCAATTCCAGCGTCAAATACGCTATCGGCATATACGAACCCCGGTGTGAGGAGTTCCTCTCGCGGAGCATGAAACATCCCGGCCGAAGCCGGGATGGATATTCGGCAGCCCACCCGGTCGCTGCGCGACAAGCGGGGCACCCACAGTTAAGTTAGCGAGTCGGCGGCGAACTTCTCGCTGGTGAAGGCTTCGATCTGATCGCCAGCCTTGATGTCGCCGTATCCGGCAATTGCAATACCGCATTCCATGCCATTGCGGACTTCGCTGGCGTCATCCTTGAAGCGCTTGAGCGAACCGATCCGTCCGGTGAAGACGACGACGTTGTCGCGCAGCAAGCGCACGTGCGAATCGCGCTTGATGATCCCGTCGCTGACCTGGCAACCGGCAATCGTGCCCACCTTCGGGATGCGGAACGTCTCGCGGACGTCGGCGCGGCCCTGGTAGGTCTCCTTGATGATCGGCTCCAGCAGGCCGAGCATAGCTTTTTTCATCTCGTCCTGGAGCTCGTAGATGATGGAGTGGAGGCGGATGTCGACCTTCTCCTGTTCGGCGAGTTCCTGCGCCTTGCGCTCCGGACGGACGTTGAAGCCGATGATGATGGCATTCGATGCCGAGGCCAGCAGCACGTCGGATTCGGTGATGGCACCTACGCCGCTGCGGATCATGGTGATCTTCACCTTCTCCGTTGACATCTTGGAGAGCAGGTCGTTGAGCACTTCCACCGAACCCTGCACGTCGCCCTTGAGGATGATCGGCAGGTCTTTCTGTCCGGCAGTCTTGAGTTGCTCGGCTAGGCCTTCGAGTGAAACGCGCGAGCTCTTGGCAAGCTGGGCTTCACGGGCACGGCCTTCGCGGTACTCAGAGATGTCGCGTGCTTTTTCTCGGTCGGCGACGACGGTAAACTGGTCACCCGCCTGGGGCAAGGTTTCGAGGCCGAGGATCTCAACCGGGGTCGAGGGTCCAGCGGTTTCGAGCGATACGCCGCGATCGTTGAACATAGCGCGAACTTTGCCGAAGGCGTTGCCCACGACGAAGTTGTCGCTTGTCTTGAGCGTACCGTTCTGTACGAGAACGGTGGCCACAGGACCGCGTCCACGATCGAGCTTGGCTTCGACGACGGTGCCGCTTGCCATGCGATCGGGATTGGCTTTGAGGTCGCCGAGATCGGCCACGAGGCAGATCATTTCCATCAGCAGGTTGAGATTGGTTTTCTGCTTCGCCGAAACATCGACGAAGACAGTGTTGCCGCCCCAATCTTCCGGCATCAGGCCACGATCGGCGAGTTGCTTTTTCACGCGCTCGGGCATGGCGTCGGGCTTATCGATCTTGTTCACCGCCACGATGATGGGCACGTTGGCCGCTTTGGCGTGGTCAATGGCTTCGACCGTTTGCGGCATGACGCCATCATCGGCGGCAACCACGATCACGACGATGTCGGTGATCTTCGATCCGCGGGCACGCATGCGAGTGAACGCTTCGTGGCCCGGGGTATCGAGGAAGACGATTTCGCGTCCGTAGGCTGGCGAGTTTGTATCGCCGATCGCTACCTTGTACGCGCCGATGTGCTGAGTGATGCCACCAGCTTCGCCGCCCGCTACGTCGGTAGAGCGGATCGCGTCGAGTAAGCTGGTCTTGCCATGATCGACGTGGCCCATGATGGTGACTACTGGAGGACGAACGACTGCGTTCGCAGCCGCTTCTTCCGCGGTAACACCAGCGGCCGCAGCAGTTTCCTGCGCGAGCTGGTCTTCAAAGCTGATGACGTCGGTCGAGGCGCCGAAGTGGTTCGCCATCTCCGTGGCGAGGCTGGCTTCGAGAGTCTGGTTGACAGTGGCGAAAACACCACGAGCCAAAAGACGCGCGATCAAATCTTTCGCACGGATCCCGAGCTTCTCAGCGAGATCTTTTACGCTGATGCCTTCGGAGATAGTGATGTTCCGCGTGATCGGCAGAGGTTCATTAGAGAGCGAAAGCCGAGGCGGCGGAACAAAGCCCTTCATTGGGCCTTCTTTTTGTCCGCGGGGTACGTAGCGCTGACCCGGACGACGCGATGGTGCTGGGCGTCCGGCGGGCTTGTTCGCGGGTGCTCCCGGAGGCGCTAAACCGACGCCGCCCATCGGGCGTGGACCGCTGGGGAACTGGCGCGTGGGATGTGGACCGCGCGGACGATCGCCGGGACGCGGAGGACCACCTTGCGGACGCTGGAAGCCACCAGGGCCACCCGATGCTCCAGGGCCACCCGATGCTCCAGGGCCACCCATGGGTCGGCGCTGGAAAATCGGCTTGCCACGTTCGGGAAGGCCAGGACGTGAGCCCGGTCCCTGCGACATTTGCGGCGGCTGCGGACGCGGCGCTTGCGGCGGAGGCGCGGCATACACTGGGCGCGGCCCGGTCTGCGGAACGATCATGCGGCGGCCGGGCGTCTGCTGACGCAAGGGCACGCCTGGCTGCGGACGCGTAGGCGTTGCTGCCGTGGGCGGAGCGGCTGGCTTAGGCGCGTCGGTCTTGGGAGGCTGTTCCGTAGCAGGCGGAGCGGCAACCGGAGCCTGGGCTTCCGGCGCGGTGACGGCAGGAGTTTCTGGAGGCGTCGGTACCGGGGCTTCGGCGCGGGGTTCTTGTGCCGCGGGAGCAGGCGGCTCAACGGCCGGCGGCGGCGCCGCGGCAACCCGAGGGGGGGGCAGCACTGGAGGCTTCATCACCGGGCGCTGCGCAGCCACGCTTGCGGGGGTGATCATGCGCGGCTTCGGCGGCTCAGGCGGCGTCGAAGCAACTTCCGACGCAGGTCGCGCGAACACAGCAGGCTTTTGCGCTGGCGGCTGCGCGGCCGGCTTGGCTTCGTGCGTGACCGGGCTGGGCGGCTTCACGGTCGGGCGTGGCGGAGGGGGTGGAGGCGGCGGAGGCGCGGCCTTCTGGGTGAGCGCTTTCAGTACGTCGCCGGGCTTCGAAATCTTCGAGAGATCGATCTTCGGCTTGAACTCCTCTTCGGTCGCGTGGCGACGTCGCGGAGACTCCTCGGTCCCGTGCTCGTGAATGTACTTGCGCACGAGTACCGCTTCGTGGTCCTCGATGGAGCTGGAGTGAGTTTTCTTTTCCGTCACTCCGACTTTCGTCAGCGCGTCGAGAATCGCCTTGCTTTTGACTTCTAATTCTCGCGCCAAATCGTTAATTCGAATCTTCATTCCGCCTCGTTGATCCTTTTTGTTGCCTTACCAAGCCTCGCTAAACCTTCATAACAACCTCATGATCGTGGTTTATGAAACTTGCTACTTTTTCTCTTCCGGAATGTCGTCCTCGCCAGGATGTTCGCCGTGCGTGGTGACCTCCGCCTCGTCAGTCGGTGGCGCATTCTCTACCCCACTGACCGCGGCTGCTTCGAAAGTTTGTTCGGTATCTACCAAATTCTTGACGCTTTCTTCATTGGCCTCGGGCTCGCCGGACGTATTCGCGTCGTCGCCTGCCTGGCCGGCTGATTGCTCGAGTTCCTGGCGATCGCCGAGTTCATCGAGCTGCGCCTGGTTATCGGCTGTATCGCTAGCGCTCAGCTCGACGTCGGTGCCGGGCTCCACGGTTTCGCTGGTGACTTCCTGGCCTTCCACACTCGGCTGCGCTTCGGCTTCAGCGGCCTGTGCATCGAGTGCGGAGAAGAACGCGTTGACGGCGATAAAAATCTTCTCCACCGTCTTCGGTCCGATGCCCGGGACTTCCTCGAGCTGCTCGGGCGTCATATCGGCGAGGGATTCGACGTTGTTGATACCTGCAGCGACCAGTTTCTCGATGATGCCTTCGCCGAGGTCCGGAATCTTGTCGAGCGGCGTGTTGCTGGTGTTGACCAGCGCCGACATCTGCTGTTCGACTTCCTGGCGCTTCTCTTCCTCGCTCTTGATATCGATCTTCCAGCCAAGCAGCTTGGCGGCGAGACGGACGTTCTGTCCTTTCTTGCCGATGGCAAGCGAAAGCTGGGTGTCGTCGACGATGACCTCAAGGTGCTTATCGCCGGAATCGAGCACGCTGACGCGGCTGACCTTCGCCGGCTGCAATGCCTTCTCGGCGAACGTTACGGAGTCTTCGTGGTACTCGATGATGTCGATCTTCTCGCCACGCAGTTCACGGATGATGGACTGCACACGCATGCCCTTCATGCCGACACAGGCGCCGACGGCATCCACGTCCTTGTCCTTCGACATGACGGCGATCTTGGTGCGCTCACCGGCTTCGCGGGCGATGGCGCGGATAACGACAGTGTTGTCGTAAATCTCCGGCACCTCCGTCTGGAACAAGTGCGAGACCAGTTCCGGAGCGGCGCGAGAGACGACGACCTGGGGGCCCTTCGACGCCTTTTCGACGCGGGTGATGACGACACGCACGCGCTCGCCGATCGCGAATGATTCGAGCCGCGACTGTTCTTTCTTCGGCATGCGAGCTTCCGCCTTGCCGATGTCCCAGATCAAGTCGGGGCCTTCGTTGCGCTTCATGGTGGCGTTCACGATTTCACCGACGCGCCCGATGTACTCGTTGTAAACCGTGTCGCGCTCGGCTTCGCGCACCTTCTGGAAGATGACCTGCTTGGCTAACTGAGCGGCAATGCGGCCGAGCATGTCGGTCTTTTTCTCGGTGAGCAGTTCACCACCGACTTCAGCAGCAGGATCGAACTCGCGGGCTTCTTCGAGAGGAATCTGGGTCGCAGGATCTTCGAGTTCGTCTTCGTTGATGACAACCTGGCGCACGGCGTAGGCACGGATCTGGCCGGTTTCCTTGTCGAGCACGGCGCGGAAGTTTTCGCCCGTCTTGTAGAACTTGCGGGTGGCAACAACGATGGCGTCTTCCACCGCAGAAACTACGATCTGCGGATCGATGCCCTTTTCGCGACTGAGCGCGTCAATTACGTTGTAGAGTTCGCTTGCCATAATGTTCTGCCACCTTTGCTAAATCTCGGGGACGAGGTTGGCCTTTTCAACGTCGGCCAGGTCGATCTCCACTTTGCGTTCTATTACCGGGGCCTTTGGCCCCTTGTTCTTCTTGGCGTGCTTCTGTGGCACACCGTTCAAATCCAACGTCAGCTTGCCGTCCGCAAAACGTTCCAGACGGCCTTCGAAGTGCCGATTGCCGTCGTGCGGCTCATGAGTCGTGAGCTTCACCAGGCTACCGGTGAAGCGCTCAAACTCAGAAGGCTTCGACAGCTTGCGATCGAGGCCGGGCGACGAAACTTCCAGTGTGTAGCTGGCGCCGGGAACGGCCTCTTCAACATCGAGAATCGTTCCAACTTCGTTGCTCACGTGCGAGCAGTCGTCGTGCGTGATGCCCTCGGGCTTGTCGATGGTGATGCGCAACATGCGGGCCTTGCCGCCGCCTCGAAACTCCAAGTCGACGACCTCCAGCCCGTAGTCGCGCGCGACACGCTCGACGATTTCGCGAACTTTCTCAATATCCAACATGCGTATCAGTCGCCGCTTGCGCGTTCCTTCCCTGCCGTGTCGGCGCACAAGGTGCGCTCGAGACCGGGGCCCCTGACGCGCACGCTGACTTCGCGCTGCGCGAGGTGGATGACACCCGAATTGGCAAAGGGAAATAAAAAGTGGGCGATTGCCCACCGGTGTGCTTCGCCAACCGACGACGTCGGACTGCGCTGAACTACACAGCAGCTACCACGTTCATTCTACGCGGGGTTCTGGCAAAAAACAAACATCTACCACGGCCTGCAGCCCATTCTGAATGGGACAGAAGACAGATGCTTTCGAATTCACAAAAGATTCAAAATCAGCAACTTAGCAGCAATAGAAAAGAGCAGCCGTCGCCGGCTGCCCTTTTCCTTGGGGGAGGGAGTTGAAACACTGTCCTCACCCTAACGACTCATCTACTCTCGCTCAAGTGAAATCGAGAGAAGAAGTGACTACGGATTTCTATGAAGCACGTGGGTCGCAATATCGGGCCACCATTCGCGGAAGGTGTTGGTGAGGGCGTCGCGGCCCATTGCCCAGCCGAATCTCACGGCGAGTGCCCCGATGGTGCGGTCGGACTTGGGATAGTAGAACGTCGAGATTCCCTGCGCGGTGGCGCGGCCGAGGATCTCCGAGGCATTGAAGCTGTTATGACCCTCGTAGTTGGGAGTAATGAGGATGCGTGACGCGGCATAACTGGTGCGCTTCAGGAAGCCGCCCTTGCCCTTGGCGTAGTAGCGCTCGTCCTGGTGAAAGAGCGAGGGGTACGCGAAGATAACCCAGTAATTGCCGTCGGTTTTATCTACCCAACCCCGCCAGTAGTAATTCCAGAAACCCTCCGGGCCTTTGCCCAGGGACGGGTGCGCATTCGTACCCTCGGCGAAAAGTGAAGTCACGCCTACAAACACGAACGACGAGTAGTCGAAGCTGTTCTTAGTCGCGATCATGAATGCTTGCTTTGGCGTGGGGGGTGGAGGAATTTCACCGGCGCTGACCGCGCGGAAATTCGGCATGACGCCAAGAATGCGTTTGGGCTGCTTGTTCCCCTGAGGGACCTCGGACTTGGTGCTCGCTGTGGCCGGGGTTCCGGCAGGGGTCTTCCCCGGCTGCTGGCCCGACTGCGACGACGCGGGTGGCTGCTGCTGGTCCGCCGGCTGCTGCGGATCAGGAGCGTCTGGAACGAGATCAACGGGAGCATCTACCGGGGCGACGGTAGTTGCGCTCGACGGAGCCTGGCTGAATGCGGGAAGACCAATGGCAGTGACGAAAGCAAGAGCAAGTGCAGCAAACTTCAAAGACAAGCAAATCTCCTGACAGAAAAAACTGAGCCTCAATTCTATTGCAGCAATGGGAAAATCTGCGCCCAGTGGTACCTGCTACTTACACTTCTTTGCACGGCGAGAGCGCGGTTGGGATGAGATGCAGACGACGCGAAAGTGGTATCCGGAGCCGAGCCCAGAGTACCTTCGTGTCGACCCCTGCCCTGTTTGTCCTTGCAATTCGTTCCGCCGAACCTACACTGCTTCTTAACCCCCCTAGTTGTGTTTCACCCGGAGACGCGGAGGCTGAATGCCACGTTCGCGCCAAGGAAGATCCCCGTTCTTTTCAGGAGGCTGTTCATGAGGAAGCTGCACCCCTCGGTCACGATTGTCGTGTTCTGCTGGATGTCTGTCATTTCGGCCCTTGCGGTTACGCCGGGAAGCATTAGCAGCCCCGCGCAATACTCCAAGCTCACGGGTACGTCCGTGCTGTTCGGATGGACTGCCGGAACCAGCGTGACCGACTACCAGATTAAAGTAGGGATCACTTCGGGCGGCTCGGAAATCACAACTGTGGATGCCGGGACAGCAACCTCGTATACCGTGAGCGGTCTGCCGAGCAATGGCGAAAAGATCTTCGTTACGTTGATCTCGACGATAAGCAGCACGCAATATCCGAAAACCTACGAATACTATGCGTACGGCACCGGCACCGCTTCGACGCTGTCGACCCCCGCCGCCAACGCCAAGCTCGCGGCTTCCAGCCAAACATTCGCCTGGACCGCCGGAAGCGGCATTTCGCAATATGTCTTCCTACTCGGCACCTCGTCCGGTGGGAGTGATCTTGCCAACGTCACCACAGCGAACCTGAATTCGGGCTCGATCACGGGCTTGCCTACGAATGGCGAAAAGCTCTACGTGACGTTGAAATCGCTGAACGGCAAGTCGTACCTGCAACACAACTACACTCTGTATGCCTCTGGAACGGGAACGGCCGCGGTGCTCAGCACTCCGGCACCGTCCTCAAAATTAGCTTCCGGTGGCACCGGCTTGCAGTTCACCTGGACAGCGGGAAACGGCATCTCGCAATATACGTTCCTCATTGGGACGAGCCCCGGCGGGAACGACGTGGTGAATGAAATCACGACGAGCACCGCGTATACGGTAGCCACTCCGTATTCTCTGCCGACGAACGGCGAGAAACTCTATGTAACGCTGAAATCTCTGAACGGCAAATCGACGCTTGAGCACACCTACGTTTATTACGCGAATGGCACCGGGACCGCGGCGGTCATCACCAGTCCGGCGCCCAACGGAAAGCTCCTCAGCACGATAGTTGATTTCAATTGGAGCACGGGCACGGGCATCACGGAGTACCAGTTCATCGCCGGAACGACGTATGGCGCCGCCGATCTGGCGAACGTTACGACGAAGTCGACGGATATCGAGGTGGGCAATATCCCGACGACGGGCGGCAAAATCTACGTGTCGCTTAAGTCGCTGAACGGGGCAAGCTGGCTGCTGCACAACTATGTGTTTTATACGGACACGATGTCGTTCAACGACAACACAGTGAACCAGGCATTGATTTCGACTCCCTATGCGAACCAGGTTTACATCAATGGAGGTACTCCGCCGTACACGGTGAGCCTGTTCTCAGGTGCATTGCCTGCAGGCATGAGCATTGTGAATGGAAACCCTGCAAAGATCTCTGGCACGCCGACCACGGCGGGAACTTCGACGTTCGTGCTAAAGGCCACGGACAATGTTGGGAACATGGCCACGAGTACGAGCCTGAGCTTGACGGTGAGCCCGGCGCCGGATGGGGAGCACAATGCATACTTCAACGGCCGCTACACCTGCGCATTCCGGGGCTTCCTCGGCTCCGACAATTCGCGCTTCGGCTTCGCTTCTTCGATTGCCGCGAACGGAACGGGATCGATCACGAGCGGTTATTACGATGGCAATGGCCGCACGGTGGGAGCGTCCTCGGGCACGCTGACCGGAACGTACAACCTTGGATCGAACAACAATGGTGTGCTGGCCATTACGACGGGCAGCAGCACTTCGCACTACGTAATCATGGCGAACCAGTTGGCTGGGCCGACGGCGAACACGATTGCACTCATCGAGAGCGACGACGTGGGAGCTTCGCCATCCGGACAGCATGGGGCCGGCGTGTGCTATCTCGCGAGCCCCTCCGCATTCGTATCAGGCACGGTCAATACCCACGGGTTCGTGCTTGCCGGCCTGAATGAAGACAACGTCGGTACGGATCACGCTAACGGCGGTACTTTCCAAACATCGGGCGGCACCTCAAGTGGCGGCAACATCGGCAATGTTGTGATTGATCAGGTCCAGGGCTCGAAGCTCAACCTGGATTTGACTGGCAGCGGCACCTACACCTTCCCGAGCACAGCGCCCAGCTTCGCCTCTGTCGGCAGGCTCACGGCTACCCTGATCGGCACAGGACAAACGAGCGGCAATAGCTACGCTTTGTACGTGATTGATGCAAATCGTTTATTCATGATCAAGACTGAAGCTGGGGATGGTTTCGAGCTCGACCAGGTGTTTACCCAACAGAAATCTTCGTTCTCAGTCAGCGACCTGTCCGGAGCGTTCGTGCTGTATGACACCCTTATTGAGGAGGACAGCTCGAACACCCCGCAGCGCTCGATGTCGGAGATCTTGCAAGGCACAGGCAACGCAACGGGCAGCGTGACGGTCAACCAGAGTTACTCGCTCGAAGAAAATGCAGACGGCAGCAACCGGGATTATCGAATCGGCGACGCCGACGGAACAATGACTGGCCTCACCGTCGCTCCCAATGGACGAGTGACGGGACTTACAGGGACGTTGTTCTATCTCTTCGACACGAACAAGGCGCTGGTACTGGAGTATGGAACCAACGGGGCAGGCTACGCGAGCGTTGGCATTGGACAGATCGAGCCGCAGTTCAGTACGTCGGGCTTGACGGATTCCACGGTAGTGGGTTCATACCTCGTTACCACAACGCCTCAGCTGAGCGCGGGCGGCACCTCCGGGTCGGACGTGCTCGCGCTTGCATATCCTGGTAGCGGCACGACGGATAATTTTACGGGAACGGAAAACAGGTCCGGCTACCAGGATTTTGACTACGCGGACCCAGTCAGCGCAGCATACAGCTTCACATCCACATCGCTCGGAACGGCAAATATTTCGCAGGGCGGACAGGTGGCGCTGAACTGCATTCTGATCTCGGCGACGCGGCAAGTGTGCATGGAGACTGACAGCGGCTCACCGCACATTTTGATCTTTCAACAATAACTCTTTCAGCTGTGCCCGGCACTCTTCGCGAGTGCCGGTTTTTTTGTTTTCAAGGTTAGAGCGCGTGCTGGGTTTGCATGTGGGCGCCGAAGGCACGGCGCAGGAAGCGCGAGATGTGCCAGGCGTCGAGATACTTATAAGGCGTTTCGCCGAGCGAGTAGTGGCCGCAGGGGAGGGCTTTGACCAGAGTGTCGAGGCCGCGTCGCTTGAATTCGTTGGCGATCTGCATGGAGAACTCCGGCAGGAATGTGCGGTCGTACTTGCCGTAGATCATCAGCGACTTCTTCGGCCAGCGCGAGAATTTTTCAAAGAACGCCATGGGGCTGACGATGAGCCAGATCTTGCGCAGTGCATCCGCATCGAGATTGACCTGTTCAATGCCGGCGCGCACGTGACGGGTGGACTGGCCGGTCCAAACAACATCGCCAAAATAGGTTGATGCGTGGTTGAAGACGTTGACCCTGAGACGGGCGTCGTGGGCGCTCGCGATGAAGGCGTAGCACGACCCCAGACTGGTGCCGAGCACGCCGATGTCGCGATAGCCCTCAGCTTGCAGCCAATCGACCGCGGCGCGAATGTCAGTAATGCCTTGCCGGGCGGCGTGAATGGTCCGTCCGACGTTGGCGGAGACCGCGTAGTCGGCACGCTGTAACTCGGCGGGACGGCGAATGTCGTGATAAGGCGCGCTCATGCGAAGCACGGCAATGCCCATCGGGTTGAAGATCCGAGCAAAGCCGTTGTGGCTGATGCCGTCGGCATTCCACTGTGGAAGAACAATGACTGCGCGCTTGCCACGCGATGGGAACCAACGCGCGTTGAAGACGTTGTTCTCAGGAAACGGCGACGGATGCGGCGACGTGAAACGCAGGTAGGTGCCGGTCTCGTCGGGATCTTTGGGAGCTTCGCCCGATCCGGTGAAGAAGACCTGCACGCGGCGCTGTTCGAGACGAAAATCGGTGGGAGTTTTATAAGAGAAGAATTCGTCGCTGTGCTCGACGATATGCAGGTTCAACTTTTCGAAATAAGCAAACTGTTCGTCGGAGGTGTCGCCCCACGGGAAGCGATCAACGCCGGGAAAATCACGCGTCCACTCGTAGCCCCATTCGAAGGGGCGAACAATTCGATTGGTATCGCGCGTGGTCATGCGCTCCTCCCAGGAGTGCATCCAGCGCCCATAGAGCCGTTTCATGCTGGTTACAGAATAGAACACCGATCGGGAGTTTCCGGACTACCAGACAGTGAGCGGCGACGTCGCGGGGTCGAATGGCGAACAATCATTGCTATTCGCGCTGCGCCGGGGAGATCATGCGCCCGGCTATGCCGGCACTCGCGAATGCAAGGCATGCACAAATCAGCATCGTCCAGCGGAAGGCGTAGACAAATGCGTGCTCGACCGCATGAGAAACGGCGTCCTTCGTTTGATCAGGCAGACCGGGCGGCGGCTGCAAGGCGCCCAGGTCGACGACGTGCGCACGCAGATCCGCGACGACTGTGGAAGGAAGGTGCTTGGCATCGAGCGACCGCTCAAGAGTGTGTCCGAAGGTGTGTACGAGAATCGGGCTCAGGACCGCGATTGCCAACACTCCGGCGGCTCGCGACACGGCATTGTTGATGCCAGAGGCGGTACCGGCGCGGTGCTCGTCGACCGAGTTCATCACCACCGTCGTCAGCGGCGCAACGCTGATGCTCATACCAAACCCCAATACTAAAAATGCAGGGAAGAGACTGGTGAAATACCTCGCATGCTCAGAAGGGATGATAAAGAGCAGGAAACCAACCGCGACGATACTGGGGCCGACCACCAATGGGATTCGTGGTCCGACTTTTGCTACGAGGCCGCCGGCCCAACTCGAGAGCAGGAACATGAACACGATCATCGGCAGACTGGCTGCACCAGTTGCCGTGGTGGAGTAGTGCTGCACCTGGATCAGGTTTAGCGGGAAGACGAAGAAAAAAATTCCAATCGCGGCATAAAGCAGCATCGTCAGCAAGTTCGCGCCGCTGAAGTTGCGGGAGCGAAACACCGCCAAGGGCATCATCGGGTCGCGGGCGTCTCGCTCGAAAATTACGAATGCGACCAGCGCGATCACGCCAAACCCGTGACAGCCGAGCACGATCGGCGCCTTCCAACCGCGATTCGAAGATTCGAGAAACGCGAACACCACGCCGCCGAGACCGGACGTGGCGAGAAGCGAACCGATCCAATCGATGTGCCGCGCCGCCGGGTCGCGCGACTCCGGCACGTACAAAACGGATATCACAATGACGGCCACGGCCAGCGGAGCATTGATCAAAAACGCCCAGTGCCACGAAACGTGCTGGATCAACCAGCCGCCGATAACCGGGCCGAGCGCGGTTGTAATGGCGGTGGCTCCCGACCATGTGCCGATTGCGTGACCCCGAGTACTCTCGTCGAAGCAGGCGCTGATCAGCGCCAGGCTGCCTGGAGCCAGCAACGCCGCGCCGATTCCCTGGACGCTCCGCGCGATCAGCAGCACTCCGATCGACTGCGACAATCCGCAGCCAATGGAAGCAATCGCGAAAAGGGTGCTGCCCGCGAGGAAAACTTTGCGCCTGCCAAGGGTGTCGCCCAGCGCTCCGCCCGTCAGAATGAGCGCGGACAGCAAAAGTCCATACGACTCGATGACCCACTGAACATCTACGACGGTTGCGTTCAGGCTGCTCTGCAACGCGGGTAAGGCGACGTTCACTACCGTCCCGTCGATGAACGCCATGCTGGAGCCGAGAATGGTGGCGGCCAGGACCCAGGGGCGCGCCTTCGCGGAGCAGTACGACACATTTTGCACGGAACGAACGGCGGTGTCGTTAAGGGAGCGTTCGGACGGCATAGCGAATGACCGGCGGAGCCAACGCTATTGGATGTATTTCCTGGGCACACGCTTCGAGATCCCGCACATTACTTCGTACGGGATCGATTTGTAATGGCGGGCGAGTTCTTCGACTTCGATCGTCTTCTCGCCATCGCGACCGATCAAAGTGACTTCGTCTCCGACAGCAACACCGGGGATGCGCGAGACGTCGACGATCGTGAGGTCCATGGAGACGTTGCCGGCGATGGGCGCGTAGCCGCCGCGCACGAGAACGCGGCCGCGATTGGAGAGAGCGCGCAGATAGCCGTCGCCGTACCCGACGGGAATCGTCGCGAGCAGCGAGGGCTTGCGCGTTGTAAACGTTGAACCGTAGCCGACGCCTTGTCCGGCGGGCACGCGACGAATGTCGACGACGCGCGTCTTCCACGAGAGAACCGGCTTCAATGCGAGTTGAAGATGGACTTCGGGCTGCGACTCGTTGGTGTGGCTCAGCGGCAGGCAGTGACCATATAGCAGCAGGCCGGGACGCACCATGTCGTACCAGGTGGAAGGGCGGACGGCGACGGCGGCACTGTTGGCCAGATGGCGGTACTTCCACTTCACGCCTTCGTTGTCGAGATAGGTGAGCGCCTGTTCGAAGTTGGCGATCTGCGCCTGCGCATCGAAGGCATCAACAATTTCCGACGATGCGAGATGGCTCCAGACGCCTTCGGTGCTGAGGCGTCGCACGCGGAAGAGTTTCGGCAGGAGCGTGGGCAGTTCATTCCAGCGCACGCCGAGGCGCGACATGCCGGTGTCGATCTTGAGATGGACTGGGACCTTGGTCTTCCCTGCGCGCTTGGCGGCGGCATCGAGCCACGCGAAATGGCCTTCGGTCCAGACCGCAGGGGTTAGGTTGTTCTCGAGGACAGCTTCTTCTTCGCCTTGCCAGAAACCACTGAGCAAAAGAATGCGCCCTTTAATTCCGCCTCGACGCATCACCAGGCCTTCCGACGGATTGGTGACGCCGAACCACTTGGCGCCCTCGGCTTCGAGCGCTTGCGCACATTCCAGCGCGCCGTGTCCATAGGCGTCGCACTTCACTACCGCGCAGATCAGGGCTTTCGGCGCGACGTGTGCCGCGAGAGTTCGAAAATTGTGGCGCAGCGCCGCGAGATCGACCTCGGCCCAGGTGGGGCGAGTGTTGACGGTGATTTCAGTGGAGGGAGCGGCCACGAAAAAGATTATATGGCGGAACTCTCAACCCTTCCGCTGCGTACTGAAAAGCGGGCCTCTCCGGGATGAGGAGGACGTTGTGCATTACTCTCCATTGTTGCTGCTGCATATCACCGGCGGCACAGTTGGGTTGATCACCGGGTACGCGGCGCTCGCCGTGCGCAAAGGCTCGCGGCGGCACATCCTGATCGGAATTGTGTTTTGCATCGCCATGCTGATCATGGCCAGCGACGGCGCCTTTCTTGCAGTGGTGAAAGCGCAGCCGGGCAATGTAATTGGCGGGCTGCTTACCTTGTACATGATCTCGACCGCGTGGATGGCGGCGCGGCGCCACGACGGCAAGATCCGATGGTTCGATTGGGCGGCGCTGATCATGATTTCAGCAGTCGCGGTTGCGATGGCGATGTTCGGCGTCCAGGCCACCAGGAGCCAAACGGGATGCGTTTCGACCTCCCTGCCGGCCCCTATTTCTTCCTGAGAACGATTGCGACGCTTTCGGCAGTAGGCGATATTCGCATGCTCGTGCGCCGAAACCTTACATACACACAACGAATCGCGCGGCATTTGTGGCGGATGTGCTTTGGACTTTTCATTGCCGCCGGTTCGGTGTTCCTGGCGCGCGCACACATCTTCCCGGTGTGCATGCGCAAGACGGGGATGTTGTGGATGCTGACTGCGGTGCCGTTCCTGGCAATGTTTTATTGGCTGGTGAAGATAGGGTGGGCAGGCCGCAAGAAAGCGATTGCGCGTCCGGTGCTGGTCCACTGATGCAAGAGATCGAGCGACGAGGCTGACCGCGAGATGCAGGGGCTGAAGCCCCTGTCAAAGGCGAGCATTACGGCAGCGCTGAAGCGCTGCCCTGTTACGAACATTCGGAAATTCCCAGGTTTCGAAAACCGCGAAACCTGGGGCACCCGCTAATTACGCCGCGGCCCGGAACGCCGAGGGCGGGACGATAACCTCAACCAGACCGGTAACGACGTCATAGATCAGGCCAGACACGAGCCAGTTTTCCGGCAGTCCGGGAATGGACCGCAGCAAAGCGATGTCTGCTGCAACCGCCGCACGGGGAACTGTGACCTTCTTGTTCTTGAGCTCCCCTTCCGGTATCTGAAAGTAGCGCGATAGTGAGGAGGGGTCGTTCGCAAGATACGTGATACCGCAGTTGGTGTGTTGGATCACGATGAGATGAAACTCCCCACCACCTCCGGGAACCGCTTTCGCCGACTGTCCGATTCTCCCTAGCAGTCCTAACTGCTCCAACAAGCCAGGAGTAATTCGGCCGCCGATGTTCCGTACCACGACGGCTTCGCCAGGTTTGATTCCAAGTACGTGAGCCGGATCCACACGCATATCAGCGCAACCAATGATGAGTGCTTTTACGTTCGGCAGGGCTTGGGGCATAAGCTCGCGCGCGGCAGACTGACTCGCTGCGAAATCCTTATTGCGTTTTAACAAAGAATCGAAACTGTTCATGTGGGGCGCTCCTGGAATGAGTCCTCGACTGTTCATTGGTTGGTTGTGTAGCGGACGAATCTAACTAGCAGGTCGTACTTATTCTGATGGCGCTGCTGGCATTTAGGACGCAGAATTCACAACCCGTTGTCGCCAGGTTTGAAGCTGCACGAACCGACTCATTCACGGCTTCTCGATCACATGGCGCGATTTTTCAGCACCTCGTAGAGATAGCTGAAGTCAAATTGGCCTTTGCCGGCTTTGATCGCTTTTTCCATGAGCCGGAGTTGCGGCTCGACGAAGCTGTGGTCCACGCCGTGGGCGCTACACCACTTCATCAGCTCTCGCGGGCACGGCGCCCAGACGTCGAGCGCAGCCTGGGTGTTGGCGTAATCCTTCGATTGCAGCGTGCCATGGAGGCTGCTGAGGATCATATCGAGGACCGGCATGAGGCCTTTGATGAACGGCATGAAGCCTTCCGGCGATAGCCCCTCGGCTTCATAGACGACGTAGCCCTGGAGAAAGCCAAGCATCCCACCCATCGCGAAAGACAAGGCGGCCATGTCGAAGGCATCGGCGTGGCCGATTTGCGGGCCGAGATAGACGACGTTGTCACCGAAGGCAAGTAAGACCGGCTTCACGCGGGTGAAGAGTTCTTCGGAGCCGGCATAGACAATCGTCGCTTTGGGTTGGCCGATGTCCACGGGCCAAGACATGATGGCGCCGTCGAGATAGTCGATTCCGTGCGCTTGGGCCCAGGACTCTGCTTCCCTCGCCTCGTCGGGTGTGCCGGTGGTGAGTTGCACGAGCACCTTGCCTCGCAGGGCGGACTCAATTTCTGGCAGCCACAAGAGGTCGTTGGTCGAGTTGTAGTCGAGGATGTTCACGATGACAACGTCGGCGCTCACGACAGCTTCGAGCAGGTCAGGCGCGACGTGCATGCCGAGGCGAGCGAGTGGCTCCGTCTTCGCGGCTGTTCGATTCCAAACGCTTGTCGCAAATCCCTTGCTGAAAAGCGCGGTCGCAAGGGCCGATCCCATGCGTCCCGCTCCGATTACGGTGACTTTCTGGCTCATGAAGTCCTCATCCTAAAATCGCGTGTGTGGCGGCCTGCCACCAGCTTGGATTCATTAGTTGCAAATAGGTGGACGCGCCCTGCAGCACCAGCATCGCGGGAAAAACGTAGAGATAGATCCGGTTGACGCGCCCATCCACGATGAGGTCGCGCAACATGCCGGCGACGATCAGCAGGTCGAGCGCCGGAAAGTAGAGGGTGTGCCTTCCAATGTAGTGGAAGCGCACGAAGACGGCTTGCGTGAGCTGGCAGCTGGCGAGGAAAGCCAGGCGGCGATGGAATTCGGGCCGCTTACGGAAGTAGATGGCCAGCGCCATGCATGCGCCAAAGATGATGAGATCGCACCAGAGGATCGCGAGGAACGACGCGACGTTGCGGTGGAGCGCGACGGTCTCGAATCGCAGCATGACATTCGCCACCATGAAACCGGTGACGATCATGATCGCAGCCAAGGCGGCGCCGAACCATCCGAGCGTGCGGTGCACGCGGACTTTCCGGACTCTCACCAGCGTAGATTGCGCGACGAAAACTGCGATCCAGGCGGCAAATGCGAGGCCGTGGAACCACAGCAAACGCGGGCGTGGCGGGTTAGCGTGCAGCAGGTTGGGGTCAACGGTGTCGCTGAAGGCCCAGACAGCAAGCGAGGCCATGAGCAGCGTCATGGAGAAGTAGAAGTAGCGGCCGAGAAACGCCTTGAAGCCAGGCGTTCGCAGACGCGCTACAACGGCCGCCGGACGAGCACTGGCACCCACGGAATTCCTTTCTACGCGGTGCGCCGCAGAGGGAATGGATTTGGAAGTGGGAACACGGTAGTCGCGGAGGGCGCGAGGTGCAATAGAAAAAGTGGGCCTATCGGGCGTGCCGTCCGCTGGAGCGGACTCACCGAGGCGGCGGACGCTTTCCCGGTCTTAGACCGGGCCTAGACGTATTGCGTGCCTGCGGCACTGGCATAGTGATACGTCCGGCTAGTTTGTCGCCACCAGAGTGCCGAGTAATAACGGAACGGAATCGACCGTCCTCACCCCTTGATCCAGGCGCTCCGGTCGAGATCCATGAAGCGGGTGAATTCTTTCTGGAACGCGAGCTGGACGGAGTCGGTGGGACCGTTACGTTGCTTGCCGATGATGAGCTTGGCGATACCTTCGAGGTCCACGTTGTCGCGGTCGTAGTACTCGGGGCGGAAGAGGAACATGACGACATCGGCGTCCTGCTCGATGGAGCCGGATTCGCGGAGATCGCTGAGCTTGGGCTCGTTATCGCCACTGCCCCGCTGCTCAGGGGCGCGGCTTAGCTGCGAGAGCGCGACTACGGGGACGCGGAGTTCCTTGGCAACGGCCTTCAGGCCGCGCGAGATGGCGGAAACTTCCTGGGTGCGGTTTTCGAAGCGCTTGCCGCCGATGGGTGTGCCCGACATGAGCTGCAGGTAATCGACGACGATCAAGTCGAGTTGGCCTTTCATCTGGGCGAGGCGGCGGGCCTTGGCGCGCATTTCGCTGACAGAGATACCGGGCGTGTCGTCGATGAAAAGCGGCGCGCGGAGCAGGCGCTCGAGTCCGGCTTGGAGTTTGCCAATGTCTTCGCGGCCGAGGAAGCCGGTGCGCATGTTGTGCGAGTTCACCTGCGACTGCGAGCAGAGCATGCGCAGCAGAAGGGCTTCACGCGACATTTCCAGGGAGAAGATGCCGACGACCTTGCCGTCCATGACGGCGGCGTTTTCGGCGATGTTCATGGCGAAGGCGGTTTTGCCCATCGAGGGACGGGCGGCGATGATGACGAGGTCGGAGGGCTGGAGGCCGCTGGTGAGGCCGTCCAGGTCGCTGAAGTGGGTTTCGAGGCCGGTGATGCGCTGGCCACGCTTGAGCAGCGCGTCGACGGAGCCGAAGGAGTCTTTGACGATCGAGCCGATGTCTTTGAAGTCGTTATTTACGCGGCCCTGCGAGATCTGGAAGATGCTGGCTTCGGCCTGGTCGAGGATTTCTTCGACTTCGTCGGACTGGTCGATCGCCCGCGACATGATGTTGTTGCAGGCGTGAATGACGGAGCGCAGCATCGCCTTGCCACGAACGATCTTGATGTACTGATCGATGCTGGGACGGCGGGGAACGCCGTCAGTGAGCGACGCGATGTAAGCGACGCCGCCCGAGCCTTCCAGATCCTTGCGGCGGCCAAGTTCGTCGGTGAGGGTGATGATGTCGATGGCGCGGGAGGTCTCGCGCAGGTCAATCATCGCGGAGAAGATGCGGCGGTGGCCGTCGAGGTAGAAATCCTCGGACTTCAGGCCGGTGGTCTGGTCGTAAATGGCGTTGTCGAGGAGAATAGCGCCGAGAATGGATTTTTCGGCTTCGATGGCGGCGGGAAGACCGCGATCCAGACTTTGATTGATGGTTGCCATCGAGGACCTTTACCGGAAGGATAGCGAAATAAAAGCGAAGATTCCAGATCTTCGCCATAAAAAGCGAATGCGGCTCGATGGCCAGCCACCAATCGAGCCGCCCCGTCAGGTTTTTCTGCCGTTTCCGGGATGCAGTTTGCCGGTTTCTCTTCCAGCGTTCACTTCGAACGCCGGAAATGAAATCGTGCGGTAGCGCAGGCAAGCAATCCGCGGCCAAAGGCCGACTCTTGCCAGGCCGGCGAGCGGAACTCTCTTTCGAAAGCTCGGCTCAGCGACGACTTTTCCCTGCGATTCGCAGCGATGGGTGAAACGAGTTCATCCATCCCTGCGAACTGCTGGCTCATTGCCGGCAGTTTGCGTTTCCGCAAACTCGGCCGATGAAACCTGCGCTCCCGCCACGCTCCAGCGAGACGAATCCCTCTCGGGTGACGTGGTTCTCTTGCATGCTCCACGCTGAGTTTGCCAGCCTGGAGTTGGCTGCCGCGCCTGCCGCGCGACCTCCACATTAAAACCACCTTCGTTCCGCGGATTGTGAAACTGCACGCTACAGAAAGAACCCTTGCGTGAAAGAAAGAATGCAATAACGCAGAAAATCGCTCAATGACGGAATGAGACATGCCTGTTCAGAAGCTGTGCGAATCAGGTCAAAGTTGTGAATGATTGTGAAAATCTGGGGCGAAATTATGGCAAGGAAAAAGGCGCTCCTCAGAGCGCCTTTGATTAGAAGATGCCGAACTTCTTTTTCTTCTTCAGCTTCGCTTTGGCATGCGTATCGACCGCAGTGGTGTAGATCGGCTTGGTCTCGTTCGGGCTGGCAGCAGTATCAATGTAGCCGGGCTTGATGTCGATGTACGCTTCTTCACGCAACTTAGTGAGATAGGCACGCAGAGCGGGCTCCAGCTTGTCCATGTAAACCGCTTCCTGGATCTTCGGTTCGACGGCAGAGAGCTGAGGAATTCCGGCCTGCTGGTGTTCGGTGACCTTGATGATGACCCAGCCCTGCTTGGTGCGGATGGGATCGGAGAAGGTACCTTCTTTCATCGGAAAGACGGTGGCCTCGAGCTGCTGGGCCAGTACGCCACGCTTGAAATATCCGAGATCGCCACCCTGTTCTTTTGTCGGGCCGCCGGATTGCGCTTTCGCAACCTCATCGAATTTCTTGCCGGACTTGAGCTCGGCTTCGATCGCGTCGGCTTTTTTCTGCGCCTTCGTAGCGTCCGGATCGTTGGAGGAATCGACAGGAACCAAGATTTCGCTTAGGCGGACTTGCTCCGGACGATCCATCTCGCTTTTGTGGGCTTCATAGTACTTCTGCTCATCCTCTTTGGTGACCGGGACGTGCTGGCCGACTTCCGAACTGATCACGCGCTGGGTGAGGATGCGGTTTTTCATGTTCTGTTTGAAATCTTCAAACGAGATTCCCTGCTCCTGCGCGGCCTTTTCGAGGGCATCCATATCGGCAAGGCCCATCTGCTTGCGCATCTCGTCGAGTTGCTTGATCACTTCGGCATCGGCGGAGATCCCGAGGTCGGTGGCCTTATCGACGAGCAACTGCTGGTCGATGAGATCGCGTAGGACGTCCTTTTGGCGCGCAACGAATTTCTGGTCGGCGGTGGCGGCATCCTGCTGCTTCAGCTGTTCGAGGACCTGTTCGCTTTCGCGTCGAAGGTCGGCGCGGGTAATGATCTGGTTGTTGACGCGCGCAATGATCTCTTCGACGACCGTGTCGTCGCCTGCGAGGAGCGGCAAAGCGAGGGTCGTGATCAAGAGGAACGGAAGAACGAGCTTTTTCATGGACTCCTGCACCACTAATACCTTGGAAGGCTGTTGGGGTGCTAACTATTTTAACGCGCAGCAGCCCGGAATGTTAGGTTCTACGCGGAAAAACAATGGATTAAGGCGTGTATAGCAACGCCGCTTATACTGAGGGGATGGTCCTCGTTTTCTGCGGAACGCCGCGATTTGCAGTGCCTTCGCTGCAACATTTGGTACGCGCGGGACACGAGGTTCGACTGGTGGTGACACAGCCGGACCGTCCGAAGGGGCGCGGTATGGGACTGGCGCTTTCGCCGGTGAAAGAGGCGGCGGTGGAACTCGGTCTGCCGATCACGCAGCCGGAGAAGATCAAAAACAACGAGGACTTCCGGAAGCAGCTTTTCGAGATCGCGCCGGAGGCGATTATCGTCGTCGGGTACGGGCGGATCATTCCGCAGTGGATGATCGATTTGCCGCCACTGGGGAACATCAACGTTCATGGGTCGCTGCTGCCGAAATATCGCGGCGCGGCGCCGATTCAGTGGGCGATTGCGAACGGCGAAGAAATTACTGGCGTTACGACCATGCAGATTGATGCGGGGCTGGATACGGGCGACATGCTCCTGCAAGCCGAAATGCCTATAAATCAGGGAGATACGAGCGAGACGTTGGCACCGCGTCTGGCTGAATTGGGGGCGGAATTGCTCGTGGAAACCTTGGCGCGACTCGAGGCCGGCGTGGTTGGTCCGGTGCCGCAGAATCATGCGGAACACTCGCTCGCTCCCATTTTGAAAAAAGAAGATGGACAGATTGATTTCCATCGATCGGCGCGGGAGATTCTCAACCGTTTGCGGGGCTTTACGCCTTGGCCGGGAGCGTTTACGCAATTTCGTGGGAAGGGATTTGTGGTGCATACAGCGCATGCACTTGCGGCGGAGCTGCAGCCGGGAGAGCTTAAGATTCAGGGAGATACGCTTCTGGCGGGGGCGGGAAATGGGACGGCTTTGGAGCTGATCGAGATCCAAATTGAGGGCAAAAAGCGGATGAGCGCGCGCGATTTCGTGAATGGATATCGACCAAAAAGCGGGGAAAAACTAGGCGTTTCGTGAGCAATTATTGGGGTCGAGTGATGAGGGCGGCGAAGAAGCCGTCGCAAGGATAAAGACCAGGGATGGTGCGCAAATAGGGGCCACGGAGCCAAGAATTGACGTCGAAAATCGCGAGTTCAGAGGCGATTTTGGGCAATTCTGACGTGATATTTGCGAGTTCGAACGGCTTTTGGAGCACGTTTTCGACGAGTTTTTCGCCTTCTTCCGGTTCGAGCGAGCAAGTGGAGTAGAGTAAACGCCCTCCGGGGACGAGTTTTTCGAGCGCTGAGTGCAAGATTTTCGACTGCCGGGACGCCAAATCAGCGAGATCTTCGGGGCGCAAATGCCACTTAATTTCGGGATTGCGAGAGAGGGTTCCGGTGCCGGAGCAAGGAACGTCGGCGAGGATGCAATCGAAATTTCCGGTGTCTGCGGTGATGACGTCGGCAGTGCGAATTTCGACGTTGGCATTGCGAACGCGCTGGCGAAGCAGTTGAGCGCGCTGGTCGTGAAGGTCGAGGGCAAGGATCTGCGATTGCGGATTGCGCTCGGCGAGGAAAGACGTTTTGCCGCCTGGGGCGGCGCAGCAATCCAGAATGTGTTGACCTCCGCCGGCGAGCAGAGCTACGAGTTGCGACGCTTCGTCCTGAATCCAGACGTCGCCGCGGCGGAATGCTTCGGTGTGCGTTAGATCGCCGGAAATTAATCGGCGGGCGGAGTGGAGGAGTTGGCCGGGAGCGAGTTGGATGCCGCCTTGGCTCAGTTCCCTTTCGACCTGCTCACGACGCGCGGGATCGAATGGCAGACGCAGCGCGGTTTCAGGGACCTGCTGGTTGTAGCGGCAGATGGCTGCCGTGGCCTCGGCGCCGTAGTAGGCGTTCCAACGATCTACAAGCCAACTGGGGTGAGCGGATTTCGGATCGTCCGAAATGCTTGCGGCGTCTTTCGCGAGTTTGCGGAGAACGGCGTTGGCAAAAGGGACAGCGGAGCGCTTGCGTGCACGCTTGACGAGTTCCACGCTCTCATTGACGGCGGCGTTGGCTGGGACTCGGTCTAGAAAACGGAGTTGATACGCGGCGAGACGAACCGCGATGAGGACTTCGACGTCGAGCTTATGCAATGGCTGCGAGGATTGGGCGGCGATGGCGGCGTCGAGAGTGGATTGCCAGCGCAGGGTGCCGAGGACGAGTTCGGTTGCGAGTCCGCGATCTTGCTGTGAAAGATTGTTAAGCCGATCGGAGTGGAGGAGGTCGGAGGCGAAGGCGCGATCGCGTTCGACGCGGAGAAGGATGTCGAAGGCGGCGGCGCGGGACGGGGAGACGGGCACGGAGGTAGTTTAGCGGAGGAACGGAACACAGGTTTTAGGTTTTAGGTTTTAGGTTTTAGGTTTTAGGAAAAGAAGCGGGCTAAAGACTGCGACACTCGGAGATTCTCTTCAGGCGCCGAATTGCTGCAGGTGATGATCGAGGTGCTTGTATCCCATGGTGGCCCATTCGACGGGAGTCATGGGGCCGAAGAAGCAGTGCGGATGCGTCGTACATTGGGCGGGGCCTCCGGAGGAAAAGCGGTCGACGAGGGCGAGTAAACGTTGCTGCTCCGCAATGAAAACCTTTTCGTCGCGCATGAGCAGGCTCTTGTCGGTGGGCATATTGCGACGGATGGGCTTTTCGCCCAAGAGGGACCTTTTCGCTATTTTTCCGACGATCCGCCCGAGGAAGATGCGTGGTGGAGTATTCAGCCCGACAGCCATTTCCATCCACGCGGAGCAGTGCGCAAGCATTTGCGGGACGTTCATCGCGCCCCATTGTCTTTCGCAATCGGGCCGCAAACGTGCGATGCGATCCTTGATTTCTGAGGCGGAAGAAGGCTCGAACAGATTTTTCACGGATGCATTTCCTCAACCTTCATTTCATCCGGCTGCCAGTTCGCTGTCAATCGAAGTGCTCGATGCAAAGGCTTGGCCGTTCCAGCGCGGAGACGATCATGGCCTCGGCGGACTTGATGAGGGCATTTGGCGTTTCTTGAGCTGGTTGGCGTTGATGCCATCTCGTAACTAGTGTCGGCATGGCTTTGGTTACTTGTTGCAGGTGATGCCCTGCCCTAACCTAACGGTGAGGAGTTCGTCTGACTTCTGCGGAGGGCGCCGCGGTAGCGACCTCCATTCTCCTGGCGAGAATCTGGCCCTTTAACTCACATCGCCAAGGAGTGAACGCGGCTCATGAGCAGCGGAAGAACGGTTTGCCGCTTTGTTCCTGCCCGTGAAGTGTTGTTTCACCAGGAGTATTCATGGGTTCCAAGGTTATGTCCGTGCTTTGCGCCGTCGTGTGGTTGGCATTCATCGCAGTTGACGGACTAGGCCAGGCGTCAGTGGGCAGATTGCATGGCAAGATCACGGACCCTTCCGGAGCGGTTGTGCAGAACGCTACGGTGACGGCGACTTCAGCAGGCGAGCAGCGAGCCACCGCTAAGAGCAACGCACAGGGCGTATACGAGTTCAAGCGACTTGCTCCGGGCAGTTACGAGCTGAAGGTCAGCGCCAAGGGATTCACCCTGGAAACAGAACCAAGGATTGAAGTGGCTGCGGGCGCTTCCCAGGAACTCGATCTCGCTTTACGAATCGCGGTGCAAAAAGAGCAGATGCAGGTAAATGCGTCGACGCACCAGCTCGATGCGTCGGCAGAGAACAATGCCAGCGCAATCGTGATCAAGGGCAAAGACCTCGATGCGCTCTCGGATGATCCGGACGAATTACAGAACGAGTTGCAGGCGCTGGCGGGCCCCTCGGCGGGGCCGGAGGGCGGGCAAATGTACATCGACGGCTTCACGGGCGGGAAGTTGCCGCCAAAGTCGTCAATTCGTGAGATCCGAATCAACCAGAACCCGTTCTCGGCGGAATATGACAAATTAGGCTACGGCCGGATCGAGATCTTTACGAAGCCAGGAACGGAACAATTCCATGCATTCTTCCTGGGGATGGGGAATGACAACGTTTTCAATACGTCCAATCCATTCGCCGGCGCAAACCCTCCTGCGTATCACTCCGAGCAATTCATCGGTAGCTTGAGCGGCCCAATCATCAAGAACAAGGCGTCGTTTGGCGTCGACCTCGAGACGAACAACATGGACAACGCACAGGCGATCGTGGCAGAGAGATTCGATCCCTCTACGTATTCTTCAAGCAAGATTGCGGAGGCGGTCAATTCCCCAGTGAGTGGGGAGAACGGCAGCGCGCGACTCGACTTGCAACTGACCCGCAACAATTCGCTCACGACACGCTACCAGTACACGGCTGACAACCAGAGCAACCACGGGAGCGGATTCACGCTGCCAGAACTTGGCTACAGCAACCGGAATGTGGAGCAAGCGTTTGAGATCGGCGATACGCAAACGTTTGGATCATCGGTAGTGAATGAGACGCGGTTCCAGTACGTTCGCGCTCTGCAGCAACAGACTCCATTCGGGGACGCACCACAGATTAACGTGCAGGGCGCTTTCAGCGACGGCGGGAACGCGGCTGGATCCGTAAATGATCACCAGGACCGCTACGAGTTCCAGAATTACACCTCAATTGTCCATGGAAAACATTTCTTCAAATTTGGCGGGCGATTGCGGGCGACTCGAGAAGCGAATTTTTCCAACGGAAATTTCAATGGCACGTACACGTTCTCATCTCTGTTCTCGTACGCGCTAACCCAGTACTACCTGAACCAGGGCGCCACGATTGGCGCGATGCAGGCGAACCCGACCGCCTACTGCACGCTGCCCGCGAACAGCAATATCGCGCCGGTCGCGGGGCAGTGCGCCGGGGTGGAGCAGTACTCGCAGAGTGTGGGTACGCCTTCGATCATAGCGAGCTACGTGGACGCAGGACTGTATCTGCAGGACGAGTACAAGCTGAGGCCGAACTTGACGGTGAGTTATGGCCTCCGATTTGAAACACAGAACGCGATCCAGGACCGCGGGGACTGGGCTCCGCGGGTGGGAGTGGCATGGGCCGTTGGGAAAAGTGGAAGCGCCCCCAAGACCGTGCTGCGTGCAGGATACGGTTTCTTTTACGACCGGTTCGCCATCGCGAGCATTCTGAACGCGGACCGATTGAACGGTACAAGACAACTGGACTACGTCGTACTGCAGCCCTGCTTCTATGACCCGACTTCCCCGGTTTCAACGCAAACGATGACGAATTGTGGAACGGCGACTGCGACGCGGGAGTCGGAATACCAGATCTCGTCGCGTTTTCACTCACCGCTGACGATGCAGGGCGCGTTTACGGCTGAGCGACAACTGGGAAAGAAAGGGACGGGCACGCTGACTTACGTCAACTCGCGCGGAACACACCAACTCGTGACGTTGAACGCGAATGCTCCGTACCCCGGGACTTACGATCCGAGTGATCCATCCAGTGCGATTTATCCATATGGATTCGCGGCGGGAAATATCTTCCAGTACTACACCGAAGGCATCTTCAAGCAGAACCAACTGATCGCCACCACGACCTGGCGTGCCGGCACGAAGTTCATGCTGATGGGGAACTACACGCTCAGCTACGCGAATAGCGATGTGGCGGGGAGCGGCGGGTTTCCGACAAATTCGTATGACATGCGCGCGGATTATGGCCCCGCAGCGTTCAACGTTCGGCATCGCGCGATAATTTTCGGCGCTGTTACGTTGCCCTGGGGCTTTCAAGCGAGCCCGTTCATCATGCTGCAATCGGGCGCGAGTTATAACATCGTCTCCGGCGTGGACTCGAACGGTGATTCGATCCTCAACGACCGTCCTTATCTCTGTCCCACACCGGGAGTGAATGGCTGCCAGGGTACGGTGCTTGGGAATTTCAGCCTTTCACCTGTGGCCGGCGGACGACTGGTGCCGATCAATTACCGAACCGGACCCGGCCTGGTGACAGTTAACATGCATCTCGCGAAATCGTTCTCTGTGGGGCCGAAAGTAGAGAGCGCTGGCGGCTCCGTGCCGCAAGGGGCAGCTCACGCAGGCGGCACACCCCGGAAATACAAGCTGACATTCGCCGCGATGGTGGACAACGCGCTCAACCATGTGAACGACGGGCCGCCGAATGCGATCCTGAGTTCGCCGTATTTCGGTCAGTCGATTACAGCGGGAGGGTTCTATGGCGGTGGCGCTTATAACCGTCGCATCGATTTGCAGGCTATGTTCATGTTCTAAAACCCGCTGCATTACCGGCTAACGTCGACGTTGATGATGGCGTCAGGGGTGACGCGCTGGCCGGGGGCCGGGGATTGATGAACTACGGTCGCCACGTTTTTGGCGGATGGGAAAAGGATGACGGCGGGAACGGTGTGGATGTTGGCGATTTTGAAGCCGGCGTTGTTGATTTCGCGAACGACGGCGTCGAGCGGCTGGTTGGTGAAGTCGGGCATAACGTACATCTTGGGCTGAGCGGGCGCGGCGACGAGCAGGCTGACTTTCGGCGAGATAACGCCGGTGGCATTGGGCGGCGGATCCTGGGCGACGACGGTGTCGGGATCGCTGTCGGGCAGATTAATAAACGCGACGGTGCCGAGGTCGAGTCCGCGACGACGGATATTGAGTTCGGCAGCGCGCTCGCTGTTGCCGACGAGGGCGGGAATGACTTCGCGCTGCGGGCCGAGACTTTCGGCGACGCGCACGCGCCAGCCGCGGCGGACTTTTTCGCCGGCGGACGGAACCTGCGAAATGATTTTGCCTTCGGGAACATCGGGCGAGTAGTAGCGGCTCTCGCGGACCAGGACGAGGCCGTGGTATTCAAGCGCGTGCTGCGCCTCGACGGAAGTCATGCCGGTGAGCTTAGGGACGGGAACTTCGCGGCCATGGATGGCGAAGCGCATCGCCGTCAGCAACGAGATCAGGAACACGACGACGAGCACGAGGATGCGCAGCACCCAACGGAAGAAGCGGCGCATCAGTGGGCCTCCGGGTCTTCAGCGGGCGGCGCCGCGGCGGGCTCGGACTTCTTAGCAACATTGGTGGCGGGAGGCGCGCCGGTGAAGTCTTCCTTGTCGTGGCCCTTGAGCGCGACCTTCATGTAATCGATCCAGATGGGGAGCGCGGCCTTGGCGCCGGTTTCTTTGGCGCCGAGAGATTTCTTTTCGTCGAAGCCGACCCACACGCCGCAGGTTATGGACGGGGAGAAACCGAGAAACCAGGCGTCAGTAAAGTCGTTCGTGGTTCCGGTCTTGCCGCCGAGATTGTAGCCCTTGAGCGCGACGCTGGCGGCATAGGCGGTGCCGTGGAGGACAGGTTCGCGGAGAAACTCGACCATGGTGCGCGCGGTTTGCTGGGTGATGACGTCGCGCACATCGGGATAGTCCTCTTCGAGGACGCGGCCATCGTAATCCGTAACTTTTGTTATGTAGCGCGGGGTGACGCGAACGCCGTCATTGGGGAAGGTTGCGTAGGAAGCGACCTGTTCGTAAAGGGTGATTTCCGCAGCGCCGAGCGCGATGGGCAGATACGGCTGCATGGGGCTGGTGACGCCGAAGCGGTGGGCCATATCGATGACGTCGCGGATGCCGACGCGATCGGCGAGCTTGAGCGCGGGGATGTTACGCGAATCAGCGAGCGCGTGACGGAGGGAGATGGTGCCTTCGAACTTGCCGTCGTAGTTGTGGGGCGTGTAGGTGCCGGTGGCAGACGGGAAGCTGATCGGAGCATCGACGATAGTGTCGTCGGGCGAGATGCCGAGCTTGTCAACCGCAGCAGTGTAGACGTAGGGCTTGAAGGATGAGCCGGTCTGACGAAGGGCTTGGGTGGCGCGATTGAACTTGGATTCTTCGTAGTCGCGTCCGCCGACCATGGCCTTGATGTCGCCGGTGGCGTTGTCAACTGCCATCAGCGCGCCTTGCGTGCCGGAGTCCTGCTCGAGAGTGACTTTACTTTTATCGCCGGCGAGGGTGACGACTTTTATATACGCGATGTCGCCGACGCTAAGAATTTCCTGTGGCGACTTGTGTCCGGTCCACTTGATGTCCTCGGGAGAGAGGATGGCGGCGAAGCGGCCGAATTTCACGGTGGCGGAGGCGGGCGAGACGTCGGTGACGAGGACGTGGACGTAGCTGCCGGGCTCGATGGTGTTGTCCCAATCAGGATGCTGGTAGGAGGCGAGATCGTCCCCGGCAGCGACGACGTTGGGGAGCTTGCCCTTCCAGCCGTGGCGGCGCTCGTAGGCGGAGAGGCCGTCGAGCAAGGCCTGGTTGGCGACTTTCTGGAGGTCCATGTCGAGCGTGGTGTACACGCGGAGGCCTGCCTCGTGGACTTCGTCACTGCCGTATTTCTTTTCGAGATAGCGGCGAATTTCTTCGACGAAATAGGGCGCGAGCGAGTTGGGATCGCTCTGGAAGTGGAGAACGATGGGCGCCTGCTTGGCTTTCTCGGCCTGCTCGGCAGTGATCTTGCCGTCTTCGAGCATGTTATTGATGACGAGGTTGCGGCGGCGCTGCGAACGAGTGGGATTGTTGATGGGCGAGTAGAAGTTCGGGGCCTTGGGAAGCCCGGCGAGGACGGCGGCTTCTTCGAGGGTGAGGTCCTTGGCGGCCTTGTTGAAGTAGAAATGCGAACCAGCCTCGAATCCGTAGACGCCGTGGCCGAGGTAGATCTGGTTGCAGTACATGGTGAAGATCTGTTCCTTGGTAAAACGGCGCTCGATCTGGATAGAGAGCATGATTTCCTGCACCTTGCGGCGGAAATTGCGATCGGCGGAGAGGAACAGGTTGCGCGAGAGCTGCATGGTGAGCGTGGAAGCGCCTTGTGCGCGCGAGCCGGAGGTGAGGTCGCGGAAGGCAGCGCCGCCGACGCGCCAGATGTTGATACCGAAGTGGTGCTCGAAGTCCTTGTCTTCGGTGGAAATGATGGCGTCGCGGAGGACCTTGGGGAAATCTTCGTAGCGTCCGATCATGCGGCGCTGGAGGGCGAAGGAGCCAATGATGCGGCCCTGGTCGTCGTAGAGTTCGGTGATCGAGCTGGGGCGATACTGCTCCAGTTCGGTGACCTGCGGGAGGTCAGTGGAGTAGACGAGGAGGAGGCCGGTTCCGACACCGAGGCCAGCCGCGAGGAGGATGAGTAAGCCGAAAACCACTCGGCCCACCAGCTTCCTACCGCCGACTTCCACGGGAGGAAGATTGTCGTAAAGCGAAGTCATACAAAGGGGGAGCGGAGCAAGAGCAGAATAGCACGGCTGGGAGGAGTGGGAGATGAGGGATTCGCTGTAGTCAGGAGGAAGTTCAGGTGGTACGGTGCTGGCGCGATGAACGAGCAGATTGAGGGATTGCTGAAGGACGCGGCGCTGGCGAGACGCGCCGGGCAAGGCGACGACGCAAAGCGGCTTTGGTCGGAAGCGGTGGCGTTGGCACGAGCGGCTGGCGAACGGAAAGCGCTGATCCGTGGGTTACTGGGGTTGGCGCAGGCGGAGCGCGACGCGGGGAAATTTGCGGAGGCGATTACGCCATCGGAAGAGGCGGTGGAATTGTGTCGCGCGGAGGGAGATGCGCTCTTGCTGGCACATTCGGTGCGGCATCTGGGGGATGTGTATCGGCATACCGGAGAGATAAAGAAAGCCGAGGCTTCGTATGCGGAGGCAGTAGGGATCTATCGTCGGGAACGTGGGACGTCGGCGCTGGAGTTGGCGAACGCACTCAGGCCGATGGCGCTGCTGAAAGAGAAGTTGGGCGAGCGCGAGGTGGCGCGGAAGTTGTGGGAGGAAGCGCGAGAGTTTTACCGGGCGGCCGGAGTGCAGGCTGGGGTGGAGGAAGCGGAGAGGCATTTGCAGGAGGATGCCGTCCGCTGAAGCGGGCTCCCGCGGACTCCCGCGAATTCCCGCAAGAGTTCCCGCCACGCACGTGGCGGGCTAACGTATGGCGGCGCTGCGCGACTGAGTGATTCAGCGGAGAAATAGTTTCAGGGCGAGCACGCACGAGAAGAGCGCGCAGACGTTTTCAAGCCTTTAGCACTCCTGACGACGTAGCCTCAGATCAAAAGCGTTCGACATCGGCGTTGCGCCATTCGACGGCCATGTTGTCGTCGGTAACGACGGTGCGGCCTTGCAACCTGCGGCGGAGATTGCTTTCGTCTTCGAAAAAGAGGGCGCGAGGGTCGTTGGGATTGCGGGCGACAAATTCCGCTGTGGCGGCGATGGAATTTACGAAGCGGTCATCGGCCTGAACGGCTGGGTCGAGGACGGGATGACCGTCGATGAAGTAGTTGGCCATGCGTTGACGCCAGCGGTCGGGTTGGAAGACGAGCGGCTGATCGCTGACCGCGATGAAGTTGCCAATACGAACCGCGTGCGGAAAGACGGCTACGGCGGTGGCGAAAGCTTCGAGCGAACTAGTGGTGTTGTAGAAATGGGCGCCGCCGGGCTCGAGATGGAGGCGAACGAGTTCGAGGAACTCGCGGGAGAGGAGGTTAGTGGCGTTGGCGCGCCAGTGGAAGGTCATGTTCATGATGATGAGGTCGAAGCGGGCGGTCGGATTGCGAAGGAGCCAGCGATGGCCGTCGTCAATGACGATGTGGACTTTGGGGTTGGTGAGAACGCTGGCGACATCCGAGTGGCGAGGGATAACGCGGAGATAGCCGGGGTTGATCTCGACGATGGTGAGGTCTTGCACCTCGGGATTGCTGGCGATGACCTGCGCCCAGGAGCCGGAGGAGAGGCCGATCATGAGAACGTGCCGCGGTGGGCGCGAGAGGAAGCCGAAGAGACTGTAGCAACGGCTGATCAGGTTCTTGTCGTCTCGCGGGTTGGTATTGAAGCGGCCGTCGTACACACCGCCGCCGAGGACGGTGATGTTGTCTCCGGTGACGGCAATTACGCCGTGACGATTCTCGACAACCTGACTGAAGGGGGGAACGACGCGACGGAACGCCAGCCGCTCGTAGAGATTCTGGAATAGCGGGGGGACGAAAGCGAGCACGCAGGTTCCGGCGAGCGCGAGGACAGCGGTGGGCGTGCGGCGGGTGCGAGCGCGCAGCATTAGGACGATTCCGACGAGAACGCCGGCCGCGGCAAAAATCGTGGAGACTCCAATGAGGGTGAAGTACTCGGTGAGGATGTATCCGGCGATGAAGCTGCCGCAGGCGGAGCCGATGATGTTGGCAAGATAGAGGAAGCTGAGGCCTTCTCCAGCGCGGCGATCGGGCGGGATGGTGAGTTCGCAGACGAGCGGAAAAGTGGTGCCGAGCATGGCCGCGGAAATAGCTACAGAGAGCAAGGCGAGCGGGTCGGCGATGTGCTCGTGGAAGTGAATGGCCATAAATCCATAGAGCGGTGAGACGAGGACACCGAGCACGTTGCCGGCAAGGAGCATGAGTCCGGCAAACCAAAGCTGCGACGAACGGGTGAGCGGCCGGTGGCAGCGACGCTCGACGACGAAACCACCGAGGGCGAGTCCGGCGAGATAGGAGCCAAGGAGGAAGGCGAAGGTCTTGGGGCTGGTGCCGGTGGCCCAGGAGAAAACCCGGTACCAGACGATCTCGTAGCCAAGCGCGATAAAGCCACTGACGGCGGCGAGCGTAATACCGATGGGGAATGGCAGGAGGTAGTCCCCGGCCCGAGGCGTGGGCTGGAGTTCGCCGGCGGAGTTCGGCTGCGATTCGAGATGGCGGGTGCGAAGCCAGGCGATCATGGCGCTGATCGCAACGAGTGCGTTTAGCGCGGCGGCGAGGCGAACGGACCCAGACATGCCGAGGAGGCGCATGGTGAACTCACCCGCCGCGAAGCACGCAGTGGCGGAGCCGAGGGTGTTCACAAAGTAGAGCATGCCAGTAGCGCGTCCGGTATTGGGGACGATGCGTACTTGATAGGCGAGCAGGATGGGCAAGGTTGAACCCATCAGGACCGTGGGAATAACGATGAGGGCAAACGCGAACATTCCGGTGCGAAGACTGGAGGCGCCGGCGGTGTAGTGGGCGACAGCATGAAAGAAATGGAGCGAGAAGATGCCGTAGAGGCAGGTGCCGAGCTCGACGATGGCAAATACGGGGACAAGAGGCAGGGCGGTGCGCGAGATGCGTCCACCGAAAAGGCTGCCGAGGCCGAGACCAAGCATGAACGCGGTAACGACGACGGTGACGGATTCGACATTGATTCCGTAGATGGTGAAGAGGGCACGCTGCCAGACAATCTGGTAAATGAGCGCGGGAAAGCCAGAGATAAAAAATAGGACGTACAGCCAGGATTGAGAAGAGCGGAGCTGGATTACGTCCAATGCACGGGAACTGGCGGCGGCGTGGGACATGGGGCTCCTTGGAAGCGGGATAAATGAGTCTATCTGGGGAGCAGTACGGAAGGAATAGTGGAGACGCTTTAGGAATTGAGGTGGTTAAGTGTAAGTAAAACAAAATCGCGGATGTGAAGATCCGCGATTGGTTGAGTTTTCGGTCGGCCCACAGATTTGGTTAGGACTTCTGGTCTTTGTTTTTCAGGACCTCGACGGCGCGGCGAAGTTGTTCGTCGGGCTGGTCTTTCTGGCGGACATCCGGAGCCGCGTTGGCGGTGTCGTCGGTGCCGTCATCGGGCGAGGCGAAGTCGTCGGTATCGGCAACCAGAATGTTGGGGGTAACGGCGGTGTCCTGGATGGCTTTGCCACTGGGCGAATAGTACTTGGCGATGGAGAGCATGAGGGCAGCGCCATCGGGCAGCGGGAAGAGTTTCTGGACGGCGCCGTCGCCGAAGGTCTTGTCGCCGAGGACGTCGCCACGGGCATCTTCGAGGACGGAGGCGGCCACGATTTCAGCCGGGCCAGCGGTTCCCTTATTCACGAGGACGACCAGCGGAAGGTTGGTGATGGCCTTCGACGGATCGGCAGTGAAGGTCTGCTTGGCGAACTTCTGGCCTTGCAGGTAGGCGATGGTGCCGTGGTTGAGGAAGAGGTTGGCGGTGGAGATACCTTCCTGCTCTTCGCCGGCGCCACAGTTGCGTAGGTCGAGGATGATCTTGCGCGCGCCGGACTTCTGCGCCGCCTTGACCTGGTTGGCGATTTCCTGGGTGCGTCCCTTGGTAAAGGTGATCACCTTGACGTAGCCGATGTTGTCTTCGAGCATTTTCTCGGCAACGGGAGGCGTGGCTACGATTTCGCGGGTGATCGGCGTCTTCTGGGGCTCGGCTTTGCGCGGACGAACGATGCTGACGTTGATGACGGAGCCGGGCGCGCCGGAGAGCATGCCATCGATTTCGGCGAGCGACATTTCGCGTGTGGTCTTGCCCTCGATGGCTTCAAGGATGTCGCCGGACTCAAGGTTGGCTTTGTCGGCGGGGCCTCCAGGAATGACGGAGACGACGGCGGCGTAGCCGTAGCGCTTGGAAACGGCAGCGCCGATGCTGGCTTTTCCGTTCGTCTTGCGGTCCTGGTATTCCTTGAACTCAGTCGGGTTCAGGTAGCTCGAGTTGGCGTCGAGCGACTCGAGCAGGCCATGCAGCGCCCCGTCAGTGACGAGGTTCATGTCGGGATCGACCACGTACTCGGTGCGGATGCGCGAGAGAACCTCGCTGTAAACGCCGAGCTGGCGGTAGGCGCCGTCGTCCTTGGTATCGGCATGGACGCCGAGACTGCCATAAATGACAAAGAGGACGACGAATAAAGAGCTGAACAACAGAGCAAACTTCGTAAGTTTCGACATGGGCTGCTTTGGAGGGCTAACTCCTCTAGGAGTGCGCTCATTATACCCCTGCTTGGATGCTGCAGGAGTTCCGGAAGACACGTAAAACTATGAACTTCCGTGCTAGTTGGACGGGACGAACAGCAAATTGATAGCCCGGAAATCGGAACACCCACCACGGAGGCGCGGAGGGCACGGAGGTCTTTAATCAGGCCTTCGCGCCCTTTCGCGTCAGGGTTGAAAGAGGGCGGCTTTCGCAGTGGTCGCGGATTTCTGGCGAAGGTCGGCGGCGACTTGCTGGCTGCGCTTGATCTCGCTGGGCTTCAGTTGGAGCTGCAGAGTGTGCAGAAGCTCCTGGCCGCGGTTGTCACCGGAAGAGACAGCGGCGGTGACCCAGGTGAGGGCGGCTCGCGGATCCTTGGACGTGCCTACGCCTTCGGCCAGACGGTACGCGACTTGGATTTGCGCACCGGTGTGACCCTGCTCTGCGGCTTTCTGGAAGAGACGGAAAGCCATGGCTTCGTCGCGGGTAACGCCTTCGCCGTGGGAATACAGGTCAGCGAGATTGCTTTGAGCCATCGCATTGCCGGCGTCGGCGGCCTTGCTGTACCAGCGGACGGCGGCGTTGACATCCTGCGCGACACCGAGACCGCGGTCGTAGATGTAGGCGAGGTTGGTTTGAGAGTAGCTGTCGCCGGCGTCGACGCCCAGTTGGAAAAAGCGGAGGGCCTCGGCGTAGTCCTGGCGAACGCCGATGCCTTTGAAATAAAGCTGGCCGAGGTTGAAGTAGGCGGGGGCATAGTGGGCGTCGGCCGCGCGACGGAGCCAGAGTTGGGCCGCGGCGTAGTTGCGGGAGACACCCCAACCATTGACGTAAAGGACGGCGAGATTGACCTGCGCGGGAGCGTAGCCGTGTTCAGCGGATTTCTGGAACCACTCGGCGGCGGTCTTGAGATCGACATTAGGACCGACGACGAGCATGGCGGCCAAGCCGAGCTGGTTTTGCTCGTAGACATGGCCCTGTCGAGCCAGGGCGGCTACCGTTTGGGAATCGCACACCTTGGTTTTGGCGGGAAGTTCGCGACTGACGACGGCAAGGTTGCAGGGTTCGGGATCGGCGTAGGCGACGGCGGCCGTGACGAGCAGAAGACTTGCTAATGCAACTTTGTAATTCATGGTTTCACCCTCCTGCGGGGCGACCTTGTGGTGGCCGGCCCGGCTTTCTGGGGAAACATTCGCCGCAGTGGCTACGTACCTCAATACAACGCCGCTCATTTGTGCGTGGAACGGACCTCATCCGCTAAAATGCTGAAACCTCGGGATCTAGAACACTACGAAGCCACCGGGGAAAGAACAGTTCCGACTTATCGAAGGGCAAGTTCGACGCAAATGACCGACCTCATTTCCCCAGACCGGGTGCGCTTCGGGCCGTACGAGGCCGATTTGCGGACACACGAACTCTGGAAGTACGGAACCCGGATGAAGCTGGTCGGCCAGCCGTTCGCGATATTGGCGGTGCTGGTGTCGCGCCCGGGGGAGTTGGTGACGCGCGAGGAATTGCAGGAGCGGCTGTGGCCGGGCGAAACATTCGTGGATTTCAACCACGGGCTGAACGCGGCGGTGAACAAGCTACGGGATGTGTTGAGCGACTCGGCCGAGGATCCACGGTACATCGAGACGCTGCCACGGCGGGGATACCGATTTATAGCGAAGGTGGAACGCGAAGCGGCGGTTGAGACGGCTGCAGTTCCGGAACCGCCGTCAGTCACCAAGCCAACGATCGCTCTGGCGCCAGTACCGCAGAAGATCACCGCGCCAGAAGTTGCCCCGCCGAAACCACTTCGTGAAAGTTGGGTGCGAAAGCCGTTGGGTGGACTCATTGCTTTTGGCTGCCTGGTGGTGGGACTTGTGATGCTGATTCACCCGAGATTTCGGGAGAACACGCTACCCGGTGAACCGGCGTATATGGGCGACGCCACGATCAAAGGAGCGATGAGGGTGGTGGCGACCGGCGGAAGGAATGAAGGTCCGCAGTATTCGCCGGATGGAAAAAAGATTGTGTTCATGGCGAATCGTGGCGCGGGAGTGAACCTGTGGGTGTGCAACACAGATGGCAGCGAGGCGCACCAGATCACGACGCTAGGCGATGCAGGCACACCGAGGTGGTCGCCGGACGGACGGCTGATCGCCTTCGATACGCACCTGAGCAAGGCTTCGGGAATCATGGTGGTTGGGGTGGATGGCGACAGCCCAAGATTGCTGATGGCGGGTGGGTCAAATAACAGCGTCCCAAGCTGGTCGCGCGATGGCAGGTTCATTTTCTTCGCTTCCGATCGGACAGGAAGGTTCGAAGTTTGGAAGATGCCGTCGCAGGGCGGCGAGGCCACGCAGATCACGCACGAAGGCGGGTTCTCGGGATTTGAATCGCCGGATGGGAAAACGTTCTATTATGCGCGGACGCAATTTCCGAACCCGGAGATCTGGAGCGTTCCTTCGGGAGGAGGAACTGAGGCGCCGCTTCCTTTCAGCGTGAAGCCGGTGACGTGGGCGGCCTGGGGCATTTCGCAGAACTCGATCTACTTCGTAGAAGAAGGACCGCAAAATGTGGCGGAATTGAGCGCGGTGGACGTGACGTCGCGGAGCTTGCGGCAGATCACCAGCCTGGGACGATTTCCATTCTGGCTTGCGGTGAATGCCGATGCCAGCAAAGTGGCTTTCGACCGGCAGGATTCGGAGAGCGCGAGCAGCGTAATGCAACTCGAGGACTTTCGCTAGAAATCGCGGCGGAATTGGCTGGTTCCAGTACAATTATGCCCACTATGGCGTGGGGACCAGGGACACAAGTTGGGTCGTACGAGATTCTTTCGGTCATTGGAAATGGTGGCATGGGCGAGGTGTACCAAGTCCGCCACTCGATTTCGCAGCGCATTGAGGCGATGAAGGTATTACTCTCGGGCGCGGCGCGACGGCCCGAAGTGACCGATCGCTTTGTACGCGAGATCCGCGTATTGGCCAACCTGAACCACCCGAACATTGCGGCCCTGCACACCGCATTGCAACACGAAGACCAGCTCATCATGGTGATGGAGTACGTGGAGGGAATCAACCTCAACGAACACCTGGTGCGCGGCCTACCGCTGCGCGACGGGTTGAGCTACATACGGCAGGCGCTTTCGGCCCTGGCATACGCGCACTCGGCGGGTGTGGTGCACCGCGACATCAAGCCATCGAACATCATGATCAATAGCGCCGGGCAGGTGAAGCTGCTGGACTTTGGCCTGGCACTACGCGATTCGCCGGACCCGAGGTTGACGTCATCGGGTTCGCTGATTGGATCAGTACATTACATTTCTCCAGAGCAGATTCGCGGAGAGCCGCAGGATGCACGCAGCGATCTTTATTCCATGGGCGTGACGTTCTATGAAGTGGTGACCGGGCGGCTCCCGATCGAGGGCAAGAGCCTGCCGGAGATCATCAACAACCATTTGCAAGTAACGCCCATTCCGCCATCACGGATCAATCCGGCGATTCCGGAGCTTCTCTCGGCAGTGGTGATGCGCGCGCTGGCGAAAAATCCCAACGAGCGGTTCCAAAATGCGGGCGAGTTCCTGGGGGCGATGAATATGGTGAACCTCGACTCGAATGCGCACTTGGCCGTGACTATGGAAACGATGAACCCGATGCCCAGATCGCCGCTGACGCCGTTCTCGTCAAACACGGTGGCCGCGATGGGCAAGGGATACGATCCAGCGGTGCTGAGCGATATCACGCAGCAACTGGCGAATTATGTCGGCCCGATTGCGAAGGTGATTGTGAAACGGGCGTCGAGCAGCTCAAATAACTTGCGCGAGCTGTGCGACAAGGTGGCGAAAGAGATCGATTCCGAGGCCAACCGGAAGAACTTCATGGTTGGGGTGAAGAAGCACCTGCACGCCAGCGGCGAGTTCTAAACAACCTCACCAAGCAGCGTGGCTCCCCTCAAAAAGCGAAAAGCAGGTCCTTCGTCGCTCCGCTCCTCTGGATGACAAGAGGCGGTGATGGTGCGAGAGCGGCTTCGCCTCAGCGTTACTCGTTCAACATCTTCAGAGCTTTGACGACCGTGACGTACATGCGGTTGAAGGACGAAGTGAGAGCGCCGATTTCGTCGTTGCCGCTGACGGGGATTTCGGGAATGTCGAGATCGCCGCGGCTGACGCGTTCGGCCATGGCGGCGAGCTGTCCGACGGGCCGGATGACGACGAAATAGAGCGCGGCATCAATCGCAAACAACGTGAGCAGGAAGGTGACGAACAAATAAATCACCAGCGACGAGTACGCTTTGTCGGCGATGTGGATCGGTACCGCAGTGGGCACAGAAACGATCTGGGCGGCGCTGATGTCGCCGGCTTTCCAACCAAAGCCGTTCGCCGGACCGTAGGTGTTCAGCAGCGCGGCGGGAGCGTCGGAGGGCGTGTCGTGGCACTCGAGGCAGCCGGGCTTGGTGGCAATGGGGTGCGCTAAATACAAAGTGACGCCCGAGGGGGTGCTGCGCTTGCCGACGATTTCCGTTTGATCGGGATGATTGCGGAAGGTGTTGATGATGTCGGCTTCGTAGTCTTCGGCGCGATCGCGGGGGTTGGTTGGATTGAGCGCAGCTTCTTTATAGGTGTATTCGGGATAGCGCTTGCGAAGCAGGTTGAAGCTTTCGGTAGCGCCGTAAGCGGGGACGGTTTGCGGGATGAACTGGGTTTCGTGTCCCACTACTTTTTGGAGCAGCGGCTTGAGCTGATCGGAGGTGTAGTCGCGGGTGGCGCGCGCGCTCTCCATCATCAGCTTGGCTTGCTGCAAAACCTGGCCTTCGGCATTTTGCATGAGGAAGCGATAGGCGACGTGGGCGACAAGAGCCAGGCCGGTTCCGGCAAGCAACAGAAAGATGAGGTTGAATTTCAAAAGCAACTTCACAGGGAAACCTCACGCGAGCAGGAGTGATCGAGAGTTCGTAGATTGTTGCACGAAAGAGGCGTGGGGTAAATGGAGGAGAGCTGCGGGAAACGACTGGAAATCTTGATGCGATTCTGGTGGCGGCGAGTGGACTCGAACCACTGACCTACGGATTATGAGACCGTCGCTCTAACCAGCTGAGCTACGCCGCCAATCTGCGAGGCAAGCCGCGGAATGCGGCTGAAGAAGGCGGAGCGCGGACGCGCTTCGCCTGAACTCGATTCTAAGCGGCAGAAAATAGGGTGTCAAACGCGCGCGACCTGGATGCGACGAAGCTGCGGTGGCTGTACTGGAGAGGGACGGCGCTGCATTTCTTGCAAGAAATTCGGGAGCGTCCGTTCTACTATCGGGGGCAGAAAAGCCCAAACCTGACCATGCTGGAAATCATCGCACTCGTCGTCGCGCTGTTTTGTCTGATCGAGAGCTCGGACGTATGGGCCGGATTCTTCGTCCTGGTGGCGCTCAGCGCGGCGGCATGGCGGGCGTACAAATGGCGCGAGAAGACAGTCCGCATGGAAGCCGAAATCGAAACCCTTCGCGGCGATGTGCAGCGAATAACGACCCTCGCAGAGCGCGCGGTGCGGATTGCGGCTGAGACTGCGAATGAATTCGGCGCGCTGAAGAGGCAGGGCGTCACACCGAGTACGGCCCAAACTCCCGAAACAGCGGCGGTAGAGAAACCGACGATGGTTACGCCGGAACCAGTGACGTCGAAGCCTGTGGATGTGACGCCGCGGGTGGAAGCGATTGCGGCTTGGTCGGCGAGCGTGAAAACACCACCTCCGATGGCGCCGAAAGTGCAGGAGCCGCCGAAGCCAGTCGCGCCAACGCCTCCTGTCACTCCGCCAACGCCTCCTGCCGTGGTTCCGCCGACACCACCGAAAGCAGTGCCCGCGTCCCCGGTGCTGACACGCCGCGACCTATTGCCGATTCCGCCGCCGGTGTTTGCGTCCGCGCCGCCGCGCAAGCCTGTCGGAGAGAGAGTGCGCACGAGCTTGGCGCTGGAGCAGATGCTGGGCACGAACTGGCTGAGCAAGATCGGCGTCATCCTGCTGGTGATCGGCATTGCCGGTTGGGGCGTGACCTATTTCTGGAACTATGGGCCACTGGCAAAAGTCGCGCTGAGCACGGCGATTGCGCTGGTGATGCTGCTCGGCGGAGTGTTCCTGGAACGGAAGCCGAACTATCGCATCCTGGGGCGCACCGGAATTGGTGGCGGCTGGGCACTGCTGTTCTTTGTGAGCTATGCGCTGAACCACGTAGCGATGATGCGGCTGATCGACTCGCAAGTGGTCGACGCCGTGGTGATGCTCTTCGTCGCCGGAGCGATGGGGGCACACACACTTCGCTATCGCTCGCAACTAGTGACCGGGTTCGCTTTCCTGCTGGCGTACTCGACGATCGCGCTCAGTCACGACACGGTGTATAGCCTGGTGGCGGGAGTGATCCTGGCGTTGGCGGTGGTTGCGATCGTGGTGAAGCTGCGCTGGTTCGAGCTGGAAGTCTTCGCGATCGTTTCGAGCTACGGCAACCACTTCTATTGGTTGTGGCGGTTGCTCGGCGAACACGGAGCGACGGGGCAGGTGTTTCCGGAGTTCATGGCGAGTTCTTCCCTGCTCGTCTTTTATTGGGCGGCGTTCCGGACTTCGTACGTAATTCGCAAGGTTGAGAATGCGGCACAGGAGCGGCTGTCGACGGCGGCAGCGATCTTGAACACCGTGCTTCTTCTGCTGGTGATGAAATTCCAGTCGGCGCATCCGCAGTGGGCGTTTTACGCGCTGCTGATATTGGGAGCGCTGGAATTCGCCATCGGTCAACTGCCGGTGACGAAACGGCGGCGCGATGCATTCGTGGTGCTGACGATCATCGGCACGGCGCTGATGCTGACGGCGGTACCGTTCAAATATGCGGGATCGAACACGTCGATCCTGTGGCTGATGGGCGGAGAGATGCTGCTGTTCGCGGGCATCTTCACCGGCGAGGCGTTGTTCCGACGATTGGGATCGTTGACCGGCCTCGCAGTGCTCGGCAACGTGCTGGTTCAAGAGCTGCCGCGGATGCTGGAAGCGCGGCGATTCCACACGGAAACGCCGCTCGTATCGAATGGAATTCTGTTGCTGGTGATCGCGGCGGTGTTCTACGCGAACAATACGCTGCTACGAAAACGCTGGCCGCTGATGTTCGCTCCGCGGTTCGATGATGGAATGCTGACCGCAAGCTCGTATCCAGGGGCGGTAACGCTCACGCTGGGATGCTGGGCGATGTTTGTGGGCGACTGGCAGGCAGTGGCCTTCGCTGCGGCTGTGCTGACGGTTGCGGTACTCGGTTGGGTGATCAAGTCGCGCCATTTGCAGGCGCAGTACCTGGTGATTGCAGCTTTCGCTTGCTGGCGTTGCCTGGTCTACAACGCACACTGGAATTTGCCGGGACACATTACGAGCCGCATCGTGTCGCTAGCGGCAGTCGCGGCATTGTTCTATGTAACGGCAAAATTCGCGCAGCATCGCGATGAGTTGGAGCAGCGCTTCGTGCGCGGGATATTTGCTTGGGCGGGCACTGCGACTGCTGCGTTGCTGATGTTCTGCGAGGTTCCGGGAGTGTGGCAGGCGCTGGCATTCGCGCTATTCGCGTGGGGGCTGATCGAAGCGGCGAAGGTCACCAGGTATCGCGCATTGCAGTGGCATACACACCTCGTGGCACTCACATCGTTTGGTCTCGCAGTGATGAGTGAGGTTGGCTCGACACCGATGTGGCACGGCGTGCATGTAGGAATCTGGAAAGTGCTGCCGGTGATCGCGGTGTTCTACCTGCTGGCATATCGCGCGAGCCGCGTTCACGTGGAAGCCGCCGAGTGGGTCCGCACGGGATATACGTGGGCGGCGACAATCCTGGGGCTGTGGCTGATTTATCTGAGCGTCGATCTACGCTACGTGGCCGCGGCTTGGGTGGTGTACGCGGTAGCGCTGATGGCGGTGAGCCGCTGGACGCGCTGGAGCACACTCGCGTGGCAGGCCTTCGCGATCGGGATACTGAGTGCATGCGAAGCCGGCTTCTTAAATTTGTTCCAGAGCTCGCCCAACGTACACGACATGGTGCGGCTGGTGGTCTGCCTGATCGTGATTGCCAGCTTGTATGCAATGGCAGAATTGTTGGAGCTGCCGGCGAGAATCGCGCCAATTCACGCGTGGATGGCCTCAGGGTTAGCCGTGGGATTGATGTGGTACGAGCTGACGCCGGTGGCGATCGCCGTGGGCTGGGCGCTGCTCGGGTTGGTGTTGTATGAGTACGGCGCGTTCCGCAAGGTTTCGCACTGGCGCTGGCAGGCTTATATCACTCTGGCGGGATCGTTCACCCGTATCTTCTTTGCGAACCTCGGCACACGCGAAGTTGGAGGGTGGCTGAGTACGCGTACGGTGACGGTGCTGCCGATGGTCGCGATTTACTACTACGTATATCTGCGGGGGAGCCGCGAGGCGAAGGCCGGGCGACGGTTCGATCCGACGATTTTGTTTGCCTACTTCGGCACTGCCGCGGTGATGGCGCTGCTCTACTTCGAGATCGCAAATGAATGGGTGGTGGTGGCGTGGGCGGCGAGCGTGATCGCGCTGCTGGCAATCGCAGTGTTGGCGAAGCAGACGGTGTTCGCGCAGCAAGCAGTGTTGATGTCGGTAGCAGTGCTGACGCGCGGGATGTTCCACAACCTGTTCGGCGGAAGCTACTTCAGCGGGAACGACTGGAGCGGGCGCTTTGGGGTGATGAGCTGTGCGATCTTCCTGCTGCTCGCGGCATTGCCATTGGGGTTCGAGAACCGGCGACGGACGCCGCTGCCTGCGGGCATTGCAGGATGGCGTTTGCTGGTGCGGCGGTTGGAGAGACACGCGGAGCAGCCGATTTTCTTCGTAGCGGTGGCATTGCTGACAACGATGCTGGCGCTGAAGATGGACCACGCGATGGTGACGCTATCGTGGGGCGTGGAGGCGGCGGCGATTTTCATCGGCGCGTTGATTGTGAAGGAGCGGTCGTTCCGCCTGACGGGACTCGGACTGCTGCTGGTTTGCGTGGCGAAAATCGTGATCGTCGATCTCTGGAAGTTTTCGGTCGTCGACCGCTACCTGACGTTGATCGTGGTGGGCGCGCTGCTGGTAGCGGTATCGTTCTTGTATAGCCGCTACAGCGAGCGCATTCGGCAATATTTATGAGCAGCCTGCGATTGATCGCTCTCTTGTTGGTGCTGGCAGCGGCGATTGCGAGCATCGTGATGGTGCAGCGGCGCAAGGAGCAGGCGGTGGTGTCGCCGAACGCGGTGCTGACGATGGCAGCCGATGCGCAACGCGACGTGCTGCGCGTGCCGATGCACTTGACGCGACTCTCCGACGAAGAAGAAACAGAGATTGGCGACAAAATGGCGTCGCATTACATGGAATCGTTCGGGCGGCTCTCGGCGACCGACCAGGATCTCCAGAAGAAGGTAGATGAAATCGGCGGACGGCTCGCAGCGCATACGCATCGGAAACTGAAGTATCGTTTTCACTTGATTCCCAACCGATCGTTCTTGAATGCGTTTGCCTTGCCGGGCGGACATGTGTTCATCGGAAGCGGACTGGTGCGGCTGATGGAAACGGAAGACGAGCTGGCGAACGTGCTCGGGCATGAAATGGAGCATATCGATCACTACCACTGCGCGGAGCGCATGCAGGTGGAAGCACAGATGAGGAAGCTGCAACTCGGCGTAGCCGGAGATCTGCTGCAAATTCCTTTGAGTCTGTTTGAAGCTGGATATTCGAAGGACCAGGAGTTGGAAGCGGACCGCGAAGGGCTGCTGCTGGCCAGTGCGAGCGGGTTTTCTCCATACGGCGCAGTGACGATGTTTGAGAAGTTCGCCAAGCTGCATTCGGAATATGTGATTCACGCCGAGACGCCACCGGAAGAGCTTTCACAACTCGCGATCGAGACGCTGGAGGGATATTTCCGTTCGCATCCGCTGCCGGAAGAGCGCATCGCGCAGGCGAAGAAGCTGATTGCGGAACATCATCTGCAGAACCAGAGCCGGCAGACGCCGTTGGTGCTTGCGTAGCTATTTTGCGGAAGATGGAACTGCGTGGAGCACGATGCTGAGCGGGTCAATGTGAGCCGGCTTTACGTATTCGTTCACCAGGAAGCGCTTACCATCTTTGGTCACATCGTAAGAGAACAAGTCGGTCGCAGAGATCGGCGGGCGGGCGTGCACCTGGAAAAGCGGAGCAGGTGTCCCGGATGCGAAGGAGGCGCCGGCATCGATGGGTACGGCCATCAACATGCCGGTTGGACTCAAATAGAACATTTCTTTACCGTCGCCGCGCCAACGAGGTTCCGTGCCTCCGCCGCGAGAAATTTGCCAAGTGCCTTGCGCTCCGGGAAAGGTGGTTACGTAGATCTCCCAGTCGCCGGATTCATTTGACGCATAGGCCACCCACTTGCCGTCGGGAGAAATTTGGCCGTTGGTTTGGCTGGCATTTCCCGACATCAGCGCCACGGGCTCGCCACCCTCAGCGGGAATCAAAGCCAGGAGGGAACCTCGGGAGCCGATGCCCTGAAGGGTACAAAGAATCTGCTTGCCATCCGCCGACCAGGAGGTCGGCATGATGTCCGAGCCTTCCAATCCGCCCACCGTGGTACCGCCCCGGAGTGCCATTAGGCGTTTCGGCGTGTTCATTCCGTTGACATCCTTCAGAAAGGCTCCCGACTGGCCGTCGTCGGCACGATAGGCGAGCGTCCGGCCGTCACGCGACCAAGCGGCGGTGGTATCTTCCCCGGGGTTGAACGTGAATCGCGTACTGGTTCCATTTCCGAGGTGCTCAATCCAGATGTCGAGGTTTACAGCCTTCAGGTCGGTGATGTCGAGAGCCGCCTCGGTGCCGTCCGGAGACAGCGCAGGGTTCGCCTGCACTGCAGGTTCGCCGATGCGCTGCAACTCCTTCCCATCGCGACCGTGGAAGGTCAACACGGATTTTGCGGCCATGGATGTTCGGCTATAAACCACGGTGCCGTCGCCACCGACGGTGAACGCGCCCCAGTACACTGACGGTTGAAATCCCACTGCTTCGGCTATGAGTTGCGGATCGCCCGACACCTTCTGCTTTCCCGCATCAAAGGCGATGGCTCGTAGCGCGCCTTTGTCGTCCACGTAAAAAAGGTGGGCGTCGGCATAGCCTGGATTCGAGCGCGCCGCGATCAAGCGGATATCTTCTCCGCCATGCAGGGAACTCATGTGGATATAGTTGCCAGTACCATTCAGCCCAGAAAAGTCGGCATATAAAAACAGGAAGTGTTCGCCATCCGGCAGGAACAGCGGCCAGCGATGTGAATCTTCGATGCCGGGCAGGAACTTACTGGTGAGCGGCTTCGCGTTGGTACCATCGGCATTGACCTGCCAGATCGCGCTCGAAGCATCAGGAGAATACAGGATGACATTCTTGCTCCCCCAGCTTCCGCCACGGGCGTACGAGACCCTGGCGATTGCCTGAGGCGCACCGCCGGCGGCTGGAATCTTCTGCAGCTTGTTATTGGAGAAGAAAGCTACGTAGCTGTCATCGGGTGACCAGAATGGATAGCTTGCGTTCTCGGTAGCAGCCAACTCCGCGGCTTGCAGGCCTCCAATGGATTGCACGAACAACATCGGAACGCCAGAACGATCGTCGGGCGAGATGAATGCCAACATGCGACCATCGGCCGAAATCGAAAGCTGTCTGACTTCGCCGTTAAGGGGAATGGCAAATTCCATCCGTACTTTCGAAGTTTGAGGTCGCAGGAACCACCAAGCCGAGGCAGCCGCTCCTACCATCAGGAGTGCAAAGGTCGCCCACATCCAAGCTGTTCTATCTTTGCCTGCCGCGCGCGCAACGCGGACGGCACCACTGATCTCGCTGCCACTCAAAACACCGAGGGCGAACGACAGATCCTTGGCGGACTGGAAGCGCTGGTCCGCGCTTTTTTCCAGGCAACGTCGCACAATGCGGTCGAGCGCAGGTGAAACCGGCAGTGCCGTAACCGTGGTTTCTGGCAGATCGTCTTTCAGAACGGCGGTCATGGTCTCGGCGAGAGTGTCGCGATGGAAAACCTGCCGTCCTGTGAGCATCTCGAAGAGGACGGCGCCGAGCGCGAATATGTCGGTGCGGGCATCTACGCTTTCGCCGCGAACCTGTTCGGGCGCCATGTAACTCGCTGTGCCCATCACAACGCCGACTGCGGTCCCGGCGCTGGCCATCGTTGCGCCGTAGCCATCTACTGCCTCGCTTTGCGCCTGCGCTAATTTCGCGAGACCAAAATCAAGAATCTTCGCCCGCCCCTCTTTCGTGAGGAACAAGTTTTCCGGTTTGAGATCGCGATGGATGATTCCTTTTTCGTGCGCGGCCGCCAAGCCCTGCGCTATCTGCACTCCGTAGTCGATGACCTTGCGCTGCGGCAACGCGCCGCGATCGAAGATGGCGCGCAAGCTTTCACCTTCCAAAAGCTCGGAGACAAGGAAGGGTGTGCCGGCATGATTGCCCACGTCGTAGATCGCGAGGATATTGGGATGGTTGAGTGCCGCGACCGCGCGGGATTCCTGCTCGAAGCGATGTAGGCGCTCGGCATCGCGGGCCAGGGATTCCGGCAGGATCTTAAGAGCGACGTCGCGACCCAACCGTCCATCTCGCGCGCGATAGACCTCCCCCATGCCGCCCGCACCTAGCAGCGACTGGATTTCATACGGCCCGAGCTTGGTTCCAGCGGTAAGGGTCATTCAGGCAGCATCGCGATCGAGTTGCTTGCTTCGGAGAGCTCACAAAATAACACAGTTCCAGCGTTGCCCAATATGGATAAAACAGGCCAGTTGAAGCCATACTTCCGCCGAGAACGACCTCGCAGCCATTACCATCACGGAACAGTCTGCTATGGAAACGAAAGACCAGAAATTCGATTTCGACTTCATTATTGTGGGCTCGGGCTTTGGCGGAAGTGTATCGGCTCTGCGGCTGACGGAGAAGGGCTATCGCGTGGCGGTGATCGAGATGGGACGCCGCTGGACGCCAGAGAATTTGCCGAAGACGAACTGGTCGATCCATCGCTGGTTCTGGCGGCCGGGGCTGGCGTTACGCGGATTCTTCAGCATGCGGTTCTTCAGCCGGGTCACGATCCTGCACGGGTGCGCGGTAGGCGGCGGATCGATTACCTATGCGAGCACGCTGCTGCGGGCTCCAGACAAGGTTTGGGAGAGCGGGACGTGGAAGGGGTTGGCGCCGTGGACGGCGGAGATGCCGCGACATTACGACACAGCCTCACGGATGCTCGGCGTGACGCAGAACAAGATTCTCGGGCCTGCCGACCATCTGCTGAAAGAAGCGGCGGCTGCGGTCGGAGCGGGCGCGACTTATTACCGCACGAATGTTGGCATCTTCCAGGCACCCGAGGGTGAAGCCGGCGGGAAGACGTACGCCGATCCGTATTTCGATGGCGAAGGCCCGGCGCGCACCACGTGCAACGCTTGTGGCGGATGCATGATCGGCTGCCGTCACGGCGCGAAGAATACGCTCGACCAGAACTATCTCTATCTCGCCGAGAAGCGCGGAGCGAAAGTTTTCGCCGAGACGCGTGTGGCGGATGTGCGTCCGCTGAATGACAAAGAAGATGGCAGCGAGGGATACGAAGTTCGCACGCGCGATTCGATGCGGCTACTCGGCAAGAAACAGCGGTTCACCTGTCGAGGCGTGGTGTTTGCGGCTTCGTCGCTGGGATCAATGGAATTGCTCTTCCGGTTAAAGACGAAACGATCTCTGCCGCGGATCAGCGAGCAACTGGGCAATCGCGTGCGGACGAACAGTGAATCGCTGATCGGCGTGCGCGTGCCGAAATCCAAAGAAGATCTCTCGAAGGGCGTGGCGATCGGCTCGGGTATTTACATCGACGAGCACACGCACATAGAAGCGGTGCGCTATCCAGCAGGCTCGGACACCATGGGCGGGCTAGCGACGATTCTGACGGGCGGGCATCCGGGATCGGGACGGGTGGCGTTGTGGATGAAGAACCTCGTCGTGTCCCTCTGTACGCATCCGCTGCGGACGATTCGCTTGCTCCAGCCGTTCGGCTTCGCGAGAGAGTCGGTGATCCTGCTCTGCATGCAGGCGCAGGAGGGCCACATTGACATGCGGTGGGAGCGGCTTTGGCTCTGGCCGTTCCGGCGATACCTGGTGAGCCGCGGAGATCGCATCCCTACTTTTATTCCGGCGGCGAATGAGTTCGCGCAGACATTTGCGAAAATCTCCGGCGGGACGGCAATGAGCATGTTGCCGGAGATCCTGTTCAACATTCCGGCGACAGCGCACTGCCTTGGCGGCTGCACGATCGGCAAATCTGCAGACGAGGGAGTTATCGATCATCGGCACCGCGTGTTCGGTTATCGCAATATGTATGTGTGCGATGGATCGGTGGTGGCGGCGAACCTGGGGGTGAATCCGAGCCTGACGATTACCGCGCTTGCCGAGCGCGCGATGGAGTTCCTGCCGAGCGCACGAGAAAATTCCTGGAAAGACTCCGCATAAAAGAAAAGGCTGCGCAGGGGGGTGCGCAGCCAATAGAGCAGCAGGAGGCTATTTGACGTTGCCGCCGAAGCGGAACGTCGGGCCCACGGAAATGCGAACGCTGTCTCGAGAATCCTTCAACAGGTTACTGAACAGATCGGTGTGCACGTAATCGATGGTGACTCGGAAGGCCACGTGCTTCGTGGCATTGAAGTCGAAACCACCCCCCACGCCATAAAAGGGCACGTGATCTACCTTCTCCTTCGAAGGGGCGAGGGCAGAGACGACAAAACCTTGGATCGCATCCTGTGGGTGGAGGGACACGGTTTCGTGGATCACGCCGAGGTCAGGGCGCAGAAAGAAGGTGACATACTTCAGTTTCCGGAAGTTGATCTGCGGGCCGGCAGCGAAGGTCCACGTTTTTCCCTCGTACGGAACGTATAAGGTGTAGCCGGGCGGAAGGCCGCCTAAACCCTCAATGGCAGCCCCGAGCTCTTGCTGAATGCTCGGCTTGAGATAGCTCGGAAGAATGGAAGTGTTGCCATCGAGGTAGCTGTAGTCGGCCCCGAGGGCAAGCCAGCGAGTGACGTTTACTCCAAACTCTCCATTGAAACCCCGTTGATTGAGGTTGATGGATGGAGACGCCATATAGGAGAAGCCGGTGAAGGCGTCGAAGCGGCCGACGTATTCCTGCGCCGGCTGAGCTTGAGCCCCTTGGGCGTTGGCGCCAGGCGGACAAACCAGGATGACAAAGAAGAACAACAAGAAGAATGCGAGAAATATTTTGCGAAGTCTTGCCATGTAGAAGCCTCCCAGAGGGAACACACTAGAAATTTTTGGGACCGTAAAACTACATCGTTCTTGAAACAGAAGAACCGGCGCGCGCCTGTCCGGAAGGCACAGAGCGCAACAACCGGTCCGTGAGCGCCTGCTCGCAGCGCACCCCTAACCTGCCCCCGGTAAAGCAGGGCACTACATTCCACGCCGATCCAGTCCCGCACGGAAAGGGGCACGCCGAGGGAAAGCGGCTGCCGCATCCAGCGCTGGAAGAGATAACGGGCGATGGTGAACTCGGTGGTGGCGCCGTTGCCTCGAATGTCGTCGAGAATGCCGTCGAGGGTAAACAGCACCTTGGAAAACATGATGAGAGACGAAGGAAAGCGAATGCCGGTCAGCGCAACCTGCTCAAGCAGTCCCATGGCATCCACCGCGCGCGGCAGCGCGGCGAGCGGAAGGGCGTCCATGAACTCATTCGCGGTGCGGCGGATGGCTTCCTGTTCTTGCGATGAGAGGCGGTGCTCGCTCAGTGCTGCGATGTGAGCCGCTGCGGCGGCAGGATTGCGTAATCCTACAGATAGGAAGAGCAGTGCGAGACGACGACGCTGCTCGCGATCGAGACGTTCGCCGAGCGCCCAGTCGAGGATGACGATCTCGCCGGTCTTGCGATCGTAGAGCAGGTTGCCCGCGTGCGGATCGGCGTGGAATAGAACCGAGGGCTCACGGGAGAGGAGAGGAAACGCAACCAGGGCTTCAACGAGTTGCTGCGCCAGGCGCATGCGGCGCTCGGGTGAAAGATGCGCGGCCGCAGTGGTGACCTTCACGCCTTCTTCTTCCGACATGGCAGTAAGGCGGGCGGTACAGAGCTGCGGGATGAGACGAGGGATGCGTACGCCGCGCAGGCTCTTGAACTGCTTAGGCGCCTGGAGAAGCGCGGCCTGTTCGCCGGGAAAATCGACTTCGTGCTGCAAATGCTGGCGGATCTTGCTGAACGTGTCGGGAATGACTGCCGACGAGAAGCCCTTCTGCGCGCGGCGGCCGAAGAAATCGGCCAGCGCCTGGAGGATGCTCATGTCTTCTGCAAAACACTGTGGGATGTGCGGCTTCAAGACTTTGAAGACACCTTTTTCGCGACGCTGATTCGCGGCATTCCACCAGGTGAAGCGGAGCACGGCACTCACGCTAGCCTCGGAGAGGAGCGCCGGTTCGAGCTTGATATTGAGCTGCCGGAGTTTGCCCCCGAGTTCCTGGCGAATCACGGCGATCACTTCGTCGATCTCGACGTCGCGGATGCCGTTCTCCAACTTGGAGAGAGCGATGCGGACGGAGTGGCGGAGATGGCGATTGCGCGCCAAGACCTGGCCGAGCTTCTGAAGTCCGGGAACGCGGGCGATGAGTTTCAGCAGGCGAGCTTCCGGCGATGTTCGAGGAGGAAGCTCGAGCTGCTCGACGAGTTTGGGAGCCAGGCGTTCGACTGAGAGCTGCTCGATGACGAACAGCATCGATTCGCGGGTAGGTTCACGCCACACGGCAAAACGATTGGGCACGAGCGCGGCCACGGGGACGAGTTTGTCGACGATCCAGCGGCCGATTTCGCGACGGAGTGCTGGGCCATTCTTAGATCGCAGAGCGGCTTCGACGAGTGCGATCCGTCGCGCGGTGCTTACGTCCGCGGGAAGGAATTGGCGCAATGCGGATTGCAACTCTTCCGGAAAAAGCTGTTGGAGATATGCTGCGAATTGAGACGCACCAGCCATGTGGGCTCGGGCAGTACAAAGGCTTACTTGCGCGCGACCGCGGATTCCGCGCGGCGAATCGCTTCTTCATGAAGGTCCCAGCCGGCGATGGCTTTGCCGCAGCCCTCTCGAGCGAGACTGGTGCTGAGTCTTTTCTCGGCACGGTCGAAGGTGTCTTCCGCAGCCATGCGCTGGCGGATAGCGGCGTCGTGAGCTTCGCGAAGCGACTGCGCGAGATTCCGCAACTCTGTTGACTTGACGTTGTTTTTACCGTCGTACGCCGCTTTCAGGTCGGCACTCCAGCGGTTGTGTAGTTCGGCCTCGACACGATCGAGCGTGGCGTTACATTGGTCGGCTACTTTGCGAACGCGCTTCTTCTCGGTGAGCCATTTCATCACCGACCAATCCTTGGCTTCCGCCATTAGGTTGCGAGCTTCTACAACTTCTTCCAGCTTCTCCATGGCAGTACAACCTCCGCGCACCACGAAGGTTTTATTCGAACCCGAGGCAACGAGGTGGAGCAAGGACACATTGCTTATCGCGTTCTTTTACGGGAATTCAGAATGGGAATAAATCGTTGGGTGCGGGCGTTGTCGCAAAGAGGGAAAGAAAGTTGCGCCTACCATGGAAGGTGCGTTTTTACATATATATCTCCCCGCAGTTCGATTGCGGTACCGGAGTTTCTTTTCATGGCTACCGTTTCTGAGTCCCCCCGACGCGTCTCTATTCCACGACATGAAACCAGCGATTACACCCACGAGATGGCGGCTCGACGGCGCGCGTTCGTGCGCGAACAGACCGGCGTCGAACTGTCGCATGTGGCGCAGTATTCGGTAGACCCCGCCGCGCTGCCGGGAAACATCGAAAACTTCACCGGTGTAGCGCAGGTGCCCATCGGAACCGCGGGGCCGCTGCGAATTCACGGCGAGCATGCGGAGGGCGATTTCTACATTCCGCTGGCGACGACCGAAGGCACGCTGGTTTCAAGTTATAACCGCGGCATGCGACTGCTATTTGAATGTGGCGGAGTGAAGACTACGGTGGTGGAAGACTGCATGCAGCGCGCGCCAGTGTTCCTGCTATCAGACGCGCTGGAGGCGAGGAAGTTCGGCGAGTGGGTGAATGAACACGCGGAGGAAATCCGCGCGGAAGCGGAAGCAACGACGCGTATCGGGAAACTGCGGAACATCGATCAGTTCGCCGTTGGACCGATGCGCTATCTACGCTTCAATTTCACCACGGGCGATGCTGCCGGGCAGAACATGACGAGCAAGGCCACCTCGGCGGCATGCGAGTGGATCAAGCGCAATTATTCCAAACCGGTAGGTTATTACCTGAGCGGCAACATCGATACCGATAAGAAGCATTCGCAACTCAACATGCTATTGACTCGCGGAAAGCGCGTGGTGGCCGAGGCAGTGTTGCGACGTGACATCCTGAAACACATTCTGCACATTGATCCCGTCGACTTGGCCCGCACGCGCGACGTGCAGATGGTGGGAGCATTCCTGGCAGGATCGTCCAACAATGGCGCCCATGCGGCGAATGGACTGGCAGGGCTATTCATTGCCACCGGCCAGGATGTGGCAAACATCGCAGAATCGCATGCGGCGATTACCTACACCCAGCCACTGGAAAATGGCGACTTCTACTGGTCTGTGACGCTGCCCTCACTGATCGTGGCCACCTATGGCGGCGGAACAGGACTGGCAACGCAGCGACAGTGCCTGGAGATGTTGGGCTGCTACGGGAAAGGCAAAGTACACAAGTTCGCCGAGATCTGCGCTGCGGTGGTGCTGGCGGGCGAAACGTCGCTGGCGGCCGCGATGCTGCACGGCGATTGGGTCGGTGCACACGAGCGGTTAGGACGCAATCGGCCATAAGCGAGGCTTCCATGAACGACACGACACAACGCCAATACCTTTCATTCGGAGACGCTCTATTTCTTCACCTCGAACGCGAGGGAATCCCGATCAACATCGCCTCGGTAGCGATCTTTGAAGGCTCCATCACCTATAAACAGCTGCTGCCCTACGTCGAGGCGAAGCTCTCACACGTTCCACGCTGCATGCAGCGGGTGGTGCCAGCGCCCTTCAATATCGGACTGCCGTGCCTGGAACTCGACCCGGAGTTCGATTTCCGCAATCACCTGCATGAGACGACACTGAAGCATGGCACGGAAACGGAGTTGAAGGCACTGGCGGGAAAGCTGTTCAGCGCAAACCTCGACCGCAACCATCCGCTGTGGGATTTTGTGCTGGTGCACGGATTGAAGGGCAATCGCACGGCGCTGATCGCGCGCATCCACCACAGCATGGCTGACGGCATTTCGGGCGTGGCATTCCTGAATGCGTTGATGGATACGTCGCCGGAAGTCCCGGTATTGACGAAGAAAAAGAGCGTACTCCCAACACCGGCTCCGCAAGACCCGGCGACGAATCTGCTGGAAGCGCTGACAAGTTCATGGTTCCTGACCGTGGAACGCATGCTCACAGCACAGAGCGATCTGCTCAACATGGCACGCACGCTAGTTGCGAAACCCAAGCCGCAGGAAGATACGACAAGGCCCACGCATGTTCACGAGCAGGTGCCTTCGATGGAAGACTTCGGCCGCATCTTTCCGGAGATCGCTTCGGCACCGGAGCGCATGCCGTTTAACATCGTGTGCAAAGGACCACAGGAGTTCGAGTGGGTCGACATTCCATTCGAAGATCTTCGCTCGATCAAGAACGCCTATGGGTGCAGCTTCAATGATGTTGCGTTGACGGTGGTCGCAGCGACTTTCCGGCGATATGCGGAATCGCGGGGAGCAGCGACAACGGGAGGCTCTCTCCGAATCGTAGTGCCGGTGAATACGCGCCGTCCCGACGAATCGGCGGATGGGCTGGGGAACCAGATCACATTCGTTCCGGTGGCGGTGCCCTTGGGAATTCGCGATCCTCGGAAGTTGCTGGCGGCCGTGCATGAGCGGATGACCATGATCAAGCAAACGCGCATTGCCGAGATGGTGAGGTTCGCGGGCGCGCTGCTGGCGGCCATTCCGTCGCCGGTGCAGGTGGTGCTTGGGCCAATCGCCGCACAACTGCCGCTGACGATCTGCAACCTGATCTTCACCAATGTTCCTGGGCCGCGGCAACCGTTGTACATACTCGGCCACAAGATGGTGAAGGCTTATCCGTACGTTCCGATCGGCGGTGAGATGGGCGCCAACTGCGCCATGCTCACCTATAACGGCGCGGCGCACTTTGGGTTCTCGTGCGATGTGCACGCAACGCCCGACCGGCACCTGCTGCCGAAATTCCTGCAAGAGGGTGTGGCCGAGTTGCGGGAAGCGTTTGGCCTAAAGGCTGACGGCAATGCGAAACCGCCGCGGGCAGCGAAGCCCAAACCGCGTCGCACTGCGAGGAAGGTTGCTGCGTCGATTGCTGCGCCGCCGGCCGCAGAAGCGACGGAGCCCGAGATGGCGATTGCGAGCGATTGATCGGCAGACGATCCTAACCAAAATTCCGCAAACCTCTGCTAGAGTAGCTGCGACTCCACGCTTTGAGGCTTTCTGATGGCGAGCGGTAGCGGAACCACACTCCCCCCGGCGCACGAACATTTTCCCTGTCCCGGCTGTTCGGCCGACATGAAATTCGATCCTGCGGCGGGCATGATGAAGTGCCCATTCTGCGGGCGCACGGCGGCAGTGCCGGCCCCGGCCGAACCGGTTGCGACGACCACGACATCAGCAGTTGCGTCGCCAGCTCCGGACCACTTGCGCTGCCATCCCCTGGAAGAATTTTTAGCGAAGGCGCAAGGCGCGCACCTCGCGACCATGTCTCCGCAGGCGATGGAAGTTCACTGCGCGGCGTGTGGGAGTTCGGTCACGTTCCAACCGCCGGAAGTGGCGGGGAGTTGTCCATTCTGCGGTTCGGCGATTGTGGCACAGGCAAAAGCGGCGGACCCGCTGGTGGCGCCCGATGCAGTGCTGCCGGCGAAGGTCTCGAAGCAGCAAGCGCAGGGCGAGGTAAAGCAGTGGCTGAGTTCGCGCTGGTTCGCGCCGAACGCGCTGAAGACCATGGCGCGGCAGGACGGGATCAACGGGGTTTATCTGCCCTTCTGGAGCTACGACGCGAACACCGCGAGCGATTACAAGGGCGAACGCGGCATGAATCGTACCGAAACCGAGTCGTATACCGATAGCAATGGCAACCGGCAGACGCGTTCGCGCACCGTGACCGATTGGTATCCGTGTTCCGGGCACGTGGACGTGAATTTCGAAGATGTGATCATCGCGGCGTCGCGCTCGGTGCAGGAGCGGAAATTGAATGGGCTGCAACCGTGGGGATTGGAATCGTTGCAGCCGTATGAGCCAGGGTACCTGGCGGGCTTCAAGGCGCAGCGTTACCAGGTAGAACTGGCGGACGGATACAACGAAGCAAAACAGGTGATGGAGAACGGCATCCGCGATGCTGTGCGCGGGCAGATTGGCGGCGACGAGCAGCGCATCCTGAACCTGCAGACGTACTACGCCAACGTCGGCTTCCGGCACTTGCTGTTGCCGGTTTGGATTGGCGCGTATCGGTTTCAGAACAAGGCGTACCAGGTAGTGGTGAATGCTGCCACCGGACAGGTGCAGGGCGAGCGTCCTTACAGCGTGGCGAAGATCGCGCTACTGGTCGTTGCGATCATCATCGCGCTGATTATCTTCTCGATGATCGGCGGGCATCACTAAGACGCGGTCTGCGCCGGGGCGATGCGCACGATATCGGAGGGGCGATAGCCCTTGGGCATATGCGAGAGCGCGGGCAGCTCGCCACGATACATCGCAACTTCGTCGCAAGCCTGGTTTCGCGGGCACTTCAGGCAATCCTTGTAAACCTTGTCGGGAAGGCGATCGCGATCAGCTTCGCGGAAGCCGAGGCTGCCGAAAAATTCCGGCACGCGGGTGAACAGGCATACGCAGGTGACGTGCTGGTGCTTGGCCTCTTCCATCAGCGCATGCACGATCTGGACACCAAGTTTTTGGCTGCGATATTCCTTCAGCACGTTGATGGAGCGGATTTCCGCCAGGTGCATGCCGTAAAGATGCAGTGCGCCGCAGCCGACGATTTGGCCGTCGAGCTCGGCGACGACGAAGTCGCGGATGTCGGCGCAGATTTCCTGGAAGCTGCGCGGGAGCAGGGTGCCGTCGCCGGTGTGGGCGCGAATGAGCGTATCGATCGCGTTCGCGTCGGGGAGAATCGCTTTACGAACAGGCATGCTGGACCTCCGCGAGAGCAGCGAGTTTTGCTTTGGCTTGCTTAAGCGCGGCGGCAACCCGCGACGGCGCGGTACCACCTTCCACGTTCTTCTGAGACAACACCGCAGTGAGCTGAAGCGCGGCGTAAAAGCCGTCGTCGGCTGCAATGCCGATCGAGCGCAGGTCTTCCGCGCTCAGGTCCTGGAGCTCGCAGTGCTTCTGGATGGCGGCCTGCACGGCGGCGCCGATGAGTTCATGCGCGCGACGGAACGGAATGCCCTGCTGCACGAGGTACCCGGCGGCAGACATGGCGTTCATATAACCCGAGCTCGCAGCGGTGTGCATGACCGCAGTATTGAATTTCACGGTGCGCACGAAGCCCGCTGCGATGCGAACCATTGCGGCGCACTCTTCGGCGACCGTGAACACGGGCTGCTGGGTCTCCTGCATGTCCTTGTTGTAGGCAAGCGGCAGGGACTTCAGCGTGACCGCGAGTTGCATCGCGTTCGCGAGCAACGCCGCACTCTTGCCGCGGATCAGCTCCATGGAGTCGGGATTCTTCTTCTGCGGCATGGCGCTGCTGCCGGTCGAATACTGCTCCGGCAACTGAAGGAAGCCGAACTCCGTCGTCGAAAACAGGATCATCTCTTCCGCCATCCGGCTGAGGTGCAGACCGATGACGCTGAGCGCGTGAGCGAACTCGATGGCGAAATCGCGGTCGCTGGTAGCGTCGATGCTGTTGGCGGTCGGGCCGTCGAAATTGAGAAGACCGGCGATGTACTGGCGATCGAGCTCGACAAAGGTTCCGGCGACTGCAGCGGAGCCGAGCGGACAGAGGTTCGCGCGCGTGCGGCAATCCGCGAGGCGATCGATGTCACGGAAAAACATTTCGGAGTATGCGAGCAGCCAGTGTGCGATGAGCACAGGCTCGGCGCGCTGGAGGTGCGTGTACGAGGGCATCGCCGCATCACCCATGGCTTCGGCCTGCGTGATCAGCGCGGCGATGAGGTCTGCGAGAAGATGCTTCATGCTGTCGAGCTGGTCGCGGACGTAGAGACGAAGATCGGTGGCGATCTGCTCGTTGCGGCTGCGGCCGGTGTGCAGCTTGCGGCCGACCTCGCCGGCAATGGCAGTCAGACGCGATTCGACGAAGTGATGCACGTCTTCGATCGAAGGATCGTCCGTCGCGGGCATTCCCTCGCCCGCGATCTGCTCGAGACCGGTGAGGATCTGCGCGAGCTCGGCAGGGCTGAGCACGGCGGCCTTGGCGAGCGCCTTCGCATGCGCGCCGCTGGCCGCCACTTCGTGCTTCAGCAGTTTCCTGTCGAAGGGGAGCGATCTCTGCCAGCTCTCAAACTCAGGATCGAGAGGCTGCGAGAAGCGCCCGGACCACATCTTCATTTCGACACCTTTTCTTTTAGGCCACCGAAAATGATGGCCCGCGACCGCGCCGGCAATCCGAGGATGCGGATGAAGCCCTCGGCGTCCTTCTGGTCGTACCCGGCGCCCATGGTGAAGCTGGCGATGTCCGGCCGATAGAGTGATGTGGGCGAGGTGCGGCCCGAGACGGCGACATTACCCTTGTAGAGAGCGAGCTTCACCGAACCGCCGACAGTCGCTTGGGTGTTGGCGACGAAAGCGTCGAGCGCCTCACGCAGCGGCGTGAACCAGAGCCCGAAGTAAACAATCTCCGCCCACTTCAGCGCGACTTCCTGCTTGTAATGGAGCAGGTCGCGGTCGAGGCACAGGGCTTCGAGTTCGCGGTGCGCAGCGAGCAGCAGCGTGCCGCCGGGCGTCTCGTAGCAACCGCGCGACTTGATGCCGACGAAACGGTTCTCCACAAGATCGATGCGGCCGATGGCGTTGCGGGCGCCAATTTCGTTGAGCAGCTCGATCAACGCGAGCGGCTCCATCGGCATGCCGTTGATGGAAACCGGGGTCCCCTGCTCGAAGCCTATCGTGACTTCCTCAACCCGATCGGGCGCTTCCTGCGGAGACTTCGTCCACGTCCACGTGGTTGGGAGTGGAGCGTTGTTGGGATCTTCGAGCTCGCCGCCCTCGTGGCTTACGTGCAGCAGGTTGCGGTCGCGGCTATGGATCTTCTCGCGGCTCTGTGAAACCTCAATGCCATGGGCTTCTGCGTAATCGAGGCAATCTTCACGCGATTTCAACGACCACTCGCGCCAGGGGGAGATGATCTTTAGCTCGGGCGCGAGCGCCTGGCAGGCGTGTTCAAAGCGGACCTGGTCGTTCCCTTTGCCGGTGCACCCGTGCGCAACTGCGGTAGCGCCTTCGGCAAGCGCGACTTCTACCTGCGCCTTCGCAATGACCGGGCGCGCAAGCGAAGTTCCAAGCAGGTACTTGTGTTCGTAGACCGCGCCGGTGCGGATCGCCGGATAGACGTATTGAGTGAGGAACTCCTCGCGGAGGTCCTTCACGATGACCTTGCTGGCGCCGGTCTTCTTGGCTTTCGCAACGACGGCATCGATGTCGTCGCCCTGGCCCACGTCGCCAACCATGGCAATGACGTCGCAACTATAGTTTTCCTTCAACCACGGGATGATGATGGAGGTATCGAGTCCGCCGGAATAAGCAAGTACGATTTTTTCACGCATGAGCACTCCTCGCCGGGAAACGATGACCGCCTCCGAGCAACATTAATAAGATGGCCTTTTGGGCGTGCAGGCGGTTTTCGGCTTGGTCAAACACCACCGAGCAGTTCGAATCGATGACGTCGGCAGTGACTTCGTCGCCGCGGTGCGCCGGAAGGCAATGCATAAATATAGCCTTCTTTGCGGCATGGGACATGAGCTTCGGGTTTACCTGGAAGGGCTGGAAGAGCTGCTTGCGTTCTTCGGCTTCGGATTCCTGCCCCATGCTTGCCCACACATCGGTATAGACCGCGTTCGCGCCGGAAACGGCCGTGATGGGATCGCTGGTCCATTCGACTTGGCCGCCAGTATTCTTGGCGATCTTTTGCGCCTGCTTCATCACAGCGGCGCTGGGCTTGTGCTTCTCGGGCGTGCCAACGACGATGCTCGCACCGACGCTCGCCGCAGCAAGCATCAGCGAGTGGGCAACGTTGTTGCCGTCGCCAACGAACGAGAGCTTCACCTTGCTGAATGAGCCAAAGTTCTCGCGCAGGGTAAGAATGTCGGCCAGCGCCTGGCACGGGTGCTCGTAATCACTGAGCGCATTGATCACCGGAATCGACGCATGCTCGGCCATGGTGGTGCAAGTGTCGTGCGCGAAGGTGCGCAGGACGATGCCATCGACCCAGCGCTCGAGGTTGTGCGCCACATCATCAAGGGGCTCACGCGTGCCGAGGCGCGAGCCGGCCTGGTCCACGAAGAACGAAACGCCACCGAGGGAACTGATACCTGACTCAAAGGTCAATCGGGTGCGCAACGAGGGCTTCTCGAAGAACATCACCACCTGCTTGCCGGCGAGTGAGCCACGGAAATCGGCAGGATAGGCTTTCATCGCGGAGGCAAGATCGAGCGCCGCGGTGATTTCCTGCGGCGTGAAGTCGGTGATGGAAACCAGGTCCCGATCGGCCACGTTCTTGACCGGGATTACCTTGCGGCCCGCAACCTGCGGGAAAGGCGCTGTTGTCATTGCGTTCTCCTTTACTTCTTCGTGGCTAGGCATGGGCCACTAACTCCGTGCCGCATTCAAGCGGCGCCTCAAACAATTTCGTTAATTCAGAAACTTGGGCGGCCTGCACAATCCGGACGCTGCCAACGCCGCCGAGCAACGCGCGCTTGCAGGCATCGAGTTTGGGTAGCATGCCGCCGCTGATGGTGCCATCGGCTTTCAGTTCGTCGATTTCTTTCACACCGAGGCGGCTGAAGACTTCGCCTTGCGCGTTCTTCACGCCGGCAACGTCGGTGAGGAAGATCAGCGCGTCGGCGGGAACGGCAGCCGCAATGGCGGAGGCCATTTCGTCGGCATTCACGTTGTAGAACTCGCCATGCTCGCAGGCAGCAAGACTGGCTACGACGGCGATAGTCCTCTGCTGCCAGAGCGCTTCAATCGTGCCGGCGTTCACGTGGACGATTTCACCGACGAAGCCGAGGTCTTGCGAAAGCCGCTTCTTGCGCGCGATACAGAGCTGGAGATCGCTGCCGCAGATGCCGACCGCCGATTGGCCTCGTGCACCGATCGCAGCAGCGAGCTGCTTATTCAGCAGTCCGCCAAGAACCATAAGGGCAGCGTCGCGCGTCTTCGCGTCGGTCACGCGAAGGCCGTCGACAAACTTTGACTCGATTCCGAGCTGCTTCAATGTGCGGCTTAGGGCCGCGCCGCCGCCATGAACCACGAGCACCTGGTGCCCATCCTTCGACAGTTGTGAAACCGTCGAACAGAACTTTGCCACCAGCTCCGAGTTTTCGAGGGCCGCGCCGCCGATTTTGAGAACCAGCTTCATTGCAGGCCCTCCCGCTCGTCGAAGCCATACATAACGTTCATATTCTGGATCGCCTGGCCGCCTGCGCCCTTCACAAGGTTGTCGAGGCATGAAACGATCACCGCGCGCGAACCGTCGGGCGAAAGCTGGAACCCGATGTCGCAGTAATTCGTGTGGAGCGAGTACTTGATCTGCGGCAACCGTGCTTGGCCGTAGAACCGCACCCAGGGCTTTCCGGCATAAAATTCTTTCATGCTGCTCTCGAGCGCATCGGCCGTCGCGCCGCTCTTTGGACGGACGTAGATCGTCGAAAGAATTCCCCGCGGAATCGGCAGCAGGTGCGGCGTGAATTGAAGCTGACCGTTCTGCAATCCAAGCTGCTCAAGCATTTCGCCGGTGTGGCGATGGCCGAAGACGTTGTAGGCGGAAAAATTGTCGGCGGCTTCGACGAAGTGCGTGGTTGGCGTAGGCTGCTTGCCTGCACCGGAGACGCCCGATTTCGAATCGCAGATCACACCAAACTCGAGATCGATGAGACCGTCCTGGATCCATGGCGCCAGCGCGAGGATGATCGAGGTCGCGTAGCAGCCGGGATTGGCCACGAGCGCGGCGGTGAGGATTTCGTCGCGATGCAGTTCGGGGCTGCCGTACACGGCTTTCTCGTCGAGGGCCGCGGCTTTCGCCACGTCGGCATCAGTGAACTGATAGACCGCGCGGTTTGCCGCATGCTTCAAACGCCACGCGCCGCTGAGGTCCACAACTTTGTAGCCGCGATCGATGGCTTCAATCGCCCATTCGCGCGAGACTTCGTGCGGGGTGCAGAAAAAAAGCAAATCCACGCCGGCAGCCTTGAGGGCATCCCAGGAAAACGGTTCCATCAGCAACTGCCCGAATCCGTTGCCAGAAAGCTGCGGGTAAAAGTCGGCGAGATCGGCGGACTGGCCGGGCTCCGGCTTATGCCGGAACAACAGCGGCTTTTGCGCGTGGGGATGGTGTAGCAAGCGCTTCGTAAGTTCGAAGCCGGAATACCCCGTGGCGCCGATAACGGCGGGCTGGATAGCAGTCTTCACTACGCAATCAGCTCCTTGATACGTGACAGAAGCTTCTCTGCGTCTTTGTTACTGGGGGTCACGACGAAGATGGTGTCGTCGCCGCCGACCGTCCCGACGACTTCGGGCCAGCCCTCGGCGTCGAGCGCGGCCGCCACAGGTTGCGCGCTGCCGGCGCTGGTCTTCACCACCACCATGTTCTGAGCGATCCTGGCGTCGTAAACGAACTCACGGATGAGCCGCTCGACTGACGGGAGCCACGCGGGCCCGGATTCTTCCTCGGGGAATTGGTAGCCTTCGGTGGCCTTGATGATGCCGAGTTCGTGGATATCGCGCGAGAGTGTGGCCTGGGTTACGCGGTGACCGAGCTTGTACAAAAGACGGCGCAGCTCATCCTGGTTGGGGACCTGGTGGGCTGTAATTGCTTCGCGTATAGCCGCCTGCCTGGACAACTTCGACATCGCTCTCCCAGCTCATGCATAAATATGCAACCGCTGGAATAATTATCCGAAGTTATCCCGCCGACGTCAAGCCCAATCGCGAGTTGATACATTTGGTTACAGCTACTTGCGGTCGTTCACGAAATCGCCGACGGCCTGCATGAACATTGCGGGCTGGTCCTCGAAGGTCATATGGCCGGAGTTCGGCAGGATGACCAGCTTGGAACCCGCGATTTTGCTGTTCATTTCCTTCGATAGCGAAGGATCGCACTCGTCGTGCTCGCCCACGATGATGAGCGTAGGCACCTTTATTGTCGCGAGCTGGTCCAGGTACTCCACGCTCTTCAGGTTGCCGTCGATGACGAATTCGCCGTCGGAACCCCACATTTCGCGATAGAGCAGCCAGGAATTTGTGGTGTTCTGGCCCTGCGGATCGTAATTTGGATCCGGCCGTGCACCGTAAATGAATGGGAAGTAGCCGTCACCCCACGCCAGCGTGGCGTACTCGGCGGGATACCGTCCATGCTCCCACGCTTCGCCCTTGCCGAAGAGGCCGGCCTTTTCGAGTTCCTCGAGTCGCTTGCGCTTGTCTTCAGGCATAGCGTTTTTCTCTCTCGCCAGGACCTCATTCATCTGCTTCGTGCTGGGGAACGTCGACGCGAGGATGAGATGCGAGAGGTTCTGCTGATATTTGAGGGCGTACGCCTGGGCGAGCACTCCACCGTAGGAGTGGCCGAGCAGCGAAATCTTGCCGAGGTTCAGTGCTTTGCGCACGGCCTCGACGTCATCCGCCATATTCTCGACGGTGTATTGCTTCACGTCGTCGAGTTTGGGCGAGCGGCCCGAGCCGCGCTCATCAATAAAAATGAGCCGGTTGTGGCGAGCCAGCAGATAGAGGTTTGGCAGGAAGTAGTCGTGCGAAGCGCCCGGGCCGCCGTGGACGATGACCAGTGGGCTGCCGTGACCAACGGCCATGTAATAAATCATCACGCCGTTAGCATCCACCAGGCCTTCTTCGATGGGGTACACGTTCGCGCTTTTCGGGGCGGCCTGTGCGAGGGACAACGTCCCTAAAAACAGCAAGATGGCAAACAAGCGAAGGATTTTCATGCGCGCCATGGTACGCGCGGGAGGGGAGATGCGCCAGAGCCGGAACTTTTGCGTGTGACGGGCGTCACTGCCATCCGGGTTGCGAAAGTCCACACTTTTCCCTGGCAGCGAGCCATTTCCAGCGACTGCCCGCGGTACCGAAAAATCGATTCGAGTCCGCGCGTCGCCCCCATAGCGGACGACAGGAGGGCACATGAAAAAAGTTCTTATCCTAACCGTATTGTTTGCCGCAGCTTCGTTATTTGCCGCGGCGCAATCGACCACTCAACCCACCAGCAGCACCCCGAAGATCCGGCACGTAGCGGCACCCCGGGTTTCGGCCAGCGACGGCGCAGCCAATTACAAAGCTTATTGCGCAGCCTGCCACGGCGCAGCGGCGAAGGGCGATGGTCCGGCGGCCGCAGCCCTGAAACTGCCTCCCACCGATTTGACCCGGTTGGCTGCGAATACGGGCGGACAATACCCGGCGCTGCACGTGAAAACCGTCATCCTGAATGCCGATGTTGCGGCACATGGGAGCAAGGACATGCCAGTGTGGGGACCGGTGTTCCGGTCGCTGAGCTCGGGTGAGCAGGGCGACGTGGAATTGCGCGCTTCCAACCTGACGAAATACATCGAGAGCCTGCAAGCAAAGTAGTTTTCGGCCAAATTAGGAAGCGGGGCGCTCTTTGAGGGCGCCTTCTTCTTTTGTACCGCGCGATTTGTTAGCCTGATGACTTCGCGATGCCACTTCGGACTTACAATCTCGCCCTGCTCGGCTTCGGCAACGTGGGACGCACGTTCGTCTCGCTGCTAAAGCGCAAGCGCGAAGTGTTGGCGCGAGAGCACCACCTGGACTGCGTGATTACCGGAGTGGCCACACGAAAGCTTGGGTGGCGCGTGAAGCCGGAGGGATTCAATTTCGATCGCCTGCTCGAGGGCGATTTGCAAACCGCAGAGACCAGCGATTCCCTGCGGCATTGGATTGTGGACGCGCGACCCGATGCAGTGTTCGAAACCACCTCGCTCAATCCGCAAAACGGCCAGCCCGCGCTGGAGCACCTAATCTGCGCGCTTGAACATGGGGCGCATGCGATCTCGGCCAACAAAGGGCCGGTGGTGTTTGGTTACGAGGCACTGACCGCGCTCGCCGCGAAGATGCACCGCAAGTTTTATTTCGAATCGGCGGTGATGGATGGGGTGCCGATTTTCAACATGTTTCGCGAGTGCCTGCCGGCTATCGAATTGCGGGGCTTTCGGGGGATATTGAACTCCACTACCAACGTGATCCTGGAAGCGATGGAACAGGGGAAATCATTCGGCGAAGCCGTGCGCTACACCCAGGAGATCGGCGTGGCCGAGAGCGATCCGGCGAACGACATTGATGGGTGGGATGCCGCTGTGAAAGTTGCTGCGCTGGCGACGGTGTTGATGCACAGGCACGTGTTACCCAGCCAGGTGGAACGGCACGGAATTCGCGACATCAGCGCCGCGCAGATTGCCGCAGCCCACGCGGAGGGCCGTCGCTACAAAGTAGTTTGTAGCGCGGAGCTGGAAGGCGGCGCGATAAAGGCGCGCGTGCTACCGGAGGCTTTGCCGCTCAGTGATCCGCTCGCGCAAGTAGCGGGAACGTCGTCGGTGATCTCGTTTGCCACCGACATGTTTCCGACGCTCACTATTCACGAGATCAATCCCGGTCTCGACGCGGTCGCCTATGGTCTGCTTACCGATTTCTTACGAGCTGTGAAGGAGTAATTCTTGGTTTCCCGCGAATCACTAGCTTCGAGTGTTGATCTCAACTCGCTGCGGGCGCAATTCCCCGCACTTTCCGAAACCGTGAATGGGTATCCAGCGGTTTACTTCGACGCTCCCGGCGGGACGCAGGTGCCGCAACGGGTGATCGACGCGATTTCGGATTACCTGGTTCATTCGAATTGCAATACGCACGGCTTCTTCCGCACTGCTGAACGGACGGACGCAATGTTGGCCGAAGCGCACGCAGCCATGGCCGACCTGCTGGGCAGCGATCCGGACGAGACTGTGTTCGGACAGAACATGACGACGTTGACATTCGCCTTGAGCCGGTCGATTGGGCGCGAGTTGCGTAAAGGCGACGAGATTGTTACGACGCTTCTGGATCACGATGCAAACTTCGCGCCGTGGAAGGCGCTGGAAGAGCGCGGGGTGAAGGTGCACGCAGTCCGCTTCCATTTGGAGGATTGCACGCTCGACCTCGACGACTTGAAATCGAAGCTGAACACGCGGACAAAGCTTGTAGCGGTGGGATACGCGTCGAACGTCGTCGGGACGATCAATCCGGTGAAAGAGATCACACAGATGGCACACGCCGCTGGCGCAATGATGTTCATTGACGCTGTGCAATACGCGCCGCACGGGGTGATCGACGTCCGCGACTTGGACTGCGATTTTCTTGCCTGCTCGGCCTACAAGTTCTTTGGACCACATGTAGGTGTGCTTTACGGGAAGCGCGAGCATCTGCTGCGACTGCACGCTTACAAGGTCCGTCCGGCGGGCGACACGCTTCCCGATCGCTGGGAGACTGGCACGCTGAATCACGAAGGGATCGCGGGCGTGACGGCGTGCGTGGAGTATCTTGCCGATCTTGGCCGCCAGGCATCACCGGCGGCACATGCACGCCGTGATGCGTTGCGTGCTGCATACGGGTGGATCCACCAGCATGACCGTGAACTCGCAGCCAGGCTGATTCGCGGGCTGCTGAACATCCCCGGCCTTACTTTTTATGGGATTCGCGAACTCGAGCGCCTCGACGAGCGAACGCCAACCGTTTCCATCCGGTTACCGAACCATTCCCCGGCTGAAGTTTCCAAGCGGCTCGGAGACATTGGCATTTACACCTGGGACGGAAACTTCTACGGCATCAATGTGACCGAACAGCTTGGCGTGGAGGATCAAGGCGGCGTCCTGCGCATTGGGCTTTGCCACTATTCGACGGCAGAAGAGGTGGACCGCCTGCTCGAAGCGATGCGTCAGCTGGCGAGCTCCTGATCTTCTTGCCGGCGAAGTCTTACGTAGAAAAATCCGGAGAGCAGCAGCGTGGCCGCGCTCAACAGCCACGGAATCGCGAGCGAAGACCAGAGAAGACGCACGCCAAAGCTGACGAGCGCCAGCCAAATCAGCGTCAACAGAAGACCGACGATGAACGGCACGGTCCACGCCTGCCGCGGAACGCGGAACGAATTCGACGCGAGCGCTTGAACCAGCAATGAGAACGGTACGGCAGCGATGAGATCCACGAGGTAATGCTGCCCTGTGCCGAGGGTTGCCAGCACCGTGCCAATCACCAGGATGAACGTCAGGACGCGCAGCCAGAGCGGGCCGCGTCGCGTGTTCCAGTAAGCCAGCAGTGCCCACGTCAGGTGCAGCGACGGAATCGCGTTGCGCGGCGCAGTCACCACGATGGGCTCGAGGACGAGACGCGCGACGTCGGCGGTGTGGAGCGGCGGGATAGGAAAGTTCGGAAACGCGTAAATTGGACCGACTCCCGGCACGAGCAGGAAGAGAACTACGTCAATCGGCCCGGCGATTGCGAATGCCACGAAGGCGTTTAACGCACGCTTGCGCTGCGCGAACATCACGGCGTACACCAGTACCAGGGGCACCATGCAGCTCTCATAAACGAACAAGCTGAGGCGTCCTATCCATCGATGCCGCATGAAAAACTGTCCGACGATATATGGGCATTGCAGGCCGAAGCTGCAGTCGGCCGCATACAAGTAGAGGTCGAGTGTCTTACCGTGCATGCTTGCCGAGTGGGCGAGGAAGAAAGCGTCGAAACGCATCCCGATGGCGAGCGCCAGTGCCGGGAGGAAGCAGTAAATCAGCAGTTCGCGATTTCCTCGGGCCCAAATGGTTCGCAGTCCGAACACCAGCAGGCTGGCGAGTCCGACGAACGAGTAGAACGATGCAATCGTGATGGTGTAATGAAGTCCGAACCAGTCGACACAAAAGAATACAACGGCCAGGAGAAACACCGCGACGAAATCAAGCGGCGGCGCCTTCGCTCGCACTTGCAAAATTAAAGTAGCGGCCAGTCCGTAGCCGAAAAATGGCCCCACCAGGAAGGCGTAATAGACATCGGAATTCAGCAGGCAAACAACGACGACGGCGGTGAGTAGGAGACTGGCAACGAGCTGAAAGGATCGACCTGAGGAAATACCGGCCGCGGCCAAAGGTTGAGCGCTCATCCGCATTGTGCCGGCAGCGAAATCTTCATGCTTGTTGGGCTACATCCGCCAGGTCAGGCCCACGGGGAAGAGTTCCATCGGCTTCGCGACTTTCTGCACATCGGCCACTACTTCGGAGTCCGCGTTTGTGATCCACATTTCGAAGTGCGGGCCCTCGGCGAACAGCCGACGGACGAGCATTTCCGCATAACTGGCGGTGCTCGCCTCGTGCTCCTTGTCGACCACGAGCACCAAGATCGGGTCAGCATTCTCGGGGCGATTCGGATGCTCGTTGGTCTCGCAGAGATAAGCTTCGAGCAGCGCCGGCAATTTTCCGAGCGCGGCGCCGAGCCGGGCGATCTGTTCGGGCGGAACGTCGGCCGAAAATGCGCACAAATAGAGCGGTGTTTCCTGGTCGTGGTTCTGTAGCCGAATTGGCCGTTGCATCAGACTCATGTTGTTCCCCCAAACTTCGCGAGCCTCCGGGCGGCTGCCCGGCCTTACCAACCAATGTGCGCCTAGAACAGACTATCCTGCTTTTTAGGCGGCTTCAATTTGAAGTATTCATAAGCCAAATGCGTTGCCACGCGCCCCCTGGGAGTTCGGTCGAGGAAGCCCAATTGGATCAAAAAGGGCTCGTAAATCTCCTCAATCGCATCGGTCTCCTCCGCGAGTGAGGCGGCGAGCGTGTTCAGGCCCACCGGGCCTCCCTGGTACTTCTCGATGATGGTCAGCATTAGCCGGCGGTCCACCTCATCAAATCCATGCTGGTCAACCTCCAGCATCTCAAGAGCGGCCTGTGCGGTCGGGCGATCGATGTTCCCCGCCCCGCGTACTTGCGCATAATCCCGCACACGCCGCAAAAGCCGGTTCGCAATGCGCGGTGTCCCACGGCAACGGGTGGCGATCTCGGAAGCGCCGCCCTCGTCGATCTGCACATTCAGGATTTCGGCAGAGCGCTTCAAAATGATCTTCAAATCTTCAGTGGTATAGAACTCCAGCCGAAGGACGATGCCGAAGCGGGAACGCAGCGGTGCCGAAAGTAATCCGGCTCGGGTGGTGGCAGCCACCAGCGTAAAGGGCGCGACATCGATGGTGTGCGTGCGCGCCGACGGCCCCTGGCCAATGATGATGTCGAGCTTGTAGTCTTCCACCGCCGAATACAGCAGCTCTTCCAGTGCGGGTTGCAGGCGGTGCACTTCGTCAATGAAGAGCACCTGCTTGTCGCGGACGTTGGTGAGGATCGCGGTTAGATCGCCCTTGATCTGCAGGGTCGGACCGGAAGTCTGCTGGAATTGCGCCTGCATTTCGTTGGCGATGATATTGGCCAGCGTGGTTTTGCCCAGCCCTGGTGGCCCATAGAGCAGCACGTGGTCGAGGGCTTCACCGCGGGAACGGGCGGCCTCAATGGCTACGGCGAGGTTGTCTTTGACTTTCTGCTGCCCGATGAACTCGCGCAGCCACTGCGGCCGCAGCTTGAGCTCGAACGAGGAATCGTCCTCGACGGGAATGGCGGAAACCAGGCGCTCCCGCTGATCGGATTTTTCGCCTTGGGGCACTGATCGCGATACTAGCCGGAAAAAAGGCGAGAGGCAATCCGGGGCTTTGCGGACCAGACGAACCGAGGTAACTGCCAACCTCGTCTGGCTCGGCGACATCTGCAAAGAGGTGGATGGAAAGCAGCTAGATGAAACTGACCGAATTGCTCATTGCCGACATTGAACGCGATGCTGAAACCACCCGCAGGGCACTGGCGCGGGTTCCGATCAATCATGATTCCTGGAAACCGCATGACAAATCCATGCAGCTCGGCTATCTCGTCTACATGGTTGCAACCATGGTGGAGTGGGTGGATTTCATCGTGAATCGCAACGAGCTCGACATTGCTCCGAAAGACGGCGGCAAGCCTCCGGTGCCGGAAATCAAGTCCAACGATCAGCTGCTGGAAATGCACAAAGCCGCATTGGACAAGGCGATCTCCGCGCTCCGCCACACCACCGACGAACACTTGATGACCGATTGGAAGCTGCTGGCGAAAGGCAAAGTGGTGATACAGGCGCCGCGTCACGTCATGATCCGCGATACGGTGATCAACCATCTCGCGCATCATCGTGGACAGCTCACTGTGTATCTGCGCCTGCTCTCGGCGAGCGTTCCGGCCCTCTACGGGCCATCGGCTGACGAAGGCAAGGAGTGGTACGCCTGAAAAGAATTAATCCGCGAGCTGACTAAATGCCTCCCGCGCCGCGGCTACGGTGTCGTCAACGTCCTGCTCGGTGTGGGCTGTCGAAAGGAATGCGGCTTCGAACTGGGCGGGCGGCAGCCAGACGCCGGCGTCCATCATCGCGGCGTGGAAGCGGCCGAATTTTTTTGTGTCGCAGGTGGCGGCGGAATCCCAGTCCGTGACTTTCTTGGCGGTGAAGAACCAGGTGAACATCGAGCCGACGCGATTGGCCGTGAGCGAGACGCCGGCGTCACGCGCGGCATCGAGTACGCGGTTCACGAGGTCGCCGCTGAGTTGTTCGAGGCGTGGATAAATCTCGCTGCAGTTATCCCGCAGGTGACAGAGCATCGCCAGTCCAGCAGCCATCGCCAGTGGATTACCCGAGAGCGTGCCGGCCTGGTAGACGGGGCCGAGCGGAGCGATCTTGTCCATGATCTCGGCACGGCCGCCATAGGCTGCCACCGGAAGGCCTCCGCCGATGATTTTTCCGAGAGTGACAAGGTCGGGTTTCAGTCTGTAGAGTTCCTGCGCGCCGCCATAGGCCACGCGGAAGCCGGTCATCACTTCATCGACTATTAGTACTGCACCATCGCGTTTGGTGATTTGCTGCAGGGCTGCGAGGTATCCGGTGGCCGGTGGCACGCAGCCCATGTTTCCAACGATCGGTTCCACGATCACGCATGCGATTTGGCCCTTGAACTTCGCAAACGCCTGCTCGACTGCCGCAACATTGTTATAGGGCAAAGCCAAGGTGAGTTGCGCGAGCTCATCGGGAACTCCGGCCGAGCCCGGAATACCGAGCGTGGCGACGCCGGAGCCGGCTTTCACCAGCAGCGAATCGCTATGGCCGTGATAGCAGCCCTCGAATTTCACGATGTACTTGCGATTGGTAAACCCGCGCGCCAGGCGGATGGCTGACATCGTCGCTTCCGTCCCCGAGCTCACGAAGCGCAGCTTTTCGATGGCCGGCATGGCGTGGACGACGGCTTCGGCGAGATCGGCTTCGGTCGGCGTCGACGCGCCGAAGCTCGTTCCTTTCTCGGCAGCCTTCTCGATTGCGTTGATCACTGGCGTAAAAGCGTGGCCAAGAATGAGCGGCCCCCATGAGAGTACGTAATCGATGTAGCTGTTGCCGTCGGCATCCAAAACCTGTGCACCTTTGCCCCGCACCAGGATCGGCGGCTCGCTTCCCACGGCGCGGAAGGCGCGCACGGGCGAATTCACGCCGCCCGGGATGAGAGCTTCGGCACGTTTCTGGAGTTCACGGGAGCGATCGAGTTTTCGCGACATGCAAGACCTCGGAAATTTGTGACAGAACATCTTACAAGCCGCGGCGCACAGGCGGGTGTGAGCCGCGTCACAACGGCGGCGCTTCGCGTAGCATCGTAGGCGGAGAGACAAGACGATGGAAATGCGCAAGCTTGGAAAGACCGGGCCGGAGGTGTTCCCCATCGCCCTGGGCTGCATGGGAATGTCCGGGATGTATGGTCCGGCCGACGAACAGGAGAGCATCGCGACCATCCATGCGGCGATCGATGCGGGCATCAACCTGATCGACACCGGCGACTTCTACGGGATGGGCCACAACGAGATGCTGATCGGGCGGGCGATCAAGGGCCTGCGCGACAAGGTATTGCTCTCGGTGAAGTATGGCGGTCTGCGGGGACCGGACGGCACCTGGAATGGGTACGACACGCGTCCGATGGCGACGAAAAATTTTCTCGCCTACACACTCACGCGACTCGGCGTGGACTACATTGATGTCTACCGCCCAGCGCGGCTCGATCCCGGGTTGCCGATCGAGGAGACGGTGGGCGGGATTGTCAAAATGATCGAAGCTGGGTACGTGCGCCACCTCGGTCTCTCGGAGATGAGTGCCGAAACCGTGCGTCGTGCGTGTGCGGTACATCCGGTGACCGACTTGCAGATTGAGTACGCGGTGATTACGCGCACTGCCGAGGAGAAGATTTTCCCCGCGCTGCGGGAACTGGGAGTCGCGGTGACAGCCTATGGCGTGCTCTCGCGCGGCCTGCTGAGCGGGTCACGACCGACAGGCAAAGGCGACATACGAGGATATTTCCCACGCTTCGCCGAAAAGAATGTGACACAGAATCGGTCGGTGGTCGAAACCCTGAGGGCGCTTGCAGCGGAGAAAAACATTACGCCGGCACAGCTCGCAATTGCATGGGTGCTCAACAAGGATAACAACGTGATTCCGGTGATCGGGGCTCGCACCCGCAAACAACTTGCGGAAACGCTGAGAGCGTTGGAGATCGATTTGAGCGCCGAGGAGATGGCTCGCATCGAGAGCTCGGTTCCCGAGATAGCGGGTACGCGCTATGACGAACGCCAGATGAAAGTGCTAGACAGCGAGCACTGACGTTCATGGGATTTGCATCTTAGGGCGGATCACAGAAGACCGCATTCCGGCTGTTAGAATGAAAGAGTAATGATCCTGCCGTTTGTTCGCGAACTCTTCGCGGACGTGGAGAAGGCCCCCGATTTCCAGCGTGCAGCTAGCCAGGTAAAGAGCGGCACGGGGCGGATACGTGTCTCCGGACTCACCCCGAACGCGCGCGCCCTGCATTATGCATTGCTCCTCAAAGCCACGCTCAAGCCGCTGATCATAGTCGTCAACAACAACCGTGCGGCGGAAGAGCTGCTGCCCATAGTCCAGGCGTTCTGCGACCTGACCGGCGCGGCGCATCCGGACGCCGTCGTGATGCTGCCGGCCTACGATGTGCTTCCGTACGAGAATCTGTCGCCACACGCCGAGATCCAGGAAGCGCGAGCAGCAGCGTTGTGGAAGATTGTTTCCGGCGCAGCGCGGATTGTGATTGCGCCTTTCGTTGCGACCGCCATGCACTATCGTCCGGCGGAGTTCTACTTCGACCTGACGAAGGTGATCAATCGCGGGAATTCGGTCGACGCCGACGAGCTGCGCGGGGTGCTGAATACTTCGGGCTATAGCGCGGTGGATGTGGTCGAGATGCCAGGGGAGTATGCGTTGCGCGGCGGCATTCTCGACATCTATCCGCCGGAAACCGAGAGCCCGGTGCGCATTGAGCTTTTCGGCGACGAAGTGGAATCCATCCGCCGCTTCGATACGGAGACGCAGCGATCTGCTGCCGCGCTGGACGAAGTGGTCCTGCTCCCGCTCTCGGACACTCCGGTACGCGAAGACATTCTCGGCGCGATCCATGCGAAGCTTTCAGGCCGTCGCGTAGAAGGCGACGAACAGATGCTCGAGGACATTGCGCGCGCCGAGGGCGTCACCGTTTTTCCTGGCTGGGAGTACTACGCGGCTGCCACCGCCGACCAGCGGCTGTTTGACCTGATGCCAACTGCAGCCGTGCTGCGCGACGATCCAAACAAGATCGAGACCGACTTCGAAGCGTGGTGGGAGCGCGTGCAGCAGAGCCACGAGCGCAGCGGTGTCGGCAATCTCGTTCGTCCTGAAGAACTGGTGGATGCGCCTGAAGCCTGGAGCGAGCGAATCACCAAGCTTCACGGCGCGGACCTCGAACAGCTCGGCATGTTCTCGGAATCGGCGGAGGAAGCGATCGAAATTCGCTCGCAATCCACGTCGCGTTTTCACGGCTCGGTTCCAGCAATGGTGGAAGAAGTGAAGGCACTCCTCGCCGATGGACGTCGGGTGTTCTTCTCCACCGCTAACACCGGCGAAGTCGAGCGCCTGGCCGATGTTTTCAACGAATACACGGTTCCGTTCCGTATCGGAAGCCGCTCGGCACGGCCCGGACACGAGGCTTTTGTTGAAGAATCCGGATTCGTCGCCGAAGATTTTTCCGCGGTTACGGTCGCTAAAGCGTATGTGCCGGAGGGTGTGGCGCTGCCGGATTCGCGGCTGGTGATCTTTGGGACGCGTGATCTGTTCGATGAATCCGAAGTCTCCGCGCAGCAACCGAAGCGGTCGCGCTCGAAGGTCTCGGCATTTCTCTCCGATTTTCGCGATCTCGCGGTCAATGATTATGTCGTCCACGTCGAACATGGCATCGGCCAATACCAGGGCCTGAAAGAAATTGCGCAGGGCGACGGTGAAACTACCGAGTTCATGATCCTCGAATATGCCGAGGGGGCGCGACTCTATGTGCCACTCACCCGGCTCGACCTGATCCAGAAGTACCGCTCGTCAGAGGGCGTGAAGCCCGTACTCAGCCGGCTCGGCACGCAGCAGTGGGCCAAGACGAAGGCCCGCGTGAAAAAGGCCATGCAGGATATGGCCGACGAGCTGCTGAAGCTCTACGCGGTGCGCAAGACGGCGCATGGCCACGCGTTCTCCCCAGACGGACAATTCCAGCGCGAGTTCGCCGACGCCTTCGAGTTCAACGAGACCGACGACCAGTCCAACGCGATCACCGATGTTTATCGCGACATGGAATCCGACACGCCGATGGACCGACTGCTTTGCGGCGACGTGGGCTACGGGAAGACCGAAGTCTCGATGCGCGCGGCATTCAAGGCCGTGGCCGATAACAAGCAGGTCGCAGTCCTCGCGCCTACCACGGTGCTTGCGTTTCAGCATTTCGAAACCTTCAAGGGTCGCTTCTCCGCGTTCCCGGTGAAAGTCGAAATGCTCTCGCGCTTCCGAACAGCGAAGCAGCAGAAAGAAATCGTCGAGAAGGTGAACAACGGCCAGGTCGACATCCTGATCGGCACGCACCGCGTGCTCTCCAAGGACATTAAGTTCCCCGATCTCGGGCTGGTGGTCATCGACGAAGAACAGCGTTTTGGCGTGCGCCACAAAGAGCGGCTGAAGCAGCTTCGCAAAGAAGTGGACGTGCTCACCATGTCGGCAACGCCGATTCCGCGCACCCTGCACATGTCGCTGCTCGGCTTGCGCGACATGAGCGTGATTGAGACGCCGCCGAAGGACCGCATCGCGATCCAGACGGTCGTCGCCAAGTGGGACGAGAAGCTGATCAAGAGTGCCATCGAACAGGAACTCGACCGCGGCGGGCAGGTCTACTTCGTCCACAACCGGGTGGACAGCATTTACGAGATCAGCGACAAGCTCCGCGAGCTCGTACCAAAGGCACGGATTCTCGTCGGCCACGGCCAGATAGGTGAGGGCGAACTCGAAGACATCATGCTGAAGTTCATGCGGCACGAGGCGGATGTGCTGGTGGCCACCACGATCATCGAGAACGGGCTCGACATCCCGCTCTGCAACACCATGATCGTGAACCGCGCCGATCGCCACGGGCTGAGCGAGCTTTACCAGCTCCGCGGACGTGTAGGCCGTTCGAATCGCCGCGCGTACGCATACCTGCTCGTTCCGCCGGATCGCGAGCTGACCGAATTGGCACGCCGCAGGCTTGCGGCGTTGAAAGAATTCAGCGATCTCGGTGCGGGCTTCAAGATCGCAGCTCTCGATCTCGAACTGCGCGGGGCCGGCAACTTGTTGGGCGGCGAGCAGAGTGGCCAGATCGAGGCGGTAGGTTTCGAGCTTTACACCACCATGCTCGAGCGCACTGTCCGCGAGATGAAGGGCGAGGTACAAGAAGAGCAAGCGGAAACGCAGCTCAATCTCGGCCTGAATATCCGCATCCCACCCGAGTACATCCAGGAAGAAAATCAGCGCCTGCGGATGTATAAGCGCATTGCCGGCGTCGAAGACGAAACCAAACTCAACGACGTGGCCGCCGAGGTGCACGACCGTTACGGCGCACCGCCGGCGCCGGTGAAGAACCTGGTTGAATATGCGCGCCTTCGATTGATCGCAGAGCGCATCGGAGTAGCGGGCATCGATCGCCAGCGCGACCAGATCAGCATGCGCTTCACCGAGAAGGCGCATATCGATCCCGAGAAGCTGGCAAAGTTCGTCGGCCGAACCAAGGGCGCGAAGTTCACGCCAAATGGGATTCTGAAGTTCACGCTGAAGGCGGTAGGGGCCGACGAAGTGCTGCGTGGCTTGCACACGCTGTTGCAACAGCTTTCCGAGGCCGCAGTCAGTACAATGTAACGTTTCGTTGCCACCGGCCTCGCAGTCCGCATCATACGAATTTCGACTCTCGCTACTGAGGAACTATGAAATCGATTCGCAAGGCTGTGTTCCCTGCCGCAGGTTTGGGCACCCGGTTTCTTCCCGCCACTAAGGCCCAGCCGAAGGAAATGCTTCCGATCGTCGACAAGCCGATCATTCAGTACGGCGTGGAAGAGGCGATGAACGCCGGCTGCGACCAGATCATCATCGTCACTGGCCGCGGTAAGAGCGCGATTGAAGACCACTTCGATGTGAGCTACGAGCTCGAAAAAATGCTCGAAGAGCGCGGCAAAAAGGACCTGCTCGCGATCGTCCAGAAAATTTCCGACATGATCCACGTGGCTTACGTACGCCAAAAAGAGGCGCTTGGCCTGGGACACGCAGTACTGATGTCAAAAGAGCTTGTGGGCGATGAGCCCTTCGCGGTGCTGTTGGCAGACGACGTGATCGACGCGGAAAAGCCTTGCCTCAAGCAGATGGTCGAGGTTTTCGAGCAAACCCAGTGCTCGGTGATTGCGACCATGGTGGTGGAAGGAAAGGCGATTTCGTCGTATGGCGTGCTCGATGCGAAACCTGTAACGACAGGCCCGTACGCGGGGCGACTTTTCGAAATCAGGGACCTCGTGGAAAAGCCGAAGCTCGAAGACGCGCCATCCAACCAGGCCATCATTGGCCGCTACATTCTTACGCCAACCATCTTCGACACGCTGCAAAACATTCCCACCGGCGCGGGCGGCGAGATCCAGCTTACCGACGGCATGCGCGCGCTGCTCAAGAAAGAGAAGATTTACGGATATCAATTTGAAGGCAAGCGTCACGATGCCGGCGACAAGCTTGGCTTCCTGAAAGCCACGGTCGAATTCGCGCTGAAAAATCAGGAGCTCGGGCCGGAGTTTGCGAAATATTTGCGGGAACTTCAGGTAGAAGAATTTGCGATGAAGTAAATGGAATTTTGCCGGCCCCGAATGCCACCCTGGCGGTGGCATTGTTTTTTTGCGTCTACTGATTCCGCGCGTTCGGGTCCATGCCGCAGAAGTCGTGGTCTTCGGAGATGTGCGGCGCTGCGTGGAGAAGCCGCAATAGCACGTGCTCGCCGCATCCTCTGCACGGCTCTACATGTTCTCCACGGATGGCCACAACCATTTCGCTTTGCTGCTCCTGGTCGTGAGATGGATGGACGAATTCGTAGATTCCGGACAATGGAACCACTTCGCCGCAGCGGAGTAGAAGCTCCTTCCCTTCGTCGGGACGTAGTTTGTGCGGATGTAGAAATATTTTTAGTTTTTCTGGCGTCATGCCTTCTCGTAAAGGCATTTCACGTGCCAAAAAAGCCATTGATGCTAGGAGACTTGCACGTGCCGAAGCAGCAGGTGCTTGGAACTTTTACGCAGTTCGCGCGGGCGCAAGAATTCCGCACAGATGTGCCATCCGAATTGATCCATCCTTTGCACGCTCAAGTGAATCGCACTCAGCAATATTCCTCGCATACTGGCCGTGCGAGACGGGCCCTTCGCCCCTCAGGATGTCTCCGCTGTGACTGCTGAACGAAAGTTGCGTCCCCTCGAAGTGAAAGGCCTGGCACCTGGAGAAACCATTGCGGTAAGTGGTGTATACCGCGTTGTGCACGCGCATCATCGCGACGATCACGAAGTGCTCGCTATCAACGGCGACATTCTTCCCGCGTGCCGCGTGTGCAAGGGCGAAGTGCGTTTCTACCTGGAGCGGGCCATCGATTACAACTTCCACGACTGGGACCTTGCAGGTCCAGTCCTCTTCTCGAAAGCGGCGTCGGAATAAATAAAAGACTAAGGCAGCCGAGAGTGGCTGCCTTGTTCGCTTTGTCCTGCCGCACGCTACTTGTTGCGCGATTCGCGCAGTTTCTTCGACTTCTCCTCTACGCCCTTGGCGAGCTTCTCCTTGTGCGCAACCAGCTTCTTGGCGACGTCGCCGTCGGCGGTGCCGATGATCTGCGCCGCGAGGATGCCGGCATTGGTTGCACCTGCCTTGCCGATGGCGACGGTAGCGCACGGAATACCCGCGGGCATCTGCACCATGGCGAGCAGCGAATCCAAGCCTGCCAGCGGTGTGGATGGAATGGGCACGGCGATCACCGGCAATGTGGTCTCAGCGGCGATTACTCCCGCCAGGTGAGCGGCGCCGCCCGCGCCGGCGATCACAACTTTCACGCCGCGAGAAACCAGTGCGCGCGAGTATTCGCTGGTACGCGCTGGCGAGCGATGCGCGGAGGTGATGTCGATTTCGTAGGGAATGCCGAAGCCATCGAGCGCCTTCGCGGCTTCATTCATGATCTCCAGGTCGGAGTCGCTGCCCATAACGATGGACACAAGAACTTTCTCAGACATAAGGACCTCTAGCTTGAAAATATTGGGGAACTGCGAGCAGATAGAACGATTGTAAATGAGACGCTAGATCTTCGGCAGCTCCACATGCTGCGCGTGATGTACCGCAGTCGGCGTCTCCGCCACAATGCAAATTCCGGCCGCATTGGCCGCATCGACAATCGCCGACCCATCCAGCAGCAAACATTTTCCCGCATCCAGGGCCAGACACGTAGCATTCGCGGTTTTCATTGACTCAATGGTGCGCAAACCGATCACCGGCACGTCGAAGCGCATGTCCTGATTAGGCTTGGCCACTTTCACCACCGTGAGCTCGCGGCCGAGCGTTGAGGGCTTCTCGCCCAGAGAAGGTGACGACAGCAGTTCCCCCGCGCGCAGGATCGTCGCGTCAGTGCCCTCCATCGCTTCCACCGCAACACATGCAGCTTCGGCAATCACCACCGTCTGCCCGATATCGAACCGCGAAAGATGCTGGGCCACCGCACGCCCATACGTAATGTTCGTCAGCTCCTGGTCAGTCGGTTGCCGCGAGGTAAGGACGCCCTCTTTCGCGAGCAGTGGCTCCAGTAGCGAAGTCGAATCCAGCAGCGTGATGCCTTCGTCGGCCAACACCTTGGCTACACCGCCAATCAGCGAATCGGTATTGCGCGTGCCCAACGACATCAGCAACTTCGCCAACTTCCAGTCAGGACGTATGGCGCTGAAGATCTGCTTATGCTTCACCTGCCCGGCCATGATGGCCTCGGTCACGCCTTCCTTGTGGAAAGTGTCTATCAATTTACTGAGTTCGCCGAGCGACATCCAGTGGAGCGCGGTGGCGCCGTGCTGCTCGATTTCCGGAAACGTCTCTTCCTTGATCGCCGCCACAATGACTTCAGCGCCATGTGCGCGCGCCGCATCGAGGACGAGGATCGGAAACTTGCCATTTCCGGCAATCAATCCAAGTCGTTTGGGGAAGTTGCGCTCTGGCATGGCGAACGCCAGTGTAAATCACGGTTCAGGAAGCGCCAGAGAGCCCAGAGCACAAATTTGCATGCTGTTCCAAATTCGGTGCTCAGGGTCATTTTCGGACCACTAATTTGCTCAAAAAACGTCGTAGTACCACGAAAAGCGCAGGTGAACACCCAAGTTCCTACCCTTCCGTGGGGTGCGGTGAGGCGTAATTGGTGCGAAAATAGTGAGTACAACGTGGGCTTTGTAAAGATTTCTGCGGATGGCCGAAAACCCGTATCCAGCAACTCCGGAATCCGTCTAAATACCGTATCCTCAAGAATAATGTAGTTACGGTTACGGGCCCCCGAACAAAGCATGGCCATACTGCAGATCACGCCCAACAAAGAAGAGGAACAGACTCGTCATTTCGAGGAGGTTGCTCGCTCGAGCGAGAACAACAGCCCCTTCCCGGAAGAGGCGTTCACTCCTGTTGTGCTCATGGAGCTGCGCGACGAGCTGGCGCGCGCCCGCATTCGCGAGGCCGCGTGGATCTCCGTCATCGCCCACCTGGTGGTTGCGATTCTGCTCGCGCTGAGTCCGAAGCTCATTCCCAGCTGGGCCCATCCGGTTAAACCCGTCAACCTGAACATGGACAACAAGGACACCACCTTCCTTGTGCTGCCGCCGGACGCGCAGAAGCTTGTTCAGAAGCCGAAGACCAACGTCATCTCCGACAAAGATCGCATCGCGACCTCGAAGAGCCCGACGCAGGAGCAGATGCGTCGCCTGCTCGATCAAATGCCGCCGGGACCGCCGGCGCGTCCGGCACCGAACCCGAGCCGTCCGAGTGCTCCGCAGATGGCGCAGCAAGCTCCGCAGCAAGCGCCACAACAGAGTCCCTCGACGCAGAGGGGCCAGCAGATGGCGGCGAACACGTCCCCGCAGTTTGAAGTCCCGTCGGAACAGCCGAAGATGGTGATGCCCAGGGCGACTCCAACCTTCGGCCAGGCAGCCAGATCAGCTGAATCGGCAATCCAGGAAGCAGCCCGCGCAACTGCAGGATCCGCCGGCCGTCCGATCATGGGCGGTGGCATGGGCTTGGGCCGCGGACCATCATCCGGCCAAGTGCGCGACGCCATGCAGATCATCACCGATACGCAGGGCGTAGACTTTGGCCCCTACCTGGCGCGCATCAAGCAGACGATCGAGACCAACTGGTATACGGAGATGCCGGAGTCGGTCTATCCGCCACTCCGCAAAACCGGCAAGGTGATGATCGAGTTCTACATCATGCCCGATGGCAAGGTGCAGGGCATGAAGGTCTTCCTGCCTTCCGGCGACGTCGCCCTCGATCGCGCCGCGTGGGGCGGCATCTCAGCGTCGAACCCCTTCCCGCCGCTGCCGAAAGAGTTCCACGGAGCATATCTCGGATTGCGTTGCTACTTCCTCTACAACCCCAGCAAAGAAGATCTCGGCCAGTAATTATTTTTCGGCCCAGGTGATCACCACGAGCACGCGCTGCGCAAACGGCGAGTAGAGCAATGCCGCGAACGATGCGAACGCCAGCCCGAGGCCTATCCGAGGCGCGAGCAGGAATGGCGAGAACGCCCAGGTCAAATCGAGGAGATACACCAGCGGCAGCAGTTTGCGGAACTTTTCGGCGAGCAGATGGTAATTGAAGCCGGTCGCCGAAAGGGTATAGAGGCGCAACGCAATTCCTATCAGCGCTGTCACCAGCACGAGCGCTTCGATCTTCCCGCCTGGCAGATGGAAATTGGCTTCGGCGATGTTGGCGATTTCATCGAGCTGCCCCAGCGCGCACCCATAGAAGATTAAGTACATGAGTTGCAGCAAACCGAAGAGCGCGCGTGTGACGCGGTGGTCGCCGTGGGGGAGCTCGTGATCTTGTTGCGGTTGGGCTTGCGCTATGGCCGCGGCCGGTGCAGACGGAGGCTCGTTCCATTCCACAGGCGCAATGAACCGATAACCGCGGCGAGGCAGAGTTTCGATGAACCGCGGATTCGCCGCCGTATCTCCGAGCACGTCGCGTAGTTTGTTGATGGCCGTGTTCAGGCTGTGGTCGAAGTCCACGAAGGTATCGGCAGCCCAGAGCTGTTCACGAAGCTCTTCGCGCGTCACCACTTGCCCGGCGCGGTCGAGTAGCCTCGCCAGCACCTGGAACGGCTGCTCCTGGAGACGCAGCTTATTGCCGTTCTTGCGTAGCTCTCCAGCAGCGAAATCCGCTTCGTAGAGACCGAACTTCGCGCGGCTCGGGGGTTGTGCTGGGTTACTCGACGACATCGAATTGCAGTTTACATCGTTGCCATTACTGCGGCTTGCGGACCACCTCGCCGCCCTTCATCACGAACTGCGCGTGCAGAAGCTGGGTGACGTCCGCCAGCGGATCGCCGGGAACGGCGATGAGATCGGCCTGCTTATCTGCCTCGATGGATCCAATCTGCTTATCCAAGCCAAGCAATTCGGCGGCATTGATCGTCGCCCAGCGAATGATCATCGCCGGCTTGATGCCATCCTCCGAATAGCTCTGCAGGTCCGCCAATGAGGCTTCCCCACGCGTTTTCCCGGGCTCGTGATAGTACATGTCGGAACCCGCCGCAATCGGCACGCCGAAGGCCACTGCGCGGTTCAATCGATCCTTACGTATCGAGAGATAGTGGTCGATGGCCTTTTTGAGCTTGGCATTGTCCTTCACACGATCGCCGAAAATCTGCTGGATCTGCTCGGCCGTCGTATCGGTCGGCACCAGGAAGATGTGCTTTGCGGCCATCTCCTTCAACGTCGCGTCGGAGGCGACGTAGCCGTGCTCGATGGAATCCACACCGGCGTCGATGGCCACTTGCATCGCGCGATCGTCCGTAGCATGCGCGGCGACTTTCTTATTCATGCGGTGCGCTTCTGTCACGATGGCCTTTAATTCGTCGACCGCGACCAGTCGATCACCGGTATTCACTATGACTTTGATCAGATCCGCGCCGTCGTAGAACGCATCGCGGACTGCGCGACGAGCGTCATCAGCGCCATTGACCACTACGTATTCCTGCTCGATCAGGCTTTGCGCGTTTTTCTGTAGTCCGCCGAACTGGCCACCGGCGGCCGTAAGCGCACGCGTGGACGCTAAGATGCGCGGCCCTTTCACCCATCCGGCATTGATCGCGTCGCGCAACGCGACATCGCCATTTACGCCCGAATTGCCGACATCCCGCACGGTGGTAATTCCGGCCTCAAGATCTTCCGTTCCCATTTTCACACCGAGCAGCGCGCGCGAGGCGGTGCTCATCTGCGCAACCGTCGCCAGCATGTTGAGGTCGTCTCCACCGAGGTTGCCGTCGTAATCCTGCAGCAAGTGCGTGTGAGAGTCGATCAAGCCGGGCAGCACCGTGTAGTGCGTCAGGTCAATCGCCGTTGCCGAGCCCGCATGCGCCGAGACCGTCGCGAACGGGCCGACCTCTTTGATGTGATCGTCCTCGACGAGAATGCCCTGGTCGGCCTTCGCTTCGCCGGTGCGGACGTCGATCACGTGGCCGGCATGGATGAGCGTGGCCTTAGGAGTCTGTGCGGGCAGCAGTGCCGCGCTGAGCAGGGCGATGGAAAGAACGCGAAGCATGAACATAGCGCCCGAAGGCTAACACATAAGAGATCCCTCAGAATCTTTCGCGTGGTTGCGATGGTTCAGAACAGCGCGGCGTTCCTCAGAAATCGCCGCTGGCTCCGCCGCCGCCCGACGCGCCGCCACCGAAGTGGAAATCCTTATCGCTTGCCTGTGGCATTGCACTAATCGCCTGCGAGGCCGCGACCCCCAATGCAACGGAGCCCACGTTCAACCATTGTTTGTCTCGCCCCGACAGGCGAGTCGCCGTGAAGCCTCGTCGAACTCCGCCTATACCTCGCGCCAGCCAGCGCCGAAGAAACACCGCAACTCCTGTCAAAAAAATACCCAACAACATCGGGTCCCAGGTATGCCGCTGCCAGCCGAGATAAGGTTTATTGCCGACCAACGTCAGGACGGCGACAATCGCTCCCACCGCGATGACCGGATGGTCCTTGCGACGAATTCCGCGCATGAGCACCAGCGGCGGCAGGCACCAGGTCAGCACCCACGTCGTCCAATAGAAAAGCCCACCGAACTCAGCAGCGGCTTCTATTCTTCCCTGCCACCACCACCCGCCCAGGTTCAATGATGAAAGCTGCAGATTTACCAACAGGTAAATGCCTAGCCAGAGGAGCGCTTCCACCATCGAAAGTCCATCGTCGAAGAAATCGAAGCGGTGCTGAGTACGTAGGGCGATGATGCAGACAAGTCCGATGGCATAGATGGCAATGACGATTGCGTGTTGCGCCGAGTGAGAGGACGTCCACGCGCCTGGTAGAAACATGGCGAGAATCATCGCGGCAAGGAAGGCATACCAAAGCCCGAAGCGTCGCCAGATCCACAGCGAGAAAATGGCCCCAGTTAGCAAGACCACGAATTCAGCCTTCGCCGTATACGGCCTGAAAAAAGTAACGTAGGTGCCCACGCAAAGAAAAGCTACCGAGCACGCCGCGAGTCCTTCCTCGATCCCGTAGCGATACAAACGGAATCGGGCAACCACAACCTCCGCGCACGTGTAGCACAGGGCGGCGAAGATCAAAAAGAAAATGCCGCCGGTCTTGTCTGTTGCGCGCGGAAGGAACAGTGCGAAGAACAGCCCTGCTGCGGCTGCCACCACGATGAGGGTGAAGAGAAGTAGAACCAGCCGTAGAAATACGTTGGTAGTGCGCAGCTCAGAGACCGTTTCCTTTCCGATGCGCTCGTCCTGCTCCTTGGTCAGGAAACCTTCGCCGGCCCAGTCCTTCAGAAGCCTGCGCGTGCGCAAGGTCTCTTCACTGTCTGCATTGTAGATTCTCACGCGTGCCTCCCGAACCGGCGCGCAATGAGTACCAGGCCCACCAGCATGGCGCTTGCGGTGATCACGAAATAGCCAAGGATGCTGGTGTCGTCGTGCATGTCGCGGACGAGCACCACGCTCACCCCGATGTACCCGTACACTGCGGCATAAGCAATGAACACAAACTGTCGGCGCTTCAAGCCCCAAGTGATAGAGGCGCCACAAGCACCCAGCAGAGCCAAGAACCAGAGACCGTAGTTCTCTCGCTCGAAAACGCCTGAGAGCATTGCCCAGAAGAGTACGTTGGCCACCACGTTCAAATACGTGCCAAAGAAATGCGCCTTGACGCCACGACGCTGCAGGCCCCACCCAATAACGCCGACTACCGCGCAATATACCAGCGCATACAGCCGGTACGTCGCATCCTGGTGCGAGGACCAGTGCGAGATGGTGAGCCCAAACCATCCCGCGAGCGACGACAATGCCAGCGACAGAACGAAGCGGTTGTCAAAACGATAAGCGAGGAAAAAGAAATAAACGGCCGTCGCCAGGAGATAGTCGTCCCACTGCCCGGAGAGCAGGTGGAGGCGGGTCTCGAGATAAGCCAGCTCAACGCACCATACCAGGCTGCCGAGATAAAGAACGTAAGCAAAGATCGAATTCGGCGACGGCGTTTCCGCCGGGGACCACGCCGACGCACGCGAGAAGCAATACCAGAAGCTCGCGGCGAGAATCGCGGAGAGAATGCCCAGCACAACGACGTCGCCTAGTTGCTTCGACCAGGTCGTAACCGTCCAGCCCAGGCCGGCAACGAACGCCAGCACCCCGGCATAGAGCAGGACATTAAGCTCAAGAAAAATGGAGAACGGCTCTCCTCGGCTGAGCCCCGCCAACTGCGCGTGCTGCTCCCGCGATATCGCGCCTTCGTCTTTCCAGCGCTCTAACCGCTCGAAGATGGTCATGAACTTTCTCTCCGGGCTTCAGCCACACATAGTACAGTCCGATCTGCGTCCTGGCGCTGAAAAACAAAGCCTGCTGTGCATCTTCTAGAATGTGGTGGTGGATCCCAAGCAGCCAGACCGGTGGCGCGGCGAGCGCATGAAACTGTGGGGCGTGCTCATCATCACGGTGCTGATCGTGGCCTTCCTCTACGCCCACCACTTCTGGATGCAAGGACACGCACGATGAGCGCTCCCCTGCTCGTCGTTCTGCTGGGACCAACTGGCTCCGGAAAAACTGCGCTGTCGCTCGCGATTGCGGAAACTTTGAACGGCGAGATTGTGAATTGCGATTCGGTCGCCGTCTATCGTGAGCTCGATATCGGCACCGCCAAGCCCACAGTGGGGGAACGCGCCCGTGCGCCGCATCATCTCTTCGACATCGTCGCGCCCATTGAGCCCATGACCGCCGGCGAATACGCGCGCCGCGCCCGCCAGGTGTTGGCGGAAATTCGCGACCACGGCCACCTCCCAATCGTTGTCGGCGGGACCGGGCTCTACCTGCGCGCGCTCATCGACGGCCTCTTCGCCGGTCCGGAGCGTTCCGAAAAATTACGCGAGCACCTGCGACGCCGAGAATCCGAACGTGGCTCGCCCTACTTGCATCGCATTCTGGCCCGCATGGATCGCGCTGCCGCCGAGAAGATCCATCCCAACGACGCCTCCAAACTCATCCGCGCCATCGAGGTCTGCCTCGCCGCTCGCCGACCCATGACGGAGCTCTGGCAGCAGGGCCGCGACCCGCTGACAGGATTTCGCATACTCCGCATCGGGCTCGATCCCGATCGCGCTACGCTTTACGACCGCCTCAATCGCCGCGCGGCGGAGATGTTTAATGACGGCCTAGTCGAAGAAACAAACTCCCTCGTCGCAAAGTACGGCCGCATCGGCGGTCCGTTTGACTCCCTCGGGTATCGCCAAGCCCTGGAATTTCTCGACGGCAAGGTCACCCGCGAGCAAGCCATTGCCGCCGCTCAGCAGGGGCATCGGAATTACGCCAAGCGGCAGATGACATGGTTTCGTCGCGAGCCCGAGGTCCACTGGTTGCGCGGTTTCGGGGACGACGCCTCTATCGCGGAGCAAGCCATCGGTGTAATTCGCTCGCAGGGCTAAATCGGAATCACTCACGCATTCCTGTGAAACTGCGCCATTTCTCGAACTACGATCTGTTATCGTTTTTGCGTCATGATTCGCAGGCATCTAGCTCTCGTTTTCATCGTTTTTCTCGCCCTTCCCGCGTTTCCGAAAGACAAATTCCAGCCCGTGGGCCCCGTTCACCTCGATAAAGACGGCGAAAAATGGGCTGAAAAGACGCTCAAGAACATGACTTTGGAGCAGAAAATCGGTCAAATGTTCATGATTTGGGCGCGCGCGGGATTCGTGAACGTCCAAGGCCCCGACTTCCTTCAACTCCAAGACACGATGAAGCGCTACCACATTGGCGGCTTCGGTCTCACCGTTCCCTTCGAAGACGGCCTGCTCACCAAGAGCGAGCCGTACGAGGCCGCCGCGCTCACCAACGAACTCCAGGAGAGCGCCGAATTTCCGCTCCTAATCGCTGCCGACTTCGAGCGCGGGCTCTCGATGCGCCTCTTCGGCGCTACCACGTTCCCTCACGCCATGGCCTTCGGCGCTACGCATAACGCCGACTTCGCCCGCGATTTCGGCCGCATCACCGCCGAAGAGTCCCGAGCCATCGGCGTGCAGTGGAATTTCTTTCCCGATGCTGACGTCAACTCCAACCCGGCGAACCCGATCATCAACATCCGTTCTTTCGGCGAAGACCCGCAGCAGGTCTCGGCGATGGTGCGCGCTTACATTGAAGGCTCAAAGCAAGGCGGGATGTTGACGACTGCCAAACACTTTCCCGGGCACGGTGACACCGACACCGACACGCATCTCGCCACCGCGCGCATCAATCGCGATATCTCGCATATTCGCACCGTCGAAATTGTGCCTTTCAAAGCCGCGATTGATGCCGGCGTTGATGCGGTGATGGTTGGCCATCTTTCCGTTCCCGCGCTCGATCCGGATGCCAATCGCGTCGCCACCATCTCGCCGAAGATCGTGGATGGCCTGTTGAAGAAAGAGCTCGGCTTCAAGGGGCTGGTGGTTACTGATGCCATGGACATGAACGGCCTGACCAAGCTCTTCGGCTATGGAACGGACGCTGCGGCCCGAGCCGCCGTGGCCGCGGTGAAAGCCGGAGACGACATGATCCTCATCCCCTCCGACCTGTCTGGCTCCTACGAGGGCCTGCTCAAGGCCGTGAAGAGTGGCGAGATCTCCCAGGCACGTATCGACCAGTCAGTGCTGAAAATCCTTCGCATGAAAGCATCGGTGGGCCTAAATAAAGCCCGCCTAGTGGATCTCGAGACCCTGAAAAATACGGTTGCGAAGCCGGAAAACCTGTCCCGGGCACAGGAAATCGCCGACTCCGCCGTCACCCTGGTGCGCGACAACCACCAGGTGCTGCCCCTGAGAGCAAAAAACGTTGGAACGAATGCGCCTCACGGTGCGTATGAGAAATCAGGGGAAACGCGGGGCCGACAGCTTACGGTCATCCTCACGGACGACGTTCGTTCGGAGTCGGGGCGTTTTCTCGATATGCAGATCCGACGCCGTTCCCCGGAGATGCGCACGATGTGGATTGACGACAACAACGCGGCTGGAATGTCACCGCAGGTATTGCAGGCGGTACAGCAGGCCGAGAAGGTTGTCATCGCCATCTATGCGTTCCCCAGCGCTGGTCGCGTGAGAGTGGAGAACGGTGTATTCAAGGCATCGTCGGACCTCAGCGATGCTCCGGCCGCGCTGGTGAAGAACATTTTGCAGCAGGCAGGGAGCCGGACGGTTATCGTAGCGATGGGAAATCCGTACGTTGCTCAGGATTTTCCCGAGGTGGAGACATACATGTGCACCTTCTCGAATTCGCAGGTGTCGGAGGAGAGCGCGGTGCGCGCCCTGTTCGGCGACATCGCGATCCATGGGCACCTCCCGGTGAGCATACCGGGCATCGCGCCGCGAGATACCGGCATTGAAGTTCCAGCCCGCTAAACCAAATTCCCGGGCAGATGCCAAGGAGGCATTGGGAATGAAAAAGACTCTTTCAATCGCGATCGTCGTAGCATCGTTGCTATTCTTTGCCGCTTGCACCGTCCATACCGAAGATGGCAAGGACGGCAAAGGCGACAAAGTGGACATCAAGACGCCTTTCGGCAGCCTCAAGGTAGACGAAAACGTGGACGCGAAGGACACCGGCTTGCCTGGCTATCCCGGCGCGAAGCCGTATACCGAGAAGGGCGACGGCCACAACGCGGCCAATGTGAACATCTCGAGCGAAATGTTTGGAGTGAAGGTGGTTGCAGCCGAGTTCACCACGACCGACCCGCCGAGCAAAGTGCACGACTTCTACGCGAAAGCTCTCGGAAGCTATGGCAAGGTGCTGGAGTGCAAGGGCTCGTACAACATAACCACCCACAAGGGAAACAACAATAATGACGACAAGCCCGTCACTTGCGACAATGTTGGATCGCACCCGGAAGAAGTTGAACTCAAAGTCGGCACCGACAACCACCAGCATGTCGTCGGATTGAAGCCCGATGGCTCAGGCACGCGTTTTGGCCTGGTCTACGTAAACACTCGCGGGAAAGAGAGCGGCAGCTAAGACCGCGTTCTCTTGCGCTGCCCGCCGCGCTTTGTGTAAGGTGCAAGCGTGGAACATGCGTGCCACCAATGTAATGCGCCTGTAGACGACGGCGTACCATTTTGCCCGAGGTGCGGAGCGCCGCAAATTCGCGTGGCCGACGCTGAGGGCAACGAGCCTGTAACCGGCTCCATGCCCCCGGGGACACCCGGCGAAATTCAGCCTCCTGCGCGACCCGTGTTCGGCTCCCCGGCCAGTTGGGTGCCAGTCAGCTCGAACCCGAACCAAATCCATTGGCGTGTGGCGCTGCCCGTCGCGGCAGTGATTGGCATTCTTGCGGGCATCATCTTTCTGCTTTCCGGACGCATGCCTCCATTCTTCTTTCTTGTCCCCGTACTGTCAGGCGCAATGACGGTGCGAGCTTACCGATTTCGAACCCACACCACCGTAAAGGCATTCGCGGGGGCGAAGCTGGGCGTTTTTGCCGGCCTGTTCAGCTTCGCGGTGAGCGCGCTGGGAGTGCTTGCCATGTTCACCCTGGGCCGCGAAAGCATCCAACAGAACATGCGCGAGGCGATGAAAAATCCGCCGCGCACCATGGATCCACAAAGCATGCAGATCATGCAGAACATGATTGACAAGCTGAACACGCCGGAGGGCCTCGTCCTATTCGCCGTGATCATCCTCATCATGCTGTTCGGCATACTGCTCGTCGCTGGCGCCCTCGGCGGCGCACTCGGGGCGGTTATATTCGGAAAAGAAGGCCCCTCGGCATAGATGCCGGCATTGCCCCCCGATAGGCCCGACGACTATCATCGTTGGCGATATGACCCCTTCTTCAAGCGTGACCCTGCGCGACAAGGTGCAGTTGCTGTCGGCGTCGGAAATTGAGCGGACGCTGGTCCGGCTGGCGCACGAGATCGTGGAAAAGAACAATGGCGTGCAGAACCTGGCGCTGGTCGGCATTCGCCGCCGTGGTATCCCGCTCGCCCAACGCGTGGCCGCGATCCTCCAACGTATCGAAAAAGTTCCGGTGCCCGTCGGTACCCTCGACATCACGCTCTACCGCGACGACCGCACGCCGGTAGGAGACAAGCCCGAGGTGAAGGCCAAGAAGCTGGAATGCGATGTGACCGGTAAAGACGTAGTGCTGGTGGACGATGTCCTCTACACCGGCCGCACGATTCGCGCCGCGCTCGATGCGCTGTTCGACTGCGGGCGTCCGCGGCGCGTGCAGTTGCTGGTGTTGATCGACCGCGGCCACCGCGAGTTGCCCATCGAGGCCGCGTTTGTCGGCCGTCGTGTGCAGACCACGCAGCAAGAACAGATCGAAGTCAAGCTGGAAGAGACGGACCAAGTTGAACGGGTAATGCTAGTGGAGCAGGTCTCGAGCTAATGATGAAGAAAACGAAGAAGCCCCGCTCTTTGCTCGGCATCGAGGGCATGGAGGCAAAAGAGATCACCGCGATCCTGAAGCTCGCTTCGCGCATGAACCCTGCGCGTCCCAGTAACAAATTACGTGGCAAGACCGTGGTACTGCTGTTTTACGAGAGCTCCACCCGCACGCGATCTTCGTTCGAGCTCGCCGCAAAATCGCTGGGCGCTACCACGATCCTGATTACCGCAACGGCCTCCAGCATCGAGAAGGGCGAATCGCTGATCGACACCGGCTACACCGTCGCCTCACTCGGCGCGGACGCGATCATCATGCGGCATCCGTCGTCGGGCGCGCACTGGCTGCTGGCCGACCACCTTGATATTCCGATCATCAACGCTGGCGACGGTATGCACGAGCACCCATCGCAGGGCCTGCTCGACGCCATGACTATCCTGCAAGCAAAGAAATCCTTCAAGGGCTTGAAAGTCGCCATCATTGGAGATCTGTATCACTCGCGCGTGGCCCGCTCCAACGCACATCTGCTGCCGAAATTTGGTGCCAAGCTGTTCTTCTGTGGGCCCCCGGACTTCTGTCCCGACGAAATGGCGAAAATCGCCCCCGGCATCGAAGTCACTCACGACGTCGAAAAAGCGCTCACCGGCGCCGACGTCGTCATGTCACTACGGGTTCAGAAAGAGCGTCTCGCCGGCCGCCAGCTCAGCGTGGAAGAGTACGTCACGAAGTACCAGATCACCCGCGAACGCCTCGCCCTGGCCAAGAAAGACGCCATCCTCATGCACCCCGGACCGATCATTCGCGGCATGGAACTCACCAACGACGTCGCCGACGGCAATCAGTCGCGCATCCTCAACCAGGTGAACAACGGGGTGAAGGTGAGGATGGCGATCCTGCAGAGTTTGCTGGCGACGAAAAATTAAGCGGACGACTACTCTCCCCGATTGCCCGGGATGGAACTCACATTTGAGGCTTACGTGAATCTTGCATAGAGGTACGGGGTATGAAGTCCCGGAGAATGATTTTATTTTCGATTGCGGTGCTCATGTTCGTAGCAATCATGCTAAACGGCATTCACCTTATACGACCGAGCACAGTCGACTCGGAAGTAACTCGGGAGCTAGATTCAAATTCCAACGAATCCGATGTGCGCGCGTTCATGGCGCGACACAAGATGAGATATGTTGGATACTCGTCTACTGCGGAGTGCAGTTATGGCAGGATTTATGGTAGCTCGATCGGTTTTATGAAAGGCTATATTCTTGCCGAATTCTGTTTTGCCCCGAGCGGAAAGCTCTCGAGTCACACCGTAACTGAGCGATATCAATTCTTTTGGGAGTAAGCCGGGGTATTGGATTCGGCGGCTCGCCTGTCCTCCGCGAGAATGCGGACCGTGCAACTTCTTGCTTGTCTAAGAGGCTAGGGCGCATCAGATCAACCTCGTCGCACTGACGCCTCCCGCCCTTTTCTTCTAGAATCTCCCTTCGCACTTACGGAGCATTCATGACACATGCACATGGCCCCATCGCGTTCCTTTTCCCGGGGCAGGGTTCGCAAGCGGTGGGGATGGGCAAGGATTTGGCCGCCATGTATCCAGTGGCGCAGGAGACCTTCGACGAGGCCGACGCCGCCCTCGGTTTCAAACTGTCGCAACTTTGCTGCGAGGGCCCCGAAGACCGGCTCAAGATGACCGAGATCACCCAGCCGGCGATCCTCACCGTTTCGGTGGCCGCGTGGCGCGTGCTCCAGTCCAAGGGCATCAACCCGCAATACGTCGCCGGACACAGCCTGGGCGAATACTCGGCCCACGTTGCTGCCGGAACTATCGACTTCAAAGACGCGGTGCGCGCCGTGAACAAGCGCGGCAAGTACATGCAGGAAGCCGTGCCCGCGGGCGTAGGCGCCATGGCCGCCATCCTCATGCTCGCCGCCGACGAAGTAAAAAAAGTCTGCGAAGAAGCCGCGCAAGGCGAAGTCTGCCAGGCCGCAAACCTCAACTCTCCCGGGCAGACCGTCATCTCCGGCAATAAAGCCGCGGTGGAACGTGCCGCCGAGTTGGCGAAAAAGCGCGGCGCCAAGCGCGCCGTCATGCTCCCCGTAAGCGCACCCTTCCATTGTGCGCTGATGCAGCCCGCGCAGGATCGTCTCGCCGCCGACCTCAAGGCGCTCAACTTCCGCAATCCCGAAACTCCCGTGCTCTGCAACGTGGACGTCGCGCAGGTCACCACCGCCGACCAGGCGCGCGACACCCTCACCCGCCAGGTAACTGGCGCCGTGCAATGGGACGCGAGCGTTCGCAAGCTGATTGAGTTGGGCGTGAAGACGTTCGTGGAAGTCGGCCCCGGCTCGGTGCTGACCGGACTCATGCGCCAGATCGACAAGACGGCCACGACCTTCAATGTCGAAAACGAGGCGACTTTACAAAAAGTGATGAATGAATTGCTGACCAACGCTGGGCAGCAGGGCTAACCTCGAAACCCGAAGTGAGTCGAAAAGCTGGGGGCTGCCCATGTCAGTGTTACGCACCAGAATTATTGCGGTAACTGCATTTTTCGCTTTGTGCACTGCCGTCGCGCGCGCGCAGTCCTCCGTACCTGGATCGCCGCTGCATCCTCCGGGCGTCTACGACCGCTGGCTCGACGAAGACGTCACTTACATCATCACCGCGCGGGAACGCGCCGACTTTTTCAAGCTCAACGACGATCGCGCACGCGACGCGTTTATCATCGCCTTCTGGGAGAAGCGTAATCCCAATCCCGGCGCGACCGAGAACCCATTCAAGGAAGAACACTACCGGCGCATCGCCTTTGCCAACGAGCATTTCGCCGGCGGATCGGCTCCGGGATGGAAGACTGATCAGGGTAAGGCTTACATCCTACTCGGGCCGCCGGATGAAATAGGAAACACATCGGGATACCAGCACCGACCTGTACAAGAATGGCATAGCGGGATATTCACGCTGATCCAGTAACTACCTATTGCGGCTCGTACTCCCGTGGGGGGAACGACATCGTCTTGTCGCCCTTCTGCACCCAAACGTTCGCCGCCTCGCTGCGCCCGTTCACAATCACCACCACGGTCACGCCGCTGCCGCCGCCGACGGTCGTATAGATCTTGTGATTCTGCACCAGCCCCCACTGGCCTCCCGGCCCCCAGTCCAGGTAGAAGCTGTGGAAGTCGTAATCCTTGTGCTTGTCAGGGTGCTGCTTCCAGTCCGCGTCGTTGAACCAGATGCCGTAGGCCTTCTCGTAGTCCTTCTGCTGGAGCGCATCGAAGAACTTGTCGACAACGTGTTCTTCCGGCCAGTAGCGGAAGTGCCAACCGAGTGCAGCCACCAGGATGACAAACACGACGACGACGATGATGATGTTCCGTCGCCGCCGATCGCGCGACGGATCGTATTCCTTAGCTTCAAAAAGGGTCATGCGTTCGAGTCCGCTATCACTCTACTATTAGACACCGCAACGCTACAAAGAGCGCTTGAATAACGGCGTAGCGGCTGCCAGTGTGATGACCGCAAATATCGTCAGGAACGCCACGTCGTGCCAAATTGCGCCCAGCCCGGCATCTTTCAGCAGAACGGCCTTAAAACCATCGACCGCGTAGCTGAATGGATCCGCGTATGCAATGACCTGCAGCCACTTGGGGAACGAAAAGATCGGGTACACCGCGCCACTCGGGAAATACAGCAGCGTGTTGAGCACCCCGAACATGGCACGCGGCACCAGCGGGTCTTCCACCCGCACCATCAGCAGGAACATCATCGTATTGAAGGCCATCGATGTCGCGATGATCATCAGCAGCGCGCCGAAGAAATTGCGAAAATGGAATAAATTCGATACCCCCGCGATGAGTGACCCCATGACCGTGAGGCAGATGCCCGCAATCACCGCCTTAATCGCGCCGGCGATGTTCAGCCCGAACACCAGCTCGAAGCGCGTGATCGGCGTGACCAGGTAGCCCTCGTGTACTCCGCGGGCCTTGTCGTCGATGTACAGCATTCCGCCGCCAATCATCACCGAGATATACATCGCCAGCGAAATCGAGCCTGGCAGCAGGTACTTCATGTACTCCACGTAGGGATAAAGCTCCACGATCTCCAGCGCGATTTGCTGCTGGATGCGTGGTTGCACCGTGGGATTGTTCAGCGAGTCGACCAGTGCTTGCATCTCCGCTTCGAGTGAGCCGGCAATGAAGTTGTCAGTGTTGTCCACCACTACGCCGATCCGCGGATGGTTCTGCTCGTAAAACTTGCGCGAGTACTCAGGCGGAATGATGACTGCGGCCTGGATCTTGCCGGTGCGCACATCCTCCTTCGCCTGCACGTCGTTGTCGTAGTAAACGACCTTGAAGGTGCGGATGTTCGCTTCGACCGCCGAGAACGCCTCGCGTAGCTTCACCGACTGGGTTCCGTGGTCCTGGTCCACCACCCCCATCTTGGCGTCGCGGATCTTACCGCCAAACGCATTGCCCAAAATGATGAGCTGCACCAGCGGCAGCACCATGGAAACCAGCATCAGTGCTGGGGAACGTACAAATTTACGCAGCTCTCGTTCGACAATTGCCCACATTCTCGTCATGGCTGCATCCCCGGACGCGCGGGCATCACGTAACCCATGGTTGCTTTCACCTGTTCGTCGCGCAACTGTCGTCCTGTGTAGTGGACGAATACATCGTCCAGCGTTGTGTTCTGCACGTTCAGCGATTTGAGCTGCACCTTCGCGCCGACCGCGGTTTCTACCAATTGCGTCGTCGTTGCAGAACCGTCGCCGCTGAGGATGCGATACATGTCCGCACCTTCATGGCGCACAGACGTTACATCGGTGAGCTTCTCGAGACGCTGCTGCCAGTCCGCCGGCGGATTCAGGAACTGCACTTCGATTACATTCGACCCAGGCACGCTCATCTTCAGCGACATGGGGCTGTCGAGCGCCACCAGCTTGCCGTGATCCACAATCGCGATGCGGTCGCACAAGCGGTCGGCTTCGTCCATGTAGTGCGTGGTGATCAGCACCGTGAGGTGCCGCTCGTCCTTGATCTTCGTCAACATCTCCCACACCGCCACGCGTGATACCGGATCGAGGCCGGTAGTCGGCTCATCGAGGAAGAAAATCTTCGGGTTGTGGATCAGCCCGCGCGCAATCTCCAGCCGGCGCCGCATGCCGCCCGACAAGGTCTTCGTCTGCGCGTGACGCCACTTGGTCAGGTCCACGGCCTCGAGCAAGTCGTTAATGTTCTTCTTCCGCTGCACTGCGGGCACGCCATACAGCTTGGCGTAAATGCTCAGGTTCTCTTCCAGCGTCAGGTCAATGTCGCTGGTCAGCGCCTGCGGGATCACGCCCATCGCGCAGCGCGCGGCGTCCGGTTCTTTCGAAACGTCGTGCCCGTTGATGTACGCCTTGCCACCGGTAATCGGAATGAGCGTGGTCATCATGCGGATCAGCGTGGACTTGCCTGCGCCGTTCGGGCCGAGCAGTCCGAAGATCTCGCCTTTATCCACCGCGAAGGAAACATCGTCTACCGCGGTGAAGTCGCCATACTTCTTCGTGATGTGGTCCACCTCGATCGCCGCATTCGGGTTTGGGGCGCTGGTTCCGTCTTTCATCATCATTTGCCACCGCCGCCCTGCTTGTTCTTCGGGACGAGCACTTCGGCCGTCATCCCAGGCACAAGCTTGCCCTCGCTGGTGTTCTGCACCCGCACCTTGATCGCAATCGTCTTGATGTCGCGCTTGGTGCGGCTCACGTCGCGTTGCGTGGCGAAATCAGCTTCGGCCGCCTTATAGAAAAGTTTTCCCTGCTCCGTCGCGCCCCACGGATACTTCACCGTGAGCGTGTCGCCAATGTTGATCGAACCTGCATCCGTCTCTGGCAATGCCGCGTACACCCAGGTGTCGCCATAGTCCACCACGGTCACAATCGCCTGCCCGGGATTTACAACCTCACCTTCGCGTGCGGCACGCACGTTCACTACGCCATTCACCGGCGAAACCACCTGCGTGTATCCGAGCCGCGTTTCCGCTTCCGCCAATTGCGCTTCCGCGGTCCGCACATCCTGCTGCGATCCGGCCAGCGTGCTCTTTGCCACCTTCGCCTGCTCCAACCGTGCGGTGTAGGTGTTCACATCGGACTCCGCCGCATGCACCTGGTCCGCGGCGGTCTGCACTGCCGCCTGCGCTACACGAAGTTGAGCGTCCGACCGGTCTTTATCAGCCTGCGAAGCCACGCCCTGCTTCGCCAATTCGATCAATCTCGCGGCATCGCTGCGCACGCGCTCCAGATCGGCTTGAGCTTGCGTGTAAGCCGATTTCGCCGCCTGCAGTTTGTCCTTCGCGTTCTGCAATTCCGAAGCAGTTTCACCCTCAGCTTGGGTCGCGCTGGCGCGGGCGTTGGCCACGCGCTCGCGATAGCTGGCAATCGTGGTTTCCGCAGCGGCTTTCTGTGCTTTCAATTCGCCGGAATCGATAACCGCGATCAGGTCCCCGGCTTTCACCGGAGTGCCCTCGTCCACCGCCAGGCGTTCGATCCGTCCGAGTATCTTCGAGCTCACGACGACATTGTTGGCGTCCACCACGCCGATCAGCACTTCGTCGCTGGTGTGGTTCGTGGTGAACATATAGAAAATCGCCGCAAGAGCGGCAAGAACTCCGAGAAAAATAAAGAATTTCGATGGCTTCACAGCGTCTTTCCTTTTGCGTTGTGAGAGATATCAGGTTTAAGAATTGCGGTTACGTGGTCCACTAGCGCAGCCCTGCGATTTTTCAGCGCCTCAGCCGAGAGCGGATCCAACCGGCCCAGCGCCCGCGATGCCGGCGTGCTTACAAAATAGAAAACAGTCAGCCCCAGCAGGCTGATGATGGTGTTGCCCGGATCGATCTGCCGGATCTCCCCCCGCCGCATCCCGTCCTGCAATGTCGTCATCAGCCATTCCATCAATTTCCGGAAGTACTTTTCGCTGATGAACTGAATGTGTGGCGATTTCCCGACGCTCGCCCGCATCATCTCGCCCTGCACAATGCGCGAAAACGAAGGCGTCTCGGCGATGTAGTCGAAGTGGGTTACCGCGTAGTTCACGACTTTGTCGAGCGCTGAACCCGGCGCCGAGAACACGGTGCGCTCACGCTCCATCAATCCCGACAGCACCGACTCAAGCACGGCGCGATAAAGTCCCTCTTTGTCTTCGAAGTAGTAATAGAGCAGCGCCTTGTTCACGCCTGCCGACTCGGCAATGGCGTCCGTCCGCGCCCCGGCAATGCCCTGGTTGGCGAACTCCGCCAGAGCCGCCTTCAAGATTGCCTGCTTCGACTCTTCCGGCCGTCCACGCGATCCCGCGCGCGATACCTTTATCTCCCGAGCTTGTCTCACCGTCATGATCCGCAACCTAAATCCCGCGCCTGTGGACCCGCGCCGGAGAATCGGCGAGCCGCCCCAAATCACCGGCAGACGGCCACCTTTCGAAATAATTAACCAGTTAGTTAGTTTTGTCAAGATGACAAGTTTTCCTCTTGATATTATTCGTGATAACGACTATTGTCATACCTGTGTTCGGGAGCGTGATTAACCCCTCCCAACGAAAGGATTGAAAATCATGAGCGCTCTTGCCGAGACGAACGTTGCCGTTTCCACCTGGAACATAGACCCCGTCCATTCCGTTGCCGAATTTAAGGTCAAGCACATGATGATCTCCAATGTGAAAGGCCAGTTCTCCGGAGTCTCCGGCAAACTGACCTTCGACGAGGCTGACATCACCCGTTCGCAGATCGAGGCGACCATCGACGCCACCAGCATCAACACCCGCGAAGCTCAGCGCGATGCGCACCTGCGCAGCGCCGACTTCTTCGACGTCGAGAAGTTTTCTACCCTGTTGTTCAAGTCGGCCAAGATCACCCGCACCGGCGACGACCAACTGAAGGTCGAAGGCGAACTCACCATTCACGGAGTCACCCGCAACGTGTCGTTTGCCGTGGAAGGCCCGACCGCGCCCGGCAAAGATCCGTGGGGCAACACCCGCATCGGCATCTCGGCAACGACCAAGATCAACCGCAAGGATTACGGCCTGACCTGGAATGCGGCGCTCGAAACCGGCGGCATCCTGGTGGGCGAAGAAGTCACCATCACGCTCGACGTGCAGTTTGTCAAAGCTGCCTGAGCGCTGAGTCGAAGTGCTGCGCCCCGTCATCCAATGCCGCGGCATGCAAGAAAGGAAGTACCTATGTCTCTCCGACCGGTAAAAGAAATTCTTCACACCAAGGCGACGCTCGAGGGTGCGGGAGTGAAACTCCAGCGCGCGTTCGGCTTCGGCAAGACGAAGGAATTCGATCCGTTCCTCCTGCTCGACGATTTCCGTAACGAGCATCCCGAGGACTATCTCGCCGGCTTCCCGTGGCATCCGCACCGGGGCATTGAGACGATCACCTACGTCCTCGCCGGCTCGGTTGAGCACGGCGACAGCCTCGGCAACACGGGCAAGATGACCGCGGGCGACGTCCAGTGGATGACCGCCGGCAGCGGCATCCTGCACCAGGAAATGCCAAAGGGCGATGACGTCGGCCGCATGCATGGATTCCAGTTGTGGGCGAACCTGCCCGCATCGTTGAAGATGACCGACCCGCGGTACCAGGACATTCCGTCCTCGGCGATCCCAGAGGTCACGGACGACGACGGCACGAAAGCCCGAATCATCTCCGGTGAATTCTGGGGCAAGCGTGGACCGGTGGAAGGCGTCGCAGCCGACCCGGCGTACGTCGATATCGCAGTGCCGCCGAATCAGCGCAAGCGGGTCAAGGTTGACGTCACGCGAAATGCCTTTGCCTACGTCTTCGCCGGCGAGGGCACCTTCCGCGACGCCTCCGAGCCGCGCGCGGTGCTCACCGAGCACACCGCCAAGCCGGAAGCCACGCCGACCTACGACGCGACCAACCACTCGCTCGTGCTGTTCGATCGCGGCGACGAAATCGTGGTGCAGGCTGGACCAGAAGGCATTCGTTTCCTGCTCGTCTCTGGCAAACCGCTCGAAGAGCCGGTAGCGTGGTATGGCCCAATCGTGATGAACACGCAGGAGCAAATCCGCCAGGCGATCGGCGAATTGCACACTGGCGGATTCATCAAGCACCGCTAGTTCCCGCGCAAATAAAAAACTCCGCTCGGCCAGGCCGGGCGGAGTTTTTTATTGCTCAAAAGTTCTAGCTGCGCGACAGGTGAATACTGCCGTCCCCGGTATGGATTCTCAGCAGCGGCCCTCCGCCGTTCATCGCGCCCCGCAGATGATTGCGGCTCATACCGCCCTGGACGGTGATCGTGATATCGGAATCGATGTGGCCGTCTCCGGTGTCAGCATCGAGGTCGGCAGAAAGGTCCGCAGGAATCGCCGCCCGGACGCTGCCATCATGGGTGTGGATCTCCCACGTTGAGGCGAGTTTCGATCCTGCTCCCACATTCAGTTCGATATGGCCGTCTCCGGTCGAAAGATCGAGCCGATCAAAACGGCCTTCCGCTTTAATGTGGCCATCACCGGTGTGCGCCCAGAGGACTCCATCTAACCGCGTGGCTTCCACCGAACCATCGCCGCTCTCCAGCCGCGATTCGCCCTTCACTCCATCCACGTGGATGTGCCCGTCGGAGGTATTCACGTGTACGTTCGTGCTTTCCGGGACGGTGACCGTCACCTTTACCGAGGTCATGTCAAAGAAAGAGATATGGTGCATAGGCAGATGCACCTCGAATTGAACTCGGTCCCCGTCCTGGTGCTCGGTGATGTGCACTTCATTGGGCCCGATGTGGAAGCCCTTGGTGGTGACGTAGGCTTCGATCGTGTTGCCTGTCCGCGTCGAGATATCGATCCCAGCATCGTTGCTGCGGAATTCGAACTCGGGCTTGGCGCCAACGTTCCACGTGTGGTGCCAGTCATCGGCATGCGCGGCAGAAATTCCCAGGACAAAAAACGAGAGGATAAAGAGAACTACTTTACGCTTCAACATGGCTGTCATCCGAAGGGAGAGGGGTCTCTCCACCAGATGGTACGGCAGTGGCGCCCTGGAAGTTCACGGAAAAAGAAACGGCAGCCGCGCGTCCTGGAGGGGAACCAGCGCGGCTGCCGTTTGCATCACCACCCACCAATGCAAAAGACGCACGACCCGCATCGGCGTTAGCGTCAGCTGCGGGTATACCGATTTTTTTGTTTGTCGGAGTGGCGCTCCAGTGCCAGCTCAATCAGCCGCGTAATCAGGCCCGTGTACGTCAACCCGCTGGCCTCCCACATCTTGGGATACATGCTGATCGACGTAAATCCCGGCATCGTATTGATCTCGTTCACGTAAAGCCTTTTGCTCGCCGGATCGATCAGGAAATCCACCCGCCCTAGCCCGCTGCAATCCACGGCTTTAAACGCCCGCACTGCGAGTTCCTGCACCTTTTTCTGGAGATTTTTCGGGATCTTGGCCGGGATTTGGATCGCTGAGCCAGGATCAATGTACTTGGCGTCGTAGTCGTAAAATTCTTTCACCGGCACGATTTCGCCCGGGATGGAAGCCTTCGGCTCATCGTTCCCTAGCACCGAGCATTCGATCTCGCGCGCCCTGTGCTTTTTCCCGCCCACCGCCTGCTCAATCACCAGCTTGCGGTCGTATTTCGCGGCCTCGTCCAGCGCCGGCCCAAGTTCCTTGCCATCGTGCGCCTTCGTAATCCCCACCGACGACCCCAAATTCGCCGGCTTCACGAATATCGGATACTTCAATTTTGCTTCGACGAGCTTCTTCACTTTTTTCGGCGCGCTCTGCCAATCGCTCCGCAGCACGGTCACGTGCTTCACAATCGGCAGCCCCGCCTGGGCGAACAGCGCTTTCATGATGTCCTTGTCCATCCCGGCCGCCGAACCCAGCACGCCCGCCCCGACGTATGGAATATTCGCCAACTCGAATAGCCCCTGGATCGTCCCATCTTCCCCGAACGTTCCATGCAGCACAGGGAAAATGACGTCCACGTCGATCGAATTCGTGCGCTGCCCCGAACCATCGGTCTCGAACGGCACCAACTCACCCTGCTGGGAAGGCACCGGAGGCACCAGCACGGCCTCGCCCTTGGCCAGCACCGCGGCCCCGGGCGTCGCCTCAGGATCGCCCGCCCGCAGCGCCGGATTGCCCTTCAGCAACTGCTCGGCATGCGACGACGTCAGCCACTTGCCCTCCTTGTTGATCCCGATCGGGATTACCTCGAACTTCGACTTATCGATCGCCTCGATGACGGACGCGGCCGACAGCAACGACACGTCATGCTCGCCGCTACGCCCGCCAAACAAAATGCCCACGCGAAGTTTTTTCGCCAACGGAGTGCTCCTGCAGATGGAAAAAGACAATGTAGCAGGTTACAGAATCGAGCGCGCCCCACTTTCGCCTGATAAACTCGCGCCATGCTGGCCGGCTATGCCGTTGATGTCGAGAGCTCCCGCGGGCGCCGTATCCCCGAGCCACGCCACGCCTATCGCAATGACTTTCAGCGCGACCGCGACCGCGTTCTCCACTCCCGAGCCTTCCGGCGGCTCGAAAATAAGACGCAGGTCTTCACCGGCCGCTACTCCGACCACTTCCGCAACCGCCTCACTCACACCATCGAGGTCCAGCAGATCTCGCGCACCATCGCCGCGGCGCTCAACCTCAACATCGACCTCACCGAGGCGCTCGCGCTTGTCCACGACATCGGCCATCCGCCCTTCGGACACGCCGGCGAAAAGGCCCTCGACGCCGCCATGCGCCGCCACGGCTGCTCCTTCGACCACAACCTGCACGCGCTGCGGATCGTCGAAGACTTCGAGCTGCGCTACATCGCCTTCCGTGGCCTGAACCTCACCTTCGAGGTCCGCGAAGGCATCATCAAGCACTCCCGCGACTACCGCGAGGCCGACCACCCCGAGCTGCGCGAATACCTGCTCGATCAGCGTCCGCCCATCGAAGCCCAGCTCATCGACCACACCGACGAAATCGCCTACACAACCGCCGACCTTGACGACGGCTTCGAATCGCGCATCCTCGACATCGAGCACCTCTGCCGAGTCCCTGTCTTCGAACGCTTCTACCGACAGGTCGATGCCCAGCATCCCACCGCCCGCCGCAAGCTGAAGTTCAACGAGACGGTAAAGCGAATCTTCGACCGCCTCGTCACCGACCTGATCGAGAACACTCGCCGCCGCATCGCCGACTCCGGCGTGAAGACCCTCGACGACGTCCGCCGCTACCCCGAGCGCCTCGCCGCCTTCAGCCCCGAGGTCGACGCCGAGCGCGCCGAGGCCAAGGGATTCCTCTACGAGAATCTTTATTTCAGCGAAGCCCTACAGACGGAGAAGATCGACGCTGAGCTCATCGTCGGCGGCCTCTTCGGGCACTTCATGGCCCATCCCGAGAGCCTGCCGCCCACCTACCAGGACAAAGCGAAGATCGAGCCCCTAGCACGCATCGTGTGCGACTACATCGCCGGCATGACTGACAACTTCATCCAGAAAAACTACGAACGCCTGATGGAAGCTCCGCTGCCCGACGAAGAATGAAGAGCTATTTAGGCCGACTTGCACACGAAGGCGACAAGAGCCCCGATCATGCCCCCTTCAACTATCGCGATGGGCATGAACCAAATAACGCGCCAATCGGGATATACGGTGAGCACCCAGTCGAAGAACAACAGATGGGTTACGAGGCAGCCAGTCACGCTCACCCAGAACTTCGGCATCTGCCATTGCGGCCTACAGTATCGGACCACCACCCAGAAAATTAGCGTGGTGTAGAGAATCAACCCAACCCAGCGAGCAGGGATGTAGAAGCCATATCTAACGTTGACAAAGAGCGCTCCAGCCATGACGGCGAGACCACCAAGCGCCAGCAAAAGGTAGAAGCCCACGCGCTTCACAACCCAGAGCAATGTGACTGGGCGTCGAGCGGGCTGCTCATCTCGTTGTTCGTCTCGGATTGATTCTTCCGCCAGCATCCCGCAACAGCTACCTTATCGTACTCAGCGTACGGAACGAACCGCTGAAGCGAGTATCGCTAAAGGCTTGCCTACCGCGCCCCCAGCATAGCCACCACGTCGAACAAAATCTTCGGCGCCCGCCGCAGCTCTTCGATGCGCACCCGCTCGTTGTTGCCATGCTCAGTCGCGCTCTCTTCCTTGGTGGCCGCGTAGGGAGTAAAGCCGTAGCAGTTAATGCCAATCTCGCGATAGCGCTGGTTTTCCGTATAGCCGCTGGTGATTGTCGGCACCACTGGCGTGCCCGGGAAGTACGCGGCCGAAACCTCGCGGAAGACCTGGAATAGTGTGGTGTTCACGTCCGAGGCATTCGCCTTGCGGAAGTCTGCGCTCTCCGGTTCCACGGTCACATTCGGATCGCCCACAACTCTCTTCATCAGTTCCAAAAACGCATGCTGGTCTTCGCCCGGCAGTAGCCGCACATCCAGCGCCGCGGTGGCCTCAGCGGGTATCACGTTGGTCTGTTTCGACCCTTGCAGCCTTGTCAACGAAACCGTGTTGCGCAGCAAGTACGCATACTGCGGATCGCCCGCTATCTTCTGCGCGAACGCCCGGTCCTTCAGCGCCGTCCGGATATCGCGGAACTTCGCCGCCATATCGCCCTGCTGTGTCTCCGCCAACGCCCGGAAGTGTTCTTCCACCACCGGCAGCACCTTCAACTCCGTGTGATACGCAATCACCCGTGACAGCGCGCGCACCAGCCGGTTCGGCGCCGAATCCGCCATTGGAATGGACGCATGCCCCGGTGTTCCATGCGCTGTCAACGTCAGCCAGAACGGAGACTTCTCCGCCACATCCACGCCCACCGACTCAACATGCCCGTTCACCAGCAGGTTCTCGCCGCCCTCGGTAATCAAGAACTCGGCATTCTCCAGCAGGTCGCGCTTGTTCGCGATCATCCAATCCGTGCCGATGCCGTTTACTTCCTCGTCCGACGTTGCCAGCAAAATCACGTCGCGATCGAGCTTCACCTGCTCGCGCTTCAGCATCACCATCACCACGAGCTGCGCCAGGCCTTCGTTTTTCATGTCCTGCGCGCCGCGGCCGTACATCGCACCGTCGATCACCTCGGCACTGAACGGGTCCGCCTTCCATTTCGTCGCATCGCTCGTCACCACGTCCATGTGGCTCAGCAAAATCAGCGGCCGATGCGTCCCTGCCCCCTTCACCCGCGCCCAGATGTTCGCCCGCCCCGGCGTGAACTCAAACACCTGGTTCTCGATCCCGTTCTCGTCCAGCACCTTCTTAAAAAATTGCGCCGCCGCCAACTCGTTCCCCGGCGGATTGCTGGTGTTGATGCGCAGGTAGTCATGCATCCACTGCACCGCATCGTCGGAATACTCCTTCATGTGGTCCGCCGAAACCGCCGCCGACGGCAGTTTCTGCGCAAACGCGCTCGCGATCAGCAGGACAAGACAGAGAAAAGGCTTGAAGTAGGCCCGCAAATTTCCTCCGAGGAATGAAAAGCGAGTATCGGGCAACAGAGGGGAAATTGGCAAATGTCTTCGCAGCAGCCGCTGCGCGATGAGTCCACCATCAGAGGCGCGACAATTCAATGATTGCGCGAGGACTTCAAAGTCTCGCCACTAATCCAATCAGACGCCACTTCACTAGCCTGCTCAGCGGAACTGACCCTGACGAAGACGGAATATGCGACTTTCCGATGTTTTGAGAGGCTCGCATACCAATCCCAAGTGAATGGCTTGCGTTTTCTCAACCGCGTCCACTCTCCAACTGAGCGACTCTTGAACGATTCGAAACCAGGCGAAGTGTCCCGCTCGTCGATAAAATGCCACCTCGGCTTCTCATCATCCTGAAACATATCCAGCCCCTCAGGAGTGTGACCGGAATCCGTATACACTTCAATTCCGCAGCCTTCGGGAAATGACAACCGCAATTTGATTCGCGTATCGAAACAGGACACGCAATCTGGTTCCAGAGAGGCGACCTCGATCGGAGAGAGGTGCCTCACTGAAACCGCGGTGAGTTTCACATTCGCGAGATCACACTCGGCACCTTGGCAGAATCCGACTACGCTCGACGCGAAGACTGCGACAAATGCGAACCGTCTGAGAATAGCTATTGCCTTCGACATAGAGTTCCTCAATATAGTGCCGGAAATCTGAACTCCGCACGAATTTTCGACTGGACTGGCAGAGTTCGCCTATTTGACTCCCCCTCCCGCCCCGTACTAGCCTCAAAGCTCGCTCGACCTCCCATCATGCTGACCCGCATCTATACCCTTCGTCGCCTCTGTTTTCTCCTAATCGCCGCCGTTCTCCCCGTCGCGGCCGAAACCATGGTCAACCCCGAGCATGCGAAGCATGCCATGGTGGCCAGCGTGCAAATTGACGCCAGCCGCGCCGGGGTCGAGATCATGAAGCAGGGCGGCAACGCCGTCGACGCCGCCGTGGCCACCGGGTTTGCCCTGGCCGTCACCCACTCCGCGGCCGGCAACATCGGCGGAGGCGGCTTCATGCTCATCCGCCTCGCCAACGGCGAAACCCATTTCCTCGATTACCGCGAAAAGGCCCCCGCGCGCGCCACGCACGACATGTACCTTGACCCCCAAGGCAACATCATTCCCGACGCCAGCCTCGTCGGCTACCGCGCCAACGGCGTCCCCGGCTCGGTGGCCGGCATGGTCTACGCCCAAAAGCATTTCGGAAAACTCACGCTGCCACAGGTGATGGCGCCCGCCATCCGTCTCGCCCACGAAGGCTTCCCGCTCAGCTACGAAGACGCCATGGGCTTCCGCGACCCGAACCTCACCAAGTTCCCCGAATCGCGCCGCATCTTTCAGCGCGACGGAAAGTTCTACGAGCCCGGCGACACCTTCCGCCAGCCCGAGCTCGCGCAGACCCTCGAGAAGATCGCCGCCAATCCCGACGACTTCTACAAGGGCGCCATGGCCCGCCAGATCGCCGCCGACCAGGCCGCTGGTGGCGGCCTCATCACGGCCGAAGACCTCGCCAACTACGAAGTCAAAGACCGTCCGGCGATCCGCGGCACCTATCGCGGCTACGAGGTCCTGAGCGCCCCGCCGCCGTCCTCCGGCGGTATCGCTCTCGTCGAGGCGCTGAATATTCTCGAAGGCTTCGATCTTGCCAAGTACGGCGACCACTCCGCCGAGGCCATGCACCTCACGCTCGAGGCATATCGTCGAGCCTTCTTCGACCGCGCCGAATTCCTCGGAGACCCCGACTTCGCCAAGATCCCCGTCGCTCAGCTTATTGACAAGCCCTACGGCAACGCCTGGCGCGAGTCTATCAACGTCAACCACGCCACACCCAGCAACGAGCTCAAGCGACCCGCCGGGTTTGCCTCGCTCGACCAGTACGCCCTTCTGCATCCGCAGCCGGTAAACATCGCCGAGCCCGAGCACACCACGCACTACTCGGTGGTCGATGACGCAGGCGACGCCGTCGCCGTCACGACCACGCTCAACGGTGGCTTCGGCAATTACGTCACCGTCGCTGGCCTCGGCTTCCTGCTCAACAACGAGATGGACGACTTCTCCTCCAAGCCCGGCGTCCCCAACCAATACGGCCTCATCCAGGGCGAAGCCAACGCCGTCGGCCCCAACAAGCGACCGCTCTCGGCCATGACGCCCACCATCGTCCTCAAAGACGGCAAGCTCTTCATGGTCCTGGGCTCGCCGGGCGGTCCGCGCATCATCACCACCGTCGCCAACATCCTGATGGGCGTCATTGATTACGGCATGAACATCCAGCAGTCAGTGAACGCCCCGCGCTTCCACAACCAGTGGATGCCCGACTTCGAATTTGTGGAGTCCGGTATCTCACCCGACACCATCCGCCTCCTGAAACAAATGGGCCACAAGTTCACCAAGTACGACGATGAAGCCGAGAACGGCGGCTACTGGAGTGACGGCGAATGTATCCTCGTCGATCCGGTCAGCGGTGAGCGCCAGGGTGCCAGCGATGGCCGCAACAACGGTCATGCGGTAGGCTACTAATAGGACGATCCGATGCTGAAGGCCATTTCCACTTATGTGCAGGTGAAAGAGCGGTTGCACCCCGGCATGCTCGACGCCTACGCCCAAATGGGCGCGCAGGCCGTCGAGATCTTCGCCGGCCGCGGCCACTTCGATTACACCAACCGCCAGCACGTCCGCGAAATCGCCCAATGGTTCAAGACCTCCGGCGTCCCGATGCACTCGATGCACGCGCCCATGTTCAGCGACTACGACTGGGGCCGCGACGGCACCCCGCCTCTCAACATCGCCAGCGTCGACAAGAAAGCCCGCATCGAAGCCATGGACGAGATCAAGCGCGCCATCGAAGTCGCCGAGCAAATTCCGTTTTGCTTTTTGATCCAGCACATCGGCCTCGGCGGCGAGAGCTTCAGCGAACACAAATTTTTCGACGCTGCCATGAGCTCCATCGAGCACCTGCAGGCCTTCGCCAAGCCACTCGGCGTACGCGTGCTTCTCGAGAACATTCCTAACGAGCTCTCCACGCCGGAACGCCTGTTAGAGCTCGTGACGACCGCACACTTCGACGACGTGGGCTTCTGCTTCGACATTGGCCACGCGCACATAGAACAAACCGTAGAGTTAGCCTTCGAGGTCATGAAGGACCGCATCCGCTCCACTCACATCCACGATAATAAGAAAGATCGCGACGCCCACCTCTGGCCGGGCGACGGCACTATCGATTGGGACCAGGCCATGCGCCTGCTGCGAAGCGCGCCGCTCGTCCCACCGCTTCTGTTCGAAGTAGAAACCGAAGCCGCCGGAAGCTTCACCGAAAAATTCGGGGAGATCGCCCGAAAGTTGGAAGGCGCCGGAGCCAGGGCATAGAGACGTGTATCAGGGCAGCGCTTCAGCGCTGCCGTAACGACGAACTTAGGAATGGGGCTTCGGCCCCGGCGATAAACAAATCATGGAAACCACGCAATCCGCACCCGTAGCCGCTATTCACGACATCGGCGCCCATGCCGGGCAAACCGTTACCATTAAGGGTTGGCTCTACAACCTGCGTGAGAGCGGCAAGCTGCTCTTCCCCATTTTCCGCGACGGCAGCGGCGTCATCCAGGGCGTGCTCTTCAAGAAGAACGTCTCGCCTGAGCTCTTCGACCTGGTGAAGAACCTCACCCAGGAATCGAGCGTCATCGTCACCGGAACCGTCCGCGCCGAGCAGCGCGCCCCCAGCGGCTACGAAATGGATGTCACCAACCTCGAAGTCGTGCAGCGCGTGCCCGAGAACGAGCCGTATCCCATCACGCCCAAAGAGCACGGCGTCGAATTCCTCATGGAGCACCGCCATCTTTGGGTACGCAGCCAGCGGCAGGCGGCAATCCTCCGCATCCGCGCCGAGATAGTCCGCGCCGCGCACGATTTCTTCGACGACCAGGGCTTCACCCTCACCGAGCCACCCATCCTCACGCCTACCGTGTGCGAAGGCACCTCGACGCTGTTCCCGGTCGACTACTTCGGCGATCCCGCGTTCCTTACGCAATCCGGCCAGCTCTACATTGAAGCCACTGCGATGGCGCTCGGCAAGGTCTACAGCTTCGGTCCCACCTTCCGCGCCGAGAAGTCCAAGACCCGCCGCCACCTCACCGAATTTTGGATGGTAGAACCCGAAGTTGCGTTCATGGAACTTGATGGCTTGATGCAGCTCGCCGAAGAGTTCATTACCTTCATTGTGAAGCGCGTGCTTGAACGTCGCCGCGACGACCTGAAGACCATCGAGCGCGATATCACCAAGCTTGAAAAAATCGATACGCCCTTCCCGCGCATCAGCTACGACGATGCCGTGAAGATGCTGCAGGAAGGCCACGAAAAAGGCGAACTCGAAAGCCGCTTCGAGTGGGGTGGTGATCTCGGCTCGCCCGACGAAACCTACATCTCCTCGAAGTTCGACCGCCCGGTCATGATTCACCGCTACCCGGTCGAGGTGAAAGCCTTCTACATGGAGCCCGATCCGAATAACTCCAAGGCCGCACTCTGCGTCGACGTTCTCGCGCCGGAAGGCTACGGAGAAATCATCGGCGGCTCGCAGCGCATGGGTTCGTACGAAAAACTACTTGCCCGCATCCACGAACATCATCTGCCGGAGGAAGCGTTCAAGTGGTATCTCGATCTTCGCAAGTTTGGCGGAGTGCCGCACTCCGGCTTCGGTATGGGCATTGAACGCGCCGTCGCGTGGATCTGCGGACTCGATCACGTCCGCGAGACCATTCCCTTCGCTCGCACATTGCACCGGATCTACCCGTAGCATAGAGTTGCAAGGCCCTGGAACCATCGACCGCGTGGGGCGGTCTCACATATGCACGTCGTAAAAAATCCTATGGCATCTCCTGCGCAAACTGTTTTCAATCCCAACGTCGTCAGCAAGAAAATCCGTGTCCTCGGCGTCCCTCTCGATCTCGGCCAGTCGCGTCGCGGGGTCGACATGGGACCCTCCGCCGTTCGCGTCGCCGGCCTCGAAGCCAAGCTTGAGGCCCTCGGGCACGTGGTGGAAGACGGCGGGAACGTCCCCGTCGCACTCGCCGAAACCAAAGCTCCGGGCAACAAATCGGCAAAATATCTTACCGAGATCGCCAAGACCTGCCAGAAGCACGCTGACCTGGTGCTGAAAGCCCTCGAAGATGGCCGCGTGCCACTCGCATTGGGTGGCGACCACTCCATGGCGGCCGGCACGGTGAGCGGCGTGGCGGAATACTATCGCCGCCAAGGCCAGAATATCGGCCTGCTCTGGATCGACGCGCACAGCGACATCAATACGCCCGAGAGCTCGCCCAGCGGCAACGTGCACGGCATGCCTCTGGCCGCGATCATGGGACTGTCGGTCGAGCAGCTCGCCAACATTTACAACTTCACTCCCAAGGTGCAGCCGGAAAACTGCGTACTCGTCGGCGTGCGCGATGTCGATACCGCGGAAAAAGAAAATATTCGCAAGTCCGGCATCCACGTCTTCACTATGCGCGACATCGACGAACGCGGCATGCGCGCCGTTATGGAAGAAGCCCTCCGTCTCGCCGGCCGCAACACCGTCGGTTATCACGTCTCACTCGACATGGATTGGATCGATCCCGAAGATGCTCCCGGCGTCGGCACCCCGGTCTGGGGCGGCGCCACCTATCGCGAAGCTCACCTCGCCATGGAGATCATCGCCGACCATGGCCGCATGATCAGTTTCGAAATTGTTGAAGTGAACCCCGTCCTCGACGAGCGCAATCAAACCGCCGAACTCGCCGTCGAACTCGCGCTCTCCGCCTTCGGCAAAAAGATTCTCTAACGTAAAAAGGCACCGCCGTAGCGATGCCTTTGTGTCTTCGTGCAGTTTGAACTTATTGCTTATTGCTTATTGCTTGTTGTCGGTGCCGCCGGTCTGCTGCGCCAGCTTTACTTTTGCCGACTCCAGTTTCTTTTGCACCTTGGCCACGTCTTCCGGATTCACTTCCGCCGGGACCGAGTGGCTCCACTGGTCGAGCGCTCGCTCCCACTGCGTTGCTGCCTGTTTCAGCCGTCCCGTCTTTTGGTACAGGTCGCCGAGGTGGTCCTGCACCGTCGGATCCGTTCCCATCTTCTCCGACGCCTTGCGCAGGTTCTCTTCCGACTGCTCGTAGTTGCCCAGCTTGAAATACACCCAGCCGAGTGAATCGAGATACGCTCCGTTTTGCGGATCGAGTGAAACCGCCTTGCGCAGCATAGTCAGCGCCTCTTCCAGGCGCGTGCCGCGGTCGGCCAACATGTACCCAAGATAATTCAGCGCCGCCGCGTTCTTCGGGTCCGCGCCAATCACCTTGCGGAATGCCTCTTCCGCCATGTCGTACTTCTTCTGGCTTTCGTAAATCGAGCCTTGCACGAAGACGACGTAATTCTTCTCGTCCTGCGTGTTCGAGATCTTCAGCGCCTTGCCGATCGCGTCTTCCGCCTCGGGGTAGCGCTTCCGGCGGGTATAGATCTGCGCCAAGGAAACGTACACATCGCGATCGTCGCTTGGCTTGCCGTCGAGCAGCGCCTTAGTCTTCGCAATCCCTTCGTCGGCGTGGCCTTCGTCGGCCAGTTGCGCCGAGAGCACCATCGTGATGTCGCGGTCCTTGGGCAGCTTCTTCGCGCCCTCTTCGGCGACCTGGGTCGCCGCCGGCCAGTCTCGGGCATCGCGATAGGTATCCACCATCTCGCGATACGCGCGCGACGCGGCATCGTCGCCCAACGCGATCATCTTGCGGAAGGTATCGACCGCAGGCTGCGTCTTATTCGTTTCGCGATAAATGTTTCCCAATCGCTCGAGGAAAATCGCACGGTTACCGCGATCCGAAAGGCTGTACAGACCATCCGGCCGTTCTGTCTTCTGAATCAACCCTTGCAGCGTCTGGATCGCATCGTCGTATCGCCCCAGTGACTCGTAAATCACCGCCAGGTTGTACGGAATTTCCTCTGAGTCCTGTACCAGCGCTGACGCCTTCTTCAGCGCATCGAGCGCCTGGTCGAAGTGGCCGTTGCGGCGATCGATCTCCGCAATTCGCTGATAGCTCTGCGCGTCCGATGGGTCGGCATCCACGATTGCCTTGTACTGCTCCAGCGCGGCGTCGAGCTGGTTGTCGTTCATCAGGTTTTGCGCCAGCCCGCGCACCGAATCCAAATTTTCCTTATCGAGCGCGACCGCTTTTCGATAGGCGTCAATCGCCTTCTTATAGTCTTTCTGTTCCTCGTACGTGTAGCCCAGCGTGGCATAGAGCTTCGCGCTGCGGTCATCGTCGGGAATGTTGTTCAGCACCTGCTGCGCTTTCCCCGTGTTTCCCTCTTGCGTATAGAGGTAGGCCAGCATGGTCACGGCCTCTTCGGAGTCCGGCTGCAGCTTCACCGCGGTCTTGAATTGCTGTTCCGCCTTGTCGAGATCATTCGTATAGGAATAAAGACGCCCAAGTAGCAGGTGGTCTTCCACGCTCGACGGATCGAGCTTCACGATCTCTTCGTATTGCTCAATCGCCAGCCGCTGCATTTCCTTCGACTGCGAATTGTTGCTCTGCGTGTCGCCCAGCGAGCGAAGGTAAATTCGCCCCAGCAACCGATGCGCATCCACGTTATTCGGGTCGCGCTTCAGGATGTCCTGCGCTTCCACGACCGCGTCGCGGATACGGCCCGTGCGCCAGTACAAATCTGCCAGGCTCGCATTCAGGAAGTTCGAGGTCGGATCGGCCGCGATCGCGAGCTTATATTCTTCGATCGCCTTATTCGCGTAATCGGCGCGGCCATAGGTCGCCACCATCTCTTCATCCATGTGCGCCATGGTGTAGTGGTAGTAGGCGTCTGCGCGATCGATTTTCTTCGGAGCGGTAGCCGGATTGGGCGTTTGTTCTGCCGCGTTCGGCTTCGCCGGGGTCGCCGGCGCAGGCGCATCCTGCTTCTGCTGTGCTCCGGTGGAATTGTTTTGCGCTTGTCTCGGCGAGGCGAAGCTCACCGTTCCCGCCAGCAGCAGCACGGCCAACGACGACACGATTTTGGGGTTCATGGAAAGACCAGCCATTTTTTCTATGACTTTGGATGCCGGACCCGCACCGCCAGAGTCTGAACTATTTTAGCTACTTTTCGTTCGTCCAACAGGGCCCGAATCGCCCTAAAGTGCAGATTCCGGTACCCTGCTTCAGCCGAATTGAAAAGGGCGAAACGGCTGCTTCCCGCCTCGCCCTACCCATTGGACGCTATAAAACCAAAGAAGTTAGAACCCGGGCACCGCTTCCAGGTCCCGCACCTTCCAGCTATTCTCCGCCGGGGTCATCAGCACCATGTAAGAAATTGTGACCGGTTGAGTCGCCACCACTTTGCTCCCATCCAGCAGCTCCACCTCGACCTTTGCAACATCCTTTAACTGAAGCGCCGATCCGTCATATGAATAAAAGACCGCCTCGACCTTGTGCCCGTGGTCCACGTACCGCCGCCGTAAACCATCTTTCTTCTGCTCCGCGATCGCCTGGCCGAACCGTTCCTTCGCGAAGCCCACGAACGATTGGTCGAGTAAGTCCGCGCGGTTCTGCTCCATGGCGCTCGCCAAGTTTGCCCACGCCAATTTGTAATCGCGGAGCACCGCCGTTTCCGTCGCATCCTCAACTTCGCGCGGCTGGACGTTCTCGGTCGAAAGCTGCACCTGGACGCTCGGCGTGCTCGCCGCCAGCACTCGGCGGGAAATCCACGAGGTCGCCAGTACAATCATCGCAATCGCCATCGCATACCAAAGCGTCTTGCGCATTACTTGCCTCCCCAGTGAATTTCATTCCCGATCACCACGCCTGAGGCCACGGACAAATTCGCGCTGCCCTCGTTCGGAAGTTCGGCTTCGGCAAAGCCCTTCTTGATGCGTGCATCCACCGTGCTCCGACCCTTCTGGTCGGTCTCAGTGAAGGTCACAATCGTTCCGTCGGGCACCGCGTTTCCGGAACAGTCTTTGATTGGATCGGTCACCACGTGGATCCCGTCCTTCGAAGGCTCGGCCTTAAAGCGGATGTTGCAAGGGTCGGCCGCCGTCTGCGTCACCACCCGGCGCACTTCCGTATCGTCGACGGCAGCCACGAATTGCGCCGCGCCGCTCTTCTTGCCTGAATCCATCCTGACGAAAGCCACGCCGTTCTTGCTGGTTTCGCTACGCGTCTCCGCTGGAGTGCCCGGAACCGCCAGCGAGAACTTTACCGGGGTGGGCTGCATCACCAGGTTGTTGAACTTGTCGAGAACAAAACCGGTCCCACTGATCACCCCTGTCTTCGCCGTCGCCACCCGCGACGGCCGTGCCAGGAACGCCACATTCGATGCCTTGTCGGCCACCACGAAAAATGTTCCGCTGTTCCCGTCGCTCACCACCGTGTACATTCCCGCCGCACGAAGCTGATCGCTGGTAATCACCAGCTCGCCGTTCGCTTTCGCCTTGAACGCCGTCGCGGGTCCGAACACGTAGGCTGTTCCGTTCACGCCGGAGATGCGAAGCTCCTGGCCCGCGGGCTGCGTCTTCGGCACCTGCAGCCCCTGCGCGTTGGCCGCCGACGCCGCAAACCAGCATCCTGCTACCACCATTGTCGAAAGCAATAATTTGCGAATCATTGGGTCCGATCCAGGCTGTATTGGTTCACCGTCACGCGATAGTTCTGCACGTTCTTGGCAATGTCCTGCTGCAAGCCCACGCTAAACGGAGTCGGCGTCTGCGGCTCGAGCGCCTGGTCCACGTAACCATCGCTCACCCACACCACCTTGCCGCTGCCGTCGTAATACGTCGCCAACACATGCGGGATGTTCACCGTCTGGCCGCTCTCGTTGATCAGCTCACCCTTCAGCACCGGCTTGCCGCGGAGGTCCTTATCCACGTGCTGATTCAGCACCCCGATCACCGGGTCGGCCGAAGCCGCCACCAGCATCGAGTTCGGCTGCATGCTCACGCTCTTCACACTCGACAGCTTCACCTTCGGAAAGTCGATGCGGAAGGGTGAGATCTCCTTCGGCAGCAACGTGTGCGAAATCTTGTCGAAGCTGCTCTCCTCGGCGATCACGTTTCCGGTCTTGCCCTTCAGAGTCGCGTTCACGGCCACGAATGCCGGGACCGTGTCTTCGTTCTCGATCTCGCCCATCACGATGGTCCCGCCTTCGCGCTCAATGGCATTCATGCTCACAATTCGCACGCGCGGGGCTTCTACGTTCTGCGCACCCCAATCGTCATCGTTGCCGCGGGTAATAACATCCCAGCGCAAATAGTTCACCGGGATCACCTGCGGCGGCACCTTGGCCTGCTTTTCTACCGGCCACTCCACTTTCCACTGGCCGTCCTCGTTCACCACTTTCAGATCGCGCGTGTCAAAGAACGCCCCTACCGCGGTCGACCACTCGGCCGTCGCGCGTACCATGGCGGCGTTGTCGTCCTGGTGCAGGATGCGGGTGTCCACGTTCTGCAAGTTGGAGTAGGTCCGCAGGCTGCCGTCGCGTCCGCCCATGTCGCGCACGAACGCCTGCTCGTCCGTGTTGCTCGACGACGACACATACTTGAATGCGCCTTTAAAGTCGCGGCCCTTGGCGTGTTCATATAACGCCCGCACCGCGCCATCCGGAGACTTCGCCGGCGCCATGTCGCTGGAATGGACCGTGCCCACCGCCACCAGTGCTGCTGTCAAAACGAGAATTCCAATCGAAATGATGCGATACATTACTTGGCCTCCCGCAACACCGCCCGGTCTGCCGGCGACGCACTGCTGGCCGGGAATTGCACCGGTTCCTCGAGTCGCCGCCGCTCCGGCAACATGATGATCGCGAACAGCGCAAATAAGCTCACGCCCACGGGCAAAATACCCCACATCAGGCCCTCGAATGCGGTCGGCATCAGTGGCCCAAAGTCGATCTTCTTCGCAGGCGGCACATCTTCCTTCGACCACAGCGTCACGTTGCCGTTGTCGTAGCTCTCTGCCTGACGCCATCCCGCAAACGCCAGCAACGGTTCGTAGTAGCGGTCGCGTACGAATACATACTTCAAGCCATACTGGTTTGCATGTTTCAGGACCGCCCGCAAGCCTTCCATGCCGGGCGCGCCAAAGTACTTCGAATTGTTCAACTGTCCGGCGCCGTACTGTGTCAACTCGGGCAACAAGCGTGCCGAGTTGTAGTCGCCGTCCACGCTGCCCGCGGTTACCTGCCGCGAGACCGCCGGGAATTCATCACCAAACCCCAACGTGATGTAGCGGAATTTGTTGTGCCCCTCGCGATTCAGGAACGACACTACCTGGTCGATTTTGAAGGGTGAAGAGTTGATCGGGTGGAAGATCATCCACGAAACCGCGCTGCCGAAGGTCGCCACCGCGCAAATCCACAGGGCTACGATCGCACGCCGCGAGTACCGGTCGATCAGTTCCTGGATGAGGATGGCGGCGATCGGCAGGGCCATAAGGGTCGCCCAGAACGTGAAGCGCTCGAACGTCAGCACCTCGTATGCGCGTCCCAGCAGCGCCTTACCCACCGGTGTGGTCCCGCCTAGTCCCAGCAGGGCCGTGATCCAAAAACCGAGCAGCAAGGGCCGCAACCGCCGCACCGCGGCGCCCCGCATCACGATGAACGGCAGCGCCAGGATCAGCGCGCCCATCGGGATGATCCAGAAGTTGATACCACTCAGCGGCTTCAGGATGTAGTTGTCGCGGCTGCCGTGCGGAATCGGCATCTGGTTAATCGGGTTGTGATACAGCTGGATCCAGTAGGGCGCCAGCACGATTCCCACGCCGACGATCATCAGCACCGCGAAAATCACGCCGCGAAACATCACTGCGGCTGCGTTGTGCTCCTCCTCGTCGAGGTTGCGATCCATCACCGCCAGCATAAATACAGGGATGGCGAACAAGATCGCGCCAAACAGCAGCGTCACGTGGTGCGCCGCACCCGCCGCCAGCGCAATCGCCAGACCTTTGATCAGAGTCAGGAACCCGCCACGCCGGCAGAAGTCATAAAAATACGGCAGCGCATTCAGCACCAGCGCCGCCGATGCCGTTGTCGGCAACTGCCCCGACTGATACACCAGCATCGCCAGCGAGCCCAGGAAAATTGAGCCGATCGCGGCATAGCTCGCCTGTACATCGTTCACCCATATCCGCGCAAACCGGTACACGCCAATCACCAGCAGTACGATTGCGATTCCCTGCACCAGCATGTACGCCATCGTGATGCCCACCAGGTGCGAGAACAGCGCGATCCATTGGTGCGTCAGCGGCGGATAGGTCGTCTGCGAAAACCCGCCATACCACTTTTCGTTCCACGGCGAGAACCAATGGCTCGCATAGTGCGACGCGAAGAACATATGCGTGTTCGCGTCGTACGAACTCGACGGCAACTGCATCAATAGCAGCGGCCCGTGGATCGCAATCGCCAGCAGAATGATCGCGGAAAGCGGGATGGCCCGACTCGCGGGAAACTCAGAAGGTCTGGATAGCAAGGGAACACTCCTACGCGGAACTGCACACGTACAACCAGCAGCAGTTTGGATTCCGTACTGCTCAACTTGGTTTTCTGTGGCACGTATTTGCCCACTCGACTTCCGTCCCCATGACCAAACGGCACGTGTGAGTAGCTGCACAACCTTAGTTGGCATACGGATTCCACATCGAGTAGAAAGCGCCCGCGGCCAGAGTTCCCGAGCAGCAGATTTGCCTACTTTCAGCATCCGAAGCAGTTGGTATTGAGCTTGCACCTGAGCTCCTGCCACACCGCCCGAACGAGTGGTCCCGTGAAAAGAAGCTTTTTAATAATCTGTTCCCTGATCTTTCCATTCGTCTATTCCGCTGCGCACGCGCAGGACTTCGAGGTCAATGGGGGCCAGCAGCAGGCTCCCGCCAACTCGACGCAGAAGCCTGGCCAGAAGTCGGGGAAAAAAGCCAAGGCCGCTGCAGCGCCGTCAGAGAACGGAGTAGGTTGGGGCACGAGCATTGAAGTTGGCCGTCTCGCGCGTGCTGCCGAAGATGCGCTGAAACACGGGAACGCGCAAGCCGCCGCCAACTATGCCCAGCGCGCCGTGCAGGCCGCTCCGCAAAATAGCAAGCTCTGGCTGCTGCTCGGCTACACCTCGCGTCTCGCCGGACACTCGCAAGAATCTATCGATGCTTACAATCACGCGCTGAAGACCGATCCCAAGTCGCTCGACGCGAAATCCGGTCTCGCCCAGACCTACGAAAAAATGGGCCGTACCGATGAGGCCAAGCGCCTCTTGCAGCAGGTGCTCGCTGCCGATCCGCACCGCCAGAACGATCTTCTCGTCGCCGGCGAACTCTATCTGAAAACGCGCGACTACCAGGGCGCCATTAACTACCTTCAGCGCGCCGACGCGCTCAAACCCAACGCCCACGCCGAATTGCTCATGGCCATGGGCTACATGAAACTCAAGCAGCCGCAGAAGGCCAAGCAGCTTCTCGATGTGGCCAAGCGCCGCGCACCGAAGAACGTCGAGATCTTCCAGGCCGTGGCCACTTTCTATCGCGAAGATCACGACTACAAGTCCGCGATCGATACGCTGCTCAGCGCACCGCGTAAAACTCCATCGCTGCTCGCTGACCTCGGTTTCACTTACGAACTCGCAGGCGACAAAAAGAAATCCGCCGATGCCTACGTCAAAGCCGCCAACGCCGCGCCGAAAGACATTAAGTACCAGTTGAGCGCTGCGCAGGCCCTTATTAATAGTGGCGACAAAACGAAAGGCGAGGATTTCCTGACTCGCGCCGCCGCCATCGATCCGAACCACTACCGCCTGCACGGCATCCGCGGCTCACTCGCCAAGTCCGAGAACCGCAACGAAGACGCCGTCAAGGAATATCAGCTCGCCCTCGCCGCAATGCCGAAAGAAGGCGTACCCGAAGGTCAGCTCTATCCCGTGCTCTTGCGCCTGAACCTCGCCGAGGCCCTGAAAGACACCGGCAACTCAGAAGCTGCTCATCAGCAGATCGCCGAAGCGGAAACGGAAATCGCCAAGCTCAACGTCGAAGGTCCGCAGCGCGCCGAATTCCTCCGCGTGCGTGCCTCCATCGAAATGGGCGACCAGGATTGGGCGAAAGCTGAAGCCGATCTGAAGGAAGCGCAGAAGCTCGACCCCAATAACGTGCTCGTCACCCTCGAGTACGCCAACATGTTATGGAAGGCCGGCCGCAAGGATGAGTCGAAACAGATGTACCTCAGCATCCTCAACGGCGATCCCAACAACCGCTTCGCTCTTGAGGCGCTCGGCTATCTCGCTCGCGACGTGGGCGATACGGCCGGCGCCGAACAATATTTCGACCGCCTGGCCCGCGCCTATCCGGATGACTATGTAGCCTATCTTGCTTTGGGCGACCTCTATACCGCCACCCGCGATTACACCCGCGCCCTGGCGAACTACGAAAAAGCGCACCAGCTCGCGCCCGAAAATGCGATCGTGATTGCTAACGCCGCCAACGCTGGTCTTGAAGCTCGTCAACTTCCCGTGGCCGAGCACTGGCTCGCCTATGCCACCGGCAAGCTCGCCCACGAGCCGCACATCTTAGTCGAGAAGGAGCGCTACCTCCTGCACACGGGCAAGTATGCTGAGTCCGCCGCGGCTGGTGAAGAAGCGCTCAAGGCACTGCCCAAGAACCGCGATGGCGCCGTGTATCTCGCTTACGCCTACTACAACCTCGGCCGTTTCGACGAGGTTCTCGCGCTCTCCGATAAGTACGACAACATCCTGCCCAAGGAAGCGAACTTCCCGCTCCTCGAAGGCCACGTTCATCGCCAGTCCCAGCTCCTCGACGAAGCCGTCGACGATTACACTCGCGCCCTGGAACGCGACCCGAAGATGATCGAGGCATATGTCAACCGCGGCTACGTGTTGAATGACATGCAGAACCCCGAGCAAGCCGCGCTCGACTTCAACACCGCGCTCAAGATCAATTCCAGCAATGGCACCGCGCACCTCGGTCTCTCGTTCTCCGACCTCCAGCTCCACCACGGTAAAGACGCCCTGGAGCAAGCATCGCTTGCCGCGAAGATCATGGGTGAGTCCGGCGCAACCCACCTTGCCAGCGCCACCGCGTACCGTCAGCAGCGTTTGCTCGCGCAGGCCGAGCGCGAGTACTACACCGCCATCAAGTTCGCACCTGACGACTATCGTCTGCGGCTCGCACTTGCCGACACCCAGTACTACGAGCGTCGTTATAACCAGGCTCTTTCCACGCTCGCCGACGCCCTTACTCTCGATCCCAACGATCCGCTGATTTACGCCCAGATGGCGCATGCTCACGCCGAACTTCGCCATCGCGACGAGACATTGAAGTACGTGCAGCTCGCCGAAAAGACCGGTGGCGAACGCTCCGCCATTCTTCTCGATACTGGTGACGCGCTCATGGCACTCGGCGATCGCGAAGGTGCGATGCAGCGCTTCGAGCGCGCCCTCGACGCTCCCGATGCCGATCGCGTGAAAGCTCGCCTCGCCATTGCTCGCCTCATGGTGAAGTACGGCCACGAAGGCGACGGCCGTCAGCAGATCGCGCTTGCCTTCGCGGAAAGCCGCATCGGCGAAGCCTCGCCCGTCACCCCCGATGATCTCGTCGAAGCCGCCAATATTCTTCTTTCACTGAATGATTTTGACCTGGCAAAGCGCTACTTCCTCAAGGCCAGGGACGCTGGCGCAGCCGACGAAGTCGTCGCTATCGGTGTTGCCAACGTCGATCTCGCCCGTGGCAACTCCAAGGATGCCCAGGTACAGCTGGCTAGTGTTACCGACCCGCAAGCCGAAGCCCAGAACTACGATTACCAGCTCGCGCTCGGCAGCATGTATCGCCAGCAACACAATGGCATCCAGGCTCTCAGCGCCTTCGCACGTGCCAACCAGTTGGGCGGCGCGGACGATCCTGTCGCTGAACGTGCTCTATTTGAAGTCGCCGGGGAAGACGGCCTTCAAGTCAACAGCAAGGTCGGCGTGCTCTCCGACGTCGATATTCACGGCATCTTCGACGACGTCACCATCTTCAACCTCGACCGACAGATTTTCGGCGTAACCGCTGGCCAGCCAGCAATTCCACCGCGCTCTATAACCGAGTCGCTTTGGACCAACGGCTATCGCCTCCGGCTCGGCGGCTTCCCGCTTATCAGTGGCTTCTTCCAGCTCCGCAACGCGCGTGGCGAATACTCCGTTCCCAGCGATGCCCTCATCGTGCCGGTCGATACCTACGACTACAACTTCAATACTGGTATCAACCCGTCATTGCATGTCGGATCGTTTCTTACCCTCAACATCAATACCGGCGTTCAATTCACCGTGCGCCGCGACAAGGAATCGCCACTCATCATCGACCAGAACCTTTTCCGCCAGTTCATGTACATCGAAACGAACTCCATCGGAAACTGGTTGCAACTGCGCGCGCAGGGTTATCACGAGGCGGGTCCCTTCACCGAGCGCAGTCTCAGTTCCAGCGACGTCGGCTCCCGCCTCGAGTTCGTCGTCGGCCGCCCGTGGGGACGCACCGCGCTCCTCACCGGCTATACCGTTCGCGACATCCAGTTCAACCCTGCGATCCGCGAGTTTTTCACAACCAGTTCTTACGCCGGGTTACAACATACCTTCGGACATCAACGTAAGTTCACTGTCGCCGCTCTGGGTGAATATGTGCGTTCATGGCGCGTGCAGGATGAAATTTACGCCATCGCTCAAGGAATCGAGCCTGCCGGACAAGTCACCTTTGAGCCAAACACGCGTTGGAAAGTCGACGGGTCCGTAGCCTGGGGTAAGGGCGAAGGATTCTCGGGCTATGACAACGTGCAGAGCAGTTTCTTCATCTCTTATGTAAAGCCAATTCGCCGTTCGATGACGGATGGTTTCGGGGACATTCCTGTGGAGTATCCGCTCCGTTTCTCCATTGGGGTTCAGACAGACAATTTTTACAACTTTACTGGCCGCGGTCAGGCGCAAATACGACCGGTAGTTCGCTTGACGCTGTTTTAAGAAGCCAGAGGGGCCCATGAAGATTTGCCTTGTCACAGCTTTTCCGCCCAGCCGGCGGGGGCTGAACGAATACGGGTACCACATCGCACGTGAGCTGCAGCGCGATCCACTGCTGAGCGTCACCATCCTTGCCGACGAACTCGAAGGCTCGGAACCCGAGTTACAGGACTTTGACGTCCGCCGGGTATGGCGCTTCGATAGCATGTCGAACCCGGTGCGTCTTCGCCGTGCCCTCCGCGAATCCAAGCCCGACGTCGTCTGGTTCAACCTGCTCTTCTCTACCTTCGGCAACCAGCCGCTAGCCGCCTTCGCTGGCCTTACCATCCCCGCATTCACTCGCATGTCGGGCTGCTACACCCATGTCACCCTCCATCACTTGATGGAGAACATCGATCTCGCTCACGCCAACGTTCGTTTTCCGCGCGCTTACCGCGCGGCCGGAAACATCGCTACCCGTATGCTCCTCGCCGCCAACTCCATCAGTGTCCTGCTTCCCGCTTATCGCCGCACACTGATGAAAAAGTACAAAGGCGAGAACGTTCATTTTCGCGCCCATGGCATCATGTCGGCCTGCCCCGAGCCGCCTGATTTCTCTCTCCGCGGTGTCCCCGAACATCGTGTCCTCGCTTTCGGTAAGTGGGGTACCTACAAACGCCTGGAACTTCTACTCGACGCTTTTGAGCAAGTTTCCCGTCGCATGCCGAACGCCAAGCTCGTGGTCGCCGGCAGCAATCATCCCATGACCCCCGGGTACGTCGAAAGCGTTGCAAAACAATACGAAAACGACCCCCGCATCGAGTTCGTGGGCTACATCGCCGAGGAAGATCTACCCGATCTCTTCCGCCGTTCCAGTGTCCTGGTTATGCCCTACTCCTCGGCCACCGGCTCGAGCGGCGTTGCCCACCTGGCCGCCGAATATGGCCTGCCAATCATCTGTGCCGACATCCCCGATTTTCACGAAATGGCCGAAGACGAAGGTCTGGGCATCCTGTTCTACGAAACAGGAAACGAACTTAGTTTGGCCGACCAGATCTGTGGCCTCCTCAATTCGCCGGAGATGATGAAGGAAATGTCGGAGCAAAATTTTTCCGCGGCCTTGCGGCAGACCATGCCCCAAATCATGCGGCAATATCTCCGCTCTTTTGACCTTCACCAGCGTGCGCGCGCTCTCGAGCCAATTTCACGATTCCGCCGCATACCAGGATGGGTTCCCTCCCGTTCGGCGATCTTCCGCGCTGCTGCGCCCCGGTGGGAACCATGGATGTAAGGGCCGTCATCGTTGTCGGCAATAACGCCCCCAGCCATCGCTCCGGCGCCGAATCGTTTGCCGGCATGCCCTTCGCCTTTTGCGATGTGCTTGGCAAGTCCGTGCTCGCGCGCACCATCCAGCGCCTTCAACATTACGGCATCGCCCACATCGTCAGCATCTGCGAACAAGACCTCCTCGCCTCGCTCGACCCTCGCACCGTTCGCGAGTGCAACGTGATCGCTGAAGAGCGCGGCCTCTGGCGCTGCGCCGAAAGCGTATTCAACGATCTCGCCCAGAAAGGCGCCGAAGTCGTCCTCGTCATTCGTCTTGGCGCCTACGCCGAGATCGACTACGAAGAGTTCATTCAGTATCACCTCGAGCACCGCGGCTACGGCACCGTAGCCGTCGACGCTCGCGGTTACCGCATCGGTGCCGTTGCGATCTGTGGCTCGCGCCGTAACCACGCCGCCTATCTTTTCCGCCACAACTTCGAAGAATTTCGTCTGCCGTGCGAGGAGTACACCGTTCGCGGCTACATCAACCGTCTCGTCACGCCCACGGATTTTCGTCAGCTCACCATCGATTCTTTGCTCCAGCAGAACCAGCTCCAGCCGATTGGCGCTCAAATCCGCCCCGGTGTGTGGGCTGCGCCCTCCGCGCACATTCATCCCCGCGCGCGTATCGTTGCGCCGGCTTACATTGGCGACCACGTGAAGCTCCGTGCCTCCGCGGTCGTCACCCGTTTCTCCAGCCTCGAGCACCATGCCGTGGTCGATTGCGGCACAGTCATCGAAAACACCTCGGTCGCGCCCTACACCTACATCGGCTGCGGGCTCGACCTCAACTATTCGCTTGTCGGCAACCAGCGCATCGCGAACCTGCGACGCGACGTGGAAGTGGAAATCCAGGACCCCAAGCTCATCGCCAACATTTCCAGTAGCGCCCCTCTGCGCGCCCTTCGCGCTGTCGGATCGCTCACTGCTTTCTTGCCCCAACAAATCATCCGTGGCCTGTTTGCGTCGTCCCCGCGCACCATGCCGTCGGATATCCCGGCCGCCATTAAGACGCCTACCACCGCCTTACAGGAGCCGACACTTAAACCCCAGGGAAGTATGAACTCATCACCAGAGTTCCCCTCCGATTTTGCTGTTGTGAGGAGATATGGAAACGAGTAGGCCCGTAGTTGTGAAAAGGATCCCGGAAAGACTCAATGCACCAGCGGCCAAGAAATTCTTGAACGAAGTGGACCCATTTCTTCGCTCGGATCGGCCCCAGTTGGTTTTTGATCTCTCGCAGGTAAAACAGATGGACGCGGCCGGCATCGATATGCTGCTCCATTCCCTTAACCAGGCCATGAAGCGCGATGGCGACGTCAAGCTTGCCTCGCTCTCGCCCCAGGCCGCCGTGGTTCTCGAGATGACGCGCACTGAACGTCTCTTCGAGATCTACCAGAACTCCACCGACGCCGTGCGCAGCTACAGCAGCTTCCTGCCGAATGCCATCAAGCACTCTTACGCGCATTCCTATGCCAGCTTCGCTCCGTCGTCTCCCTTGCCCTTCCCAGGTGCCAACGTGCAGCTCCCCTTGGATGGGTCGTCTCCCGATAACGAACAGGCTGCATGAGCGCAAATCCCGATTCAGTAGTGGTGTTGCCAGGCCGCGATGTCCGCGGCCTGGCGCGCGTATTGCAGCTCGCTCCACGGCCCAACAAGCTCATCGGCGGAAGTCTCGTCATGCTCGCCGGCTCCATGATGGTGAGCGTCCTCAACTTCGGCTACAACATCGTTGTCGCCCGAATGTTGGGCAAAGAGCTCTTTGCCCAGGCCGCCGCCTTCGTCACCCTGCAACTCATCGTCTCGGCCGCCACTCTGTCCGTCCAGATGGTCTGCGCCAAGTTTGTGGCGCGCAACGCCACCGATGAGCATAAGACCTTTGCCTACAAGTCCTTGATGCGCCGCTCGTGGTTCATCGGCATCTCCGTCGGCTTGGTAATGGCCCTGATTAGCCGCCCCAGCTCCACATGGCTCAACATTTCCTCCGCCCTGCCCATGGTGCTCCTCTCCATCGGGATGGCCTTCTACATTCCCCTGGGCGTCAAGCGCGGTGGTCTTCAAGGCACCTGCCGTTTCCGCCAGTTGGCCATAAATTACGTCCTCGAAACCGTCGTCAAGATGGTCGCTGCCATCGTGCTCCTGGCCACTGGTTTTGGCCTCGAGGGCGCCGTTCTGGCCATCACCCTTTCCGTGGTCGCCGCCTACTTTTATCCACTCGTCCCCCAGCAGCTTCGGAAGCAGCCCGAACGTGGCATTCCCGCATCTTTTGGAGAAGGCGTTCAGGCCATCATCTTCTTTGTCGGCCAGGTCATCATCAACAACGTCGACATCCTGATGGTGAATCACTTTTTCAAGGCGGATGTCGCCGGCCTCTACGCCGCTTTTGCCCTCATCGGACGCGTGCTCTACATCGCGTCCTGGCAAGTTGTGAGCGCTATGTTTCCCATCGCTGCCGCCGCCAACCCGGACGAGAAAGAAAGCTGGACCGTGCTTGCCGTCCCGCTCGCCATGGTCACGGGCATCTCGCTGTGCTTCATTGCCCTTGTCGGCTTCTTCCCCGACTCCGTCTTGCACGTGCTGTTCGGCGCCAAGTTCCAGATCGCTGGAGCCAGCAACCTTCTTCTGCTTCGCACCCTCGCCACTGCTGGCTACGCGCTCAGTGTGGTCTTGATCACCTACGAAATGTCTCGCCGCATCGCCAACATCGGATGGTTCCAGCTTTTCATCGCCGGTCTGGTCGTTGCCGGCATCGCTGTCTTTCATAACACCCTGCTCCAGGTGATCGTCCTACAGCAGGTGCTTATGGCCGTACTGTTCCTCGTTGTAACCGTGCCGTTCATTCGCGCGCGCTTTTTATCCCGGAGAACAGCAGCATGAAGAGACTCCAACGCATTACGGAAGCCGAAGTCATTAACGACTTCCTCAAGAACGAGTTCTACCAGGGCGACTTCCACCACGACCGCGAAAAGTACGAGCCGCTCGTGCTCGAGGCTGACACCACCAACGAGTACGACAACGCCATTCGTCGCGCTTTGCTCTTCCGCCGACGCGGCCACATGTGGCGCGAACTGCCCGCCGATACCCAGTGGTGGCAGGTCGAAGTCGAAGTCTCCGACCTCAACAAGATCCGCGTCTTCCCGCGCGCCCAGTGGCGCAAAGTCTCGGCCGGCAGCTTCCTTCTCAGCGACATCGTGCAGCGCATCAAGACCCAGCGCTTCCGCGGCGCCACCCGCGACTTCGTAGCCAAGGTCCAGTCGCTCAGCTACCGCCTCCGCGTCAGCCGCGACGACAGCTCCGTCATGCTCATCGGCATCGACGACCAGCACCCCTTCACCATTCTCGAGGGCAACCACCGCCTCACTGCCGCTCTGCTCGCTTCGCCCGCGATTCTCCAGCAGCGTTTCAAGATCTTTTGCGGAATGTCGCCCCGTATGGCCGAGTCCTGCTGGTACCGGTCGAACTTTTCGAACCTCTGGCGCTACGCCAAGAACCGCGCCCGCAATTTTATGTATGACAAGGAAGCGGACGTGAACGCCGTAGCTCAAGCTTTTGCCAATGCCGCTCCCAAAATTCCTTCCGGAAGCGTGAACGCGCCCTCTCTCGCCGTCGCGCAGAATGCATCGGGCCAAGGGCCATACAGCGAATCAACGAAATAAGAAAGTTTGGAGTTCCCCATGAAGATCACAATCCAACCCGCGCTTTCAGCAGTTCTCGCCGGAGCACTTGTTTTCGCTCCGTTGGCCGCCGAAGCGCAACAGCAAACGGCCACGCCGCAGGACCCGCAGCAGCAATCGCAGCCCGCCGCGCAGCAGCCGCAAACCGGCACCACGGTCAACCCGGCACAGGGACCGCTCACGCCCGTACCCACCAACCAGGATCAGAACCAGCTTCCGGAGAGCCCGCAGGCTCAGCAGCCCGGCCAAACGGTGCCCGCGCAAAATACGACTCCGCAGCCCACGCCGCAAACCCAGAATCCGACTGAGCCTCTCGGCACGGCAACCGCTCCCGGTGTCGGGACCGTCGGCGGCGGAGCATCGAAGCCAGCCGGCACCGCGATCGCCCCGGCCAAGCAGCGCCAATATCATTCGCTGCTCATCAAGCTCGGCCTCGTAGCCGGAGCCGGAGTCGCATTGGGAACGGTCTACGCGCTAAGCAAGGGAACGTCGTCTGTTCCGCCAAACTCCGGCCGCTAGAGCCTCGGCTCCGATTTTTGTTTTTTGTTTTGGATTTTGATCTGGCTTTGTATCGGGGCACGGCTTTAGCCGTGCCGAAACGAACGCAGGAAAAAAGGGGTTTAGCCCCTGCAGGAAGACTATGACCGCACAACTTCGTCGCCGCCCCGCACTCGTCAGCTTCTCCGGACTCGATGGCTCTGGCAAAAGCACGCAAATCGAGAACCTCCGCGCCACCCTCGCCGCCAACCACCTCAGCACCACCCAGCTCGCGTTCTGGGACAACGTCGTCGTCGGCACCCGCTACCGCGAAGGCTTCGTCCACAAGGTTTACAAGAGCGAAAAAGGCATCGGCGCGCCCGATAAACCCGTCAACCGCCAGGACAAAAACGTCCGACGCTGGTACCTCAGCTTCTTCCGCCACGGCCTCTACCTGCTCGACGCGATTCACCTGCGCATGGTCATCCGCCGCGCCCGCCGCGCCGGCGCCGACGTCATCATCATGGACCGCTACATCTACGACGAGCTCGCCAACCTCCCGCTCGGCAACGCCCTCACCCGCGCCTTCATTCGTTTCGTGCAGTGGCTCGTCCCCACTCCCGACGTCGCCTACATCCTCGACGCCGACGTCGAAGCCGCCCGCGCCCGCAAGCCCGAGTACCCGGTGGAATTCATGCACAAATGCCGCCGCTGGTACTACCAGCTCGCGCAGATCCTCGGCACCATGACCATCATCCCCCCGCTCCCCCTCGAAGAAGCAAAATCAGCAGTCGTCCGAGCCTTCGAAGCAAAACTGGTAGTCGGCGGATCCGAAATGCGGCGCTCCATGGACCCCGCCCTCAGTTCCTGATACATTTCTCCTGTTCCCCTTGACATCCGACAGGAATCCCCATTACTCTTGTCGACCATCGAGGGGAACATGGACCAGCCCACCTCGGACCTCCTGCAAGGCACGCTCGACCTCCTCATCCTGAAGACCCTCGCTCTCGAACCCATGCACGGATGGGGCATCGCGCAGCGCATCCAGCAGGTTTCTCAGGACGTCCTTCAGATCGGCCAGGGCTCGCTCTATCCTGCCCTCCATCGCCTCGAATACAAAGGCTGGATCTCCTCCGAGTGGGGCGCTTCCGAAAATAACCGCCGCGCCCGTTACTACACGCTCACCCGCGTCGGCAAGAAACAGCTCGAAGCCGAGCTCGCCAACTGGGACCGCCTCTCCAACGCGATCCGCCTTGTCTTGAAAAGTGTCTAGGAGGCCGTATGCTCCCCGAATGGCTAACTCGCATCCGCTTTTTCTTCATCCGCAAGCAGCGCGCCGACCTCGACGAAGAACTCCGCTTCCATCTCGACCAACTCGTGCAGCAAGGCATCGCCGCTGGGAGCTCCCCCGAAGAAGCCCGTCGCAGGGCCGCTCTCGAATTTGGTAGCGTCGAAGCCGCCCGCGAACAAACCGTCGCCCAGCGTCCCACCCATCGCCTCGAAAGCGTCTTCACTGATTTCCGCTATGCCGTCCGGGGCTGTCTTCGCAACCCAACCTTCGCCCTCGCCGTGCTCCTCACCTTCACCCTCGGCATTGGCGCCACCACCGCCGTTTTCAGCGTTGTCGACCGCATCCTCTTCCGGCCACTCCCCTATGCTCAGCCCGAACGGCTCGTCTCCGTCGGGCTCACCGCGCCCATCATTCCTACCGAGTTCATGCTCGGCGGCTCGTATTACGATTGGCGTGATCACCAGCAGCCATTTCAGTCCTTCACCTCCGAAACCGGCACCGATCCCTGCGACCTCACCGAAGAAAATCCCGCGCGCCTGATCTGCGCGCACGTCGAAGCCAACTTCCTCTCGACCCTCGGCGTTGCGCCCATCCGCGGCCGTAACTTCACTCGCGACGAAGATCTCCCCAACTCATCCAAGGTCGCCGTCATCACCGACCACCTCTGGCGCGAGCGCTTCAACCGTGACCCCTCGGTCCTTAACAAGCTCCTCACGCTCGACGGCCAGCCCACCCGCATCGTCGGTGTTCTCCCCGCCAGCTTCGAGCTTCCCACCCTCGACACCGCCGACGTCCTCGTCCCGCAGGCGCTCGACGAAGCCGCCCAGCGCAAGGCCGAACCCGGCCGCGTAATGTACGCCTTCGCCCGCCTCAAGCCCGGCGTCTCCATTGAAGACGCGACCAAACAACTCCAGCCCGTCTTCAACTATTCGCTTTCGCTGGCGCCGCCGCAATTCCGCAGTGAAGTCCATCTCCTCGTCCGCGCATCCGCGACCGCCAGGTCCATGACGTGCGTCTTATCGCCTGGGTTCTCTTTGGCGTCGTCCTTACCGTGCTGCTCATCGCCTGCGCAAACGTCGTCAGCCTTCTCATGGCCCGTTCCGCCGCCCGCGAACGCGAATTCGCCGTCCGCGCTGCGCTCGGAGCCAGCCGTTCCCGCCTGGTTCAGCAATCACTCATCGAAGCCCTGACTCTCGCGCTCGCCGGCGCCATCACTGGCATCGGATTCGCCTACATTCTTCTGCGCTCCTTCCTCGCCATCGCGCCGGACGGCATGCCCTATCTCACCAAGGCCGCGCTCGACCTCCGCATCCTGATCTTCACGCTTTTCGTCTCGCTCTTCTGCGGCCTGCTCTGCGGACTCATCGCCGCCCTCCACAAGCCCCCTGCCGAAGCTCTCGCCGGACACACCACGATGTCCGCGCCCCACGCCCACCTCCGCCAATCGCTCGTCATCCTCCAGATCGCCGCCAGCCTCGTTCTCCTCAGTGGTGGCGCGCTGCTCGTCCGCAGCTTCGTGAACCTCGAACGTCAGCGCCTCGGCATCAACCCCGAGCATCTCGTCACCGCCACCATCTCGCTCGGCCAACTCCGCTATCCCGACCCGCAAAAACAAATGGCATTCTTCCTCGCCCTCGAGCGCTCGCTGGAATACGGCCCCGGCATCTCCATGCTCGCCGTCAGCGACACCGTTCCTCCCGGCGGCTATCATCACGACCAGATCTATGCGCCCATCACCATCAACGGCGTCCGCCAAACCGGCGGCACCGGAGGCCTCGTCGCCTGGCGCTGGGTCTCGCCCGATTACTTCCGCACCTTCAACATCCCGCTTCTCGAAGGCCAGGGCTTCACCGAAGACCAGCGCACCTCACCCAACCACTTCCTCATCGTCAGCCAATCGCTTGGGCAGCGCATGTTCCCCGCGCACGATCCCATCGGCCAGCATGTGCAACTTGCCGCCGGAGCCCCCGACGATCCCATCTACACCGTCGTCGGTGTCGTTGGCGACGTGAAAAACGCCGGCCTCGCCGGCACCGATATGCCCGAGTACTACCGCCTGCGCCGCGACAATCCCGATGATTGGAATCGCCTCGCGACTTTTACCTTGAAAACCAACCTTCCGCTCGACACCGTCGCCAAGTTCGTGCGCACCCAAACCGCCGCCCTCGATCCCACCCTCCCTGTTGAGATCCAGGCTCTCTCGCAGCGCGTCCACAATCTCGCCGACCGGCCGCTCTTCGAAACCTCGCTCGTCGGACTTTTCGCTGCCACCGGTGTTCTCATGGCCATCATCGGCCTCTACGGCGTCATCGCATTTCTCGTCGCGCGCCGCACTCAGGAAATCGGCCTCCGCATGGCCATGGGCGCCACCCGCGCCGACATCCTTCGTCTCGTCGTCGGCAGTGGACTTCGCCTCATTCTCCCCGGCGCAATCCTCGGCATCCTCGCGGCACTAGCCGTCTCTCGCGTCCTCGCCAGTGCGCTCTTCCACGTCAGCCCGCACGACCCGTTCACATTTTCATTGGTGTCTTTGCTACTTTTGATCGTCAGCGTCCTTGCGACGCTCATTCCCGCCATTACCAGCGCGCAACTCAATCCGATGGACGCCCTGCGCTGCGACTAAGCGTTTTGTCATCCTGAGCGAAGCGCGCAGCACGCGAAGTCGAAGGCCCCCTACGTCCACCATCACTCTTTCGCTCTTGCCATCCTGAGCGAAGAATCCGCGTACCAATGCGGATTCGCAGTCGAAGGACCTTGCGTTTCGCGCCAGCACCGCCAGCTCCGCGATAATAATCCGCGCAGATCAGTCCTGAAACGCAAGCCCGCAGGGCGACCGGGCCGTTCAGCGCGACGCGACAGCGTCGTGGACGCTACCCGCGCAATCGCGAGAGCCCCTTCAGGGGCGGCGCGGCATTGCGGGCGGGGCGACCAGTCCCGCGCGACGCCGCCCACTGCTCAAACTCCCCCAGCGCCTTCTCGCACACCATCCGATGCCGCTCCTTCTTGTCCCGCACCCTTCGTCGCGTCCCCTCATCCAACTGCGGCAACAGATCGAACGTGATATTCGCCGGCTGAAAATTCTTCGCCTCCGCATGGCAGATGTAATGGATCAACGATCCAAACGCCGTCGTCCGCGGTGGCGCGATGGGCTCCATCCCCAGCGCGATCTGCGCCGCATGAATCCCCGCCATTTGTCCTGTCGCAATCGACTCCACATATCCCTCAACACCCGAAATCTGCCCCGCAAACATCACGTTCGGATGCTCTTTCATCCGCAGCGTTTCATTCAGCAGCGTCGGCGAATTGATGTACGTGTTGCGATGGATCTGCCCATACCGCAAAAACTTCGCGCTCTCCAGCCCCGGGATCAGCCGCACCACCCGCGCCTGGTCGCCAAATTTCAAATGGTTCTGGAACCCCACCAGGTTGTATGAATCCGCTCGCAGGTTCTCCTGCCGCAACTGCACCACCGCATACGGATACCGCCCCGTCCGCGGATCCGTCAGCCCCACCGGCTTCATCGGCCCAAACCGCAGCGTGTCTCTACCTCGTCTCGCGATCTCTTCGATAGGTAGACAACTCTCGAAATAAGGAATGGGGCGCGGGGTCCCCGGCGAGCCAGCATTTGGCTCGCTGGGGTGTAGGTTCTCCCAATCCTTCGCATCCACCGAATGTGCCTCGATCAGAGCATCGAGAAATCTGTCGTATTCCTCTCGATTCATCGGGCAGTTGATGTAATCCGCCGTGCCCTTGTCATACCGCGCGGCCATGTACACGCGCGACATATCAATCGAATCCGCCTCCACAATCGGCGAAATCGAATCGTAGAAGTAAAGATGTGAGTTCCCCGACAGCCGCGCAATCTCCTGCGACAGCCCATCCGACGTCAGCGGCCCCGTCGCCACGATCGTGATCCCATCACCCTCATCAATCTGCGTCACCTCTTCGCGACGCACCGTGATCCGTGGCTCCGCCTCGATCGCCCGCGTCACCTCGCTCGCAAACACCGCCCGATCAACCGCCAGCGCATGGCCCGCCGGCACCGCTGTCTTCCCAGCGATCTCCAGCAGCAGCGACCCACCCCGCCGCATCTCTTCTTTCAACAACCAGGGCGCCGTATTCTCAGAAGCCGACTTCAGCGAGTTCGAACAGACCAATTCCGCAAAGTCGGAAGTCTGGTGCGCCGGCGTCGACTTCTGCGGCCTCATCTCAAATAGCTCAACGTCCACTCCCCGCCGCGCACACTGCCACGCCGCCTCGCACCCCGCGAGCCCCGCACCAATAATTCTGATTTTGTCGGTCATCCTGCTGGGGTCGTTTTATCTGCGAAAAAGGGATACTGCGGCATAAATCGCGATCGCCGCAAAAAGAATTCCTGCAACAAAGTGCAATCCTCGTTCAACCACTCCCTTTGAATACAAGGGAGGTGCACCGGTGAGACTTCCTCGCCAAAACGCAACGGCTGCTGTCAAACTGACGATGAAGCAGAGGATGTAAGCCAACGTGCGGCGGTCGAATAAATGGGGCGAAACAACTTCCAGCATTGTCAAGCTTTCCTCACAGCTGCGTCACAAAATAACGCGTTCATCCCCCACCCGCTTCGTCACCCGCTCCCGATCCAAATATTCCAGCAACGGAATCGCATGTTTCCGCGTCAGCCCCGTCAAATCCTTGAACCGCGCCACATCAATCTTCGGAGACTGCGCTTTCGCCTGAACTACTTTCTTCCGCAAATCCTCCAGCGCCGTGTGGTGAAACACAAAATCATCCGACAACTTGAACAGCACCTTGTCCCGCAGCAGGAGCGTCACAACCTGTTGTGCCCGCGCGCGATCCAACTTCACTCCCGCCAGTACATCCTTCAGCGCCGGAACTGCCAATCCCGCTTTCGCGAACACCTCTTCAATCGCCCGTTTCGATTCCGACTCGTCCGTCTTCATCGCCACGCCGCGGCCCGGCACCTGCACCACCTCGCCGGAGACGACCAACTTCTTAGCCGTCGTCAATCGCTCCAGCACTCCCGCAAAGATCTCCACATCCAGCCCCGCCTGTTCGCGTAGCGTCTCTTTCCCGATCCCCGCCACCAGCCGGTTCTCGTCGTGAAATTTGTTCGCCTCTGCCAACAGCGCCTGTTCCATCTCGAATACCTCAATCGCTGCCACCACCACTGTTCCAAATGTCACAACCGTCTTCCGAGCCGTCAACTCCGCGATCGCCTTCGCCAGCCGCTCCCGCGTCCACCCGGTTTCCACGATCGCGCCCGCCTGCGTCAGCCCGCGCAATTTTCTACGTTCCACCCGCACCGCGAGAACCTCGCTGTCGCTGCCGTTTTCCAGAACGCGCAAAAATTCCCGCCGGTCCTTCTGCGCAGACTTCGCCACCGGCTCCGCATCCAGCACCACGCCGCCGCCGATCGTCAGCAGAGGCGAAAATTGCCTCACAATGAATCGGTCTCCCGGCAGCAGCAACTGCGGCTTCGCGAACCTCAACTGCGCGTACGCCTCGCCACGCTCTAGTTGCGCCACTCGTGCTCCGTCCTCATCCGGCAGCAGCGCCACTGTCGCCACCGTTTCCGCCGTATGCGCATGGAAGTGAACTCGTGCGCGATCTTTCAGCGGAGGCGCACTCGCCAGCAGCTCCAGCTTCACATCCACCCGACGCGTCGGCAAAAACTCCCCGGGATTCGTCAGCATCATCCCGCGTGCCAAATCTTCCACCGCCAGGTTCGCCACGTTCAGCGCCGTCCGCTGGCCAGCCACTGCCGCCTCCGCCGACGCGCCATGCACCTGAACATTCCGCACCCGCGTTCGCGTGCCCACCGGATGGATCTGCACCTCTTGTTCTTTCTTCACCCGCCCGGCAATCAGGGTCCCCGTTACGACGGTTCCAAATCCGCGGATCGTGAACACGCGGTCGATGGGCAGCCGCATCGGCGCCCCCGCATCTTTCGCGCGCGCCTCCTGCGCCACCTTCACCATTTCTTGCTTCAGCTCTTCGATCCCCGCTCCGGTCTTCGCGCTCACCGCCACCAGCGGGGCGTTCTCCAGAAACGATCCCGCCACGAACTCCCGCACCTCCGCCCGCACCACCTCGAGCGTCTCGGAATCCACGAGGTCGCTCTTGGTCAGCACCGTCAGTCCGCGCTCAATCCCCAGCAGCCGGCAAATATCTAAGTGCTCCCGCGTCTGCGGCTTAATCGACTCCTCCGCCGACACGATCAGCAGCACCATGTCGATCCCGCCCACGCCTGCCAGCATGTTCCGTATAAAGCGCTCGTGTCCCGGCACATCCACAAACCCCAGCCGCAGCGTCTCGCCATTTGCGGCCTCCAACTCAAGGTTCGCGAACCCGATATCAATTGTGATCCCCCGCCTCTTCTCCTCGGCGAGCCTGTCCGTATCGATCCCCGTCAACGCGCGCACCAGCGCCGTCTTCCCGTGATCAATATGCCCAGCCGTGCCCACAATGACGGGTTTCATCGTCCTTCCAGTGTACGAAATTGCGCTCGTTGGGTGCCCGTCCTTATCGGCCGCTGTTGTCGATAGGGGGGATTTCGCGAAGTCGCACGAATCACCCTGCGCGAGCCCATCGCACCGGAAGCTTTCGCGACCTCCAGGACACGCTCCGCCCGAGCCCACCGCACCAAGCGCGAAGCGCGCACCGCATCTGAAGCCCGGGGCGATAGCCCCGGGAAAAGCGGCCGCGCTAATCCAAGCCCCTTTGAGGGGCGGCAGTCCTTTTCGTCACAGACGACCACGCATGAGACCACGCATGAGGCCCCGCCTTCCGGCCACTCGTTTGCGCGCCAACGTCTGCCTGCTCTGTGGTTTTCTCGCGGAACCCGACCCTCGGGTCTACGCTTCTCGCAGCCCCAGCAACACCACCATGTACTGCTTCACTTTCTTGAACACCGCCGGCGCAATCTTCGAATGGAACTTCGCGCCTCGTCCCGCCCAATCCACGCTCTTCAATTGATCCACGAGCACCGCCCCCTCCACGCCGTCCAGCGTCACCGGCAACGCGAACGGATAAGGTTTCCTCTTGCTCGTCAGCGGACACACCACCGCCAGCCCACTCGCCCCGTTATAGCGCGCGTCCGTCAGCACCAGCGCCGGCCTGCGTTTCGCCTGCTCACGCCCCACTTGCGGATCGAAATTCAGAAACACGATGTCGCCCGCCTCAGGAACGTACGCCCTCACCACTCCACCTTCTCCCGGCCTATATCCGCGCCCCAATCGGTTTCTTCATACCGGTTTTCCGGCGTGATCTGCGCCACCAGTTGCGCCAGTGACGGCACCTTTCCCACCCGCTGCAACTGCACCGTCCCGTCCTGCGAAACCTCCAGCTCCAGCGCATCCCCTTCGCTCAACTTCGCCTGCTCCGCCACCACCTTCGGAATGCGGACCGCCAAACTGTTCCCCCACTTCAACATCTGCGCGCGCATAAACTCTCTCCTGAACAATGTAGATACATTGTATCATCACGGTCAGCATTCTTGTCATTGTGTTCTCGACCTAGGCTCATCGTCTCGCGCCGCAAAATTCGGAGCCAATCCGAAAACGCCTGGCTTCGATAACTCCCAGGTCTTTCGGCCATGAACCTCCCGAACACCCGAATTCTCCGCCACCCAGACTTCTGAATTGAAGTCCAGGAGCCTACCGGAAATGGCGCCGAATCTGCCTGGAATCTTCGCCACCGAGTCGTCCTTAACATTCAGAGCATGCAGAGCCACCTTTGAGGGATCATCGAAAAAGGCGAGAAACAGCACACAGCTCGAGTTCACCCAATCGACGCCATACGTCCCGGAGTTGTCGCCAATATTGGGCTTCAAGAAGTGCAGGCGGCCCGAGCCCAGTTCGACAGTCGCAAACCCGTCTTCAAAACTGAGTAAAAGTAGCTTGCCGTTTGGAGACCATCGCGGCGAGTTGGCCAACCAAGGGGGGCCAGTTGGGTCGCTTGTTCCATTCGTCAGCGTGGAATGGATGACGTCAACCTTGCCGCTGCTCGGGAAGATGAATGCAGCCGGGCCCACGGCATCTACAGCGTCGTTGTCATCGAAGAGCGATTCATAGTGGATGACAAAGGCGATGGATTTTCCATCCGGGCCGAAGGCAGGATCGTCATAGACCTCGCGATGTCCCTTTTCCTTCTTTTTAAAGACATACGGGCCCTCGGTGATTTTCTTCCAAGTCTTCGACCGAACCGTCCACAGATACAAATCGCCGCCAAACTCTCCACGCCCGAAAGTTCGAACAACTGCAACAATCTGTGTACCGGACGCGTCGACAGCTATCCCCGAAACCGCTTTCTTGAACGGTGCGGGGATAGTCCTGACGACATCCCCCGAAGAATCTGCCACGACGATGTTCTTCTCTTTCAAAAATGCGATGGCGACACGACCGGAATCTTCCGCCCACAGAGCTTGTCCGAAGATTAGAAAAAACACAACCACGCGCGTCATCGGCATCAGTTCACCCTAATCTACATTGTGTCGCTTCAGCATCCCAGCGCCGTGCCAAGCCGACCGCTCCCCGCTCTCATCCTCCGTGGCCGCTTCTTTCTCCATAAATCCCTTATCCCCGCCATCACCAATTCCGCTAACCCCACCTCGCCTCCCATGAGAAAATAGATGTTCCTCGATATCTCCATGACATCCATTACTCCTGAAGTCGTTCGCGAACACGGGTTCACCCCCGACGAATACCAGCGCATCCTCAAATGGCAGGGCCGCGAGCCCTCCATGACCGAGCTCGGCATCTACAGCGTGATGTGGAGCGAGCACTGCTCCTACAAATCTTCGCGCGTCCACCTCAAGCGCCTCCCCACGCGCAGCAAGCTCGTCCTCCAGGGCCCGGGCGAAAACGCCGGCATCATCGACATCGGCGACGGCTGGGGATGCGCCTTCAAAATTGAGTCCCACAACCACCCCAGTTTCATCGAGCCATTCCAGGGCGCCACCACCGGCGTAGGGGGCATCCTCCGCGACATCTTCACCATGGGCGCGCGCCCCTTCGCCGTCATGGACAGCCTCCGCTTCGGCCCCATCAAGCCCGACGGCAAAACCGACTCGCAAACGATTCATCGCAACCACTCCATCCTCGAAGGCGTGGTCGGTGGAGTTGCAAGTTATGGCAACTGTTTCGGCGTCCCCAATCTCGGAGGCGAAGTAAAGTTCGAGCCCTGCTACAACGGCAACCCGCTAGTCAACGCCTTCGCCCTCGGCCTGGTTCGCCAGGACCAGATCTTCTACGCCAAGGCCAGCGGTGTCGGCAATCCCGTCATTTACGTCGGCTCCAAGACCGGACGCGATGGCATCCACGGCGCCACCATGGCCAGCGAAGAATTCAGCGAAGGCTCCGAAGCCAAGCGCCCCAACGTCCAGGTCGGCGACCCTTTCCTCGAAAAGCTGCTCCTCGAAGCCTGCCTCGAAGCCATGCAAACCGGCGCCGTCCTCGGCATTCAGGACATGGGCGCCGCCGGCCTCACCTGTTCCACCTGCGAAATGGGTGGCCGCGGTGGCGTTGGCGTCGAGATCGAACTCGACCGCGTTCCCCAGCGCGAAACCGGCATGACCGCCTACGAGATCATGCTCAGCGAATCGCAGGAGCGCATGCTCCTCGTCGCCGAAAAAGGCCGCGAAGAAGAAGTTTTCGCCGTCTTCAAAAAGTGGGGCCTCGACGCCTCCCACGTCGGCCAGGTCATCGCCGAATCGAAAATGCGCGTCCTGCACCACGGCAAAGTCGTCGCCGAAATTCCCAACGAGGCCCTTACCGACGACGCCCCGCTCTACCATCGCCCCATGGAACCATGGGTCAGCCCGCTGCCCAAATCCAAGCCTGCGTCGATTTCCTTCGGCAAGAAATCCGATCTCACCGACGACTTCAAGAAGCTCCTCGCCAGCCCCAACATCTGCAACAAGAGCTGGGTTTACGAGCAATACGACAGCATGGTCCAGACCAACACTGTCGAAGGCCCGGGCCTCGAAGCCGGCGTCATCCGCGTCAAAGGCACCAATCGCGCCCTCGCCATGGCCCTCGACGGCAACAGCCGCTGGTGCTATCTCGACCCCAAGCTCGGCGCCATGCACGCCGTTGCCGAAGCCTGTCGCAACGTCGCCTGCTCCGGCGCAAAGCCTCTTGCCGCGACCAATTGCCTCAACTTCGGCAACCCTGAAAAGCCTCCCATCATGCAGCAGTTCTCTGAAACGATCGACGGCCTCACCGAGGCCTGCACCGCCCTCAACACGCCCATCACCGGCGGCAACGTCAGCTTCTACAACGAGACCCTCGGCGAAGGCATCTACCCCACCCCCGTCATCGGCATCGTCGGCCTCTTAGAAAACGTTCACCACGCCGCGCAGCCCAACTACCGCCAGTCGGGACACGCCCTCATCCTCATCTCCGGCGCGCCCGCGCAATCGCAGCATGATCTCGAAATCACCGTCGGCTCTAGCGAATACGCCAAAGAGCTCCTAGGCCAAGTCTGGGGCAAACCTCCCGCCCTCGACCTCAAAGCCGAGGCCAATCTCCACAAAGCTCTAGCCGAGGTCGCCGAGCAGCATCTCGCCGAGTCCATCAAAGACGTCAGCGAAGGCGGCATTGCCGTCACCCTCGCCGAGAGCGGTTTTGCCCGCGCCATCGGCGCTCACATCGACCTTAGTTCCAACGGCCTTCCCGCCGAGCTGGCGCTCTTCTCCGAGGCCGCCACCCAGGTCGTCATTTCCTGCGTCGAAAGTAATGTAGAAACAATCAAACAAGTAGCCGTAAAATACGGTCTCTCAGCACAAGCGATCGGCCACACCGCGGCGGACAATTTTGAAATCCGCCTCGACGGCCGCACCGTCATTGCCGCCCCGATTACATCGTTGCGCGATAGCTGGGAAAGGGCCCTGAAGCAAGCGCTCCACGCCGAGACCCCCGAGCACCTCGTGCCCGAACTTCTGCAGCGGAGCTAGAGGCTTTCGGTTTTGCCGTGAGCTATCGTCGAACTTCAGCTCACGGCGGTTTGTATCAGGGCAGCGCTTCAGCGCTGCCGATAGGCGGGAAATAAAGAGGGGCTTCAGCCCCCGCGAAAATGTCGCGAAGCGACGCCATAACTTAGCCCCGCACGTCAGTGCGGGGTAACGGAAGAGCGCAGCGGAGAGTCCGCTTCAGCGGACGACATCAAGGGGCACCGATGACCGACGAACTCGAATTCGACAAGCTGCACGAAGAGTGTGGCGTGATGGCGATCTACAACCATCCCGAAGCCTCCAAGCTCGCTTATCTCGGCCTCTACGCCCTCCAGCATCGCGGACAGGAATCCGCCGGCATCGCCGCCGCCGACGGCTGCAACATCCATCGCCACAAGGCCATGGGCCTCGTTTCTGACATTTTCACCGCCGAGGTCCTCGCCCGTCTCCCCGGCCGCCTCGCCATCGGCCACACCCGCTACTCCACCACCGGAGACTCCGCCCTCCTCAACGCCCAGCCCATCTCCGTCGAGTGCAACAAAGGACGCATCGCCCTCGCCCACAACGGCAACCTCGTCAACGCCCACGAAATCCGCGCCAAGTTCGAAGCCCAGGGCTCCATCTTCCAGACCACGTCCGACACGGAAGTCGTAGTCCACCTAATCGCCCAGTCCCGCGAGCAAGCTTTAGAAGACGCCGTCGCCGACGCCCTCCGCCGCATCGAAGGCGCGTTCTCGCTGGTCATGACCACCCCTGACCGCATCTTCGCCGCCCGCGATTCCCGCGGCTTCCGCCCGCTCTGCATGGGCCGCATCCCCGCCCACGACGGCCATGGCGACACCATCTGCTTCGCCTCCGAAACCTGCGCCTTCGACCTCATCGGCGCCCAATACGAACGCGACGTCAAGCCCGGCGAAATGATCGTCGTCAGCCCCGAGGGCCTCCACTCCCGCTACTACGCCCCGCGCCTCGAGCAGTCGTCCTGCATCTTCGAGCACGTCTACTTCTCGCGCCCCGACTCCCTCGTCTTCGGCCGCTCCGTCCAGGCCTCCCGCGACGCCATGGGCCGCGAGCTCGCCCGCGAGTCCGGCATCGATGCCGACATCGTCGTCCCCGTCCCCGACTCCGGCGTCACCGCTGCCGTCGGCTACGCCAAGGAATCCGGCATCCCGCTAAGTTTTGGATTGATCCGCAACCACTACGTCGGCCGCACCTTCATCGAGCCCGAACAACGCGTCCGCGACTTCGGCGTAAAACTCAAGCTCAACCCCGTCCGCGCCCTCTTAGAAGGCAAGCGCGTCGTCCTAATCGACGACTCCATCGTCCGCGGCACCACCAGCAAAAAAATCCTCCGCATGATCCGCGACGCCGGCGCCGCCGAAGTCCACATGCGCATCTCCTGCCCGCCCACCATCTCCCCATGCTTCTACGGCGTCGATACCCCCAGCAAGAAGCAACTAATCGCCGCCAACATGACCGTAGACCAGATCCGCGACTACATAGGCGCCGACACCCTCTACTACCTGTCTTTGGATGGCCTAAAACGCGCCGCCGCCGAAGGCGAGCAGACCAGCTACTGCACAGCCTGCTATACCGGCAACTACCCAACAAACTTGGTGGATGTGCATCTGGAAGACCTGCAGACAGTAGCCGTTAAGAGCGAGTAGTGGAGTATTGTAGGTCCCGGTTACCAAGACTGTTATGAGCCAAGAGCTGCCTGTTCTGCTATGCTGCCCCAAAGATAGGGAAGGCATACTGATGACTGGCCAACAGTATCAAGACCTAGTCGAAAAGCTCACTGGTACTCCGCTCAAAGGCATCGAGCTAAGAGACCTCCAAGCTGTCGAGACGATAGTATCTGACGATAACCGTAAATTGGACTGCGCGCAGTTTAACGAACTCCTGCTACTCGTAAATAAGGATCGGGTTGAGCCCGCATTTTTCGAGCGCTTCTTCGGAAAAGATAAAAGAATCCGAGACTGGCCGAAGTGTCTCGAGAAGTTTCAAGTTACTGCTATGCTCACCTTCGGGAATTTCATTTTTGCTTATCGAGTGCTGTCCCGGGCGAAAAGCAAAGAAGAAATAGAGGAACACCTCAAAGACCATTGTTGTGATCACGTCGACGGAGACAAGGCCCTCGCGACTCGCCCGAAGAAGCTTCTCGATATAGAGACGATTCCACGAACAGATACCCCTCTGATTGGCTATCTCTCGACCGGCATCATTGC
>DASYAU010000163.1:0-29162 GCA_036501185.1 Candidatus Korobacter sp. | reverse complement strand
CACCAGCTTCATCGAAACTTCGCCGTTCGCATGGATACGCGGCGTCACGTCGATATTTACGCCTACATCGATGTAGTTGAATTGCGTATTCACCAGCGGGTTGATGCCCACGCCACCAATGCCTGGCTGGAACGAACCGGTCGCCACCGGGATGCGGTCGCCGATCTTCAGCGTCGCCTTCTGGCCATCCACCGCGCGAATGCTTGGGTTCTGGATCAACTTCGAATCCGCATCGCTGAATAGCAAGTTCGCGGTCACCGACGGTATGTTCAGCTCGAAGTTCGTAGCGTTGAGGTGCGCCAAGCTGTTCAGGTTCACCGACCCGGTGTTGCTGGTGGGAGTAGTTTGGCCGGTGAGGTTATTTAGGTTCGTATTGTTGTTGTTATTATTATTGTTGTTGTTGGTCGTACTGTTCAGGTTGTCCTGTAACGTGGCCGAGACGCTTGACGGCGGCGTGATGCCCAGGTTCCGCATTTTCGTCTTCGAAACCTGCAGTACCGCGATTTCCACCACCACTTCCGGCCGCGCCTTGTCGATGTCGTCAATCAGCTTCTGTACTAGCGCAACCTGGTCGGGCGTGCCACGCACTACCACCGCGCCCTGCGTGGGCAGCTGTTGCACGCGGTTTACTTCCACGATCGTACGAATGGTATTGACCAGGTCCTGCAACTCCGTCGGCTGCGAAAGATTGGAAAGATAAAAAGTGCGGACTACATTTTGTTCAAGCTCTTTTCGCTTCGACGGGGTGTCGGCCGCTACAAAGATCGTGTTCGGTGTTACCGGACGCCAAAAAGTTTTCGATTCCAGGGCAACAATTTCCAGCGCATCCTGCAAAGTCACGGCATTCAGCTGGATCGTGATCGGGCGAGCGGTGTAGTCGGGATCGAAAAGCACGTTGATGCCCGCCATCTTGCAAATGGTTTCATACGCCACCTTGGAATCGTTGCTGAGGCGCATGGTGATTGGCGTATTGGAAATCGGCGCCAGGTCGACCGGGCCGGCGGCCTGCTCTATGCGCCGCGTCAGCACGTCGCTCGAATTGTTCAGAGACTGCGGCAGCGGATGCTCCGCCTGTTGAATCAACTCCTGCGTCCGCTTCACTTCCTGGGTCGCGATAAAGCTCGATGGATCGATGGCGGCTGCCTTTTGGAACTCTGTTAAAGCATCCTGCAACTTACCGGAGTCCCGCAAGATCTGGCCGCGGTGCACGTGTGCCGCGGCCGCCAGGAATTTGCCGCGCTCCGCCGACGCGCGATAACGCACGTTGCTCGGTTTCAGCTTGTAAGCTTCGGCATAATCCGCGTAGGCGGTCTCGTAGTCCTGTCGGGCTTCAGCGTCGCGTCCTTGGTTGTAGAGGGTGCTTGCCTTATCGGCGAAGGCGGGAAGCGCTGCCATGGTTACCGCTAGTAGCAGCACTGCTACGCGTTTGAGCCGTTTCATCACAATCCTTTAGGTGCGTCTACCTGCAACGGGTTACGTCCTCGGCCCCATAGTCGAGCCCGCGACCGGAGCGCGCCCGAAGATTTGTCAGTATACCATCCAAGCCGCTCGACCTGAGCTAAGCCTTTTCTTTGTGCTAGCATACAGGTGCCAGCCTTCTCCCGTTCCGGGTGAAGGCATTAAAGTTTCATGACACCGCGTACCCCCAAGCCGAGCCCCAAGCCCTCCACGAAGAAGCGCGATCCTGTCGCTTCCGGGGAACGCGATGCCTCGGTCAACCGAGCCGCCTCGCACAATTACTTCCTGCTCGACCGCGTGGAAGCCGGTGTCGCTTTGCGCGGATCCGAGGTGAAATCCATCCGCGACGGCCGCGCCAACCTCAAGGACTCATATGGCCTGGTGAAAGACAATGAGCTCTGGCTCATCAACGCTCACATCGGTCCATACGACGCCGCCAGCTACAACAATCACGAGCCTCTGCGCACTCGCAAACTCCTCGTCAAGAAAAAGGAGTTGCTCAAGCTGCTGGTGCAGTCGCAGCAAAAAGGCCACACCCTCATTCCCACCCGTATGTACTTCAAAAACGGGCGGGTGAAAATCGAACTTGCTCTTGCCAAGGGCAAACAGTTTTGGGACAAGCGCGAAACTGAACGCCGCCGCACCGCCGACCGCGAGGCCCGCGAAGCCATCGCCCGCAACCGCAAGAGCTAAGGCTTCCTGACCCGCTGCGCGGCCCAGCACCTCTCAGTCGCAGGGTTAGACGGTACGCGTAAAGATTCGTTGCCAGCAATTCCACGAACTCCCGCTCAATTCGCCGTCCCTTTACGTTTCGCACGCCGCCCTTTTCGTCTTCCCTACAATGAAAAAGCGGCGCATCGCGCGCCGCTTCGAGCATCCCAGAGCCACTATCCTTTCGGGGCTGCGGCCGCTTTCTTCGCCGGCGCTTTTGGCTTATTCGCCGCTTTCAATGCTTCTTCCGCGGGGATCTCGGTACCGTCCGCCTTAACGTAGTGGATGTCGAATGCGGCATCGGTGATGTCGTAAAACACACAAGAGCTCAGGCACGTAAATTGATGGATGCCTTTGCTGGTAAGCAGCGCATAATCTCCCGCGGTGAAAGTCTCAGCGGGATGATCTTTCATCTCCAGCTTCGCTTTTCCCGAGACCATAATCAGGCGTTCACTTGCCGTGTGCCAGTGCCAGGGAATCTCGCAACCGGTCTTCGTCTTGAAGAAAATAGTTGCGCCCCCCTTCATCGGATCACCCTCAACCGAAGTGAATTCCGCGCAAGCCGGCACTACCGGCAACGTCATCAACTTTAAAGTCGCCGTCTTGGATACGTGCGGCTGATCGCCTCCCTGCCCGTAGCCGAACGCGGAGACACCTAACACCAGAGCCCACAATGCGAGCTTTTTCATAAACTCCCTCCAGAGGTTCTGTGAAACGGGCCGAACAGATAAGCTGAACTTTTGCGGTGGCGGCATGATATGCGCCAACCACCTTTCCCACAATCAAAAAGCCTGCCCGAAAGCAGGCTCACGATTTCGCAGACTTCAACTTTTATGGTTTGGCTCCGTTCAGCGCCGCCGTCGCCAGCGTCCCGCCCAGCCCCATCGTCTCTACCGCCGACGACGGCACGATCACCATCGATCCGCGTTCCTTGATCGCCTCATACAGCATGTTCATCGCGCGCAGATGCAGCGCCGTGGGGTTGTTGTGGTACGTCTGCGATGCCTTATTGAAGTTCTCGGCGATTTCCGCCTCCGCTAGTCCGAGGATGTTGCGCGCTTGGCGTTCCCGCTCAGCCTGCGCCTGACGCGACATCGCATCTTCCAGCGCCTGCGGGATCTTCACATCGCGGACCTCGACCGACTGCACGGTGATGCCCCACGGGTTTGTCTTTTCGTCCAGAATGCGCTGCAGTTCCTTGCCCATGGTTTCGCGCTCGGTGATCATCTGCGCCAACTCATGTCGCCCAATCGATTCCCGCAGCGCCGTCTGCGCGCTCATCGTGATCGCCTGGATAAAGTCTTCGACTTCGAGGATCGACTTCTCCGCGTTCCACACCAGCCAGAAAACGATCGCATCTACATTCACCGGCACAGTGTCACGGGTCAGCGTCGATTCGGCGGTCACGCTCGCCACCCGCACCCGCTGGTCCACGTACATGCTGGTGCGCTCGATGATCGGAATGATGAAAAACATCCCCGGCCCGCGCAGCCCCGCGTATCTGCCCAGTCGCAGCACAGCGACCTTCTCCCACTGGTCTGCAATCTTGATGCCGAACAGGAAAAGTCCGCCGACAATGGCGCCCGCAACAATTGGCGCCGGATTCCGCCAACGCAAGCCAGCCCCGAGGCCACCCATGAAGAAAATGACGAACAACGTGATTGCCGGTCCGTTGAACTTCACGGTCGGCATGTCGGCTTTGCTGCTATCGCCGCTTCTTTTCAGAATCGATTTGTAGATCATGGATCTGCTCCATCAGTTCTGCGACCGTAAACCCGGCCGCACCAGCGCGCGCTACGAATTCCGTCACGATCTGGTTCAAGGCACGACGCCGCTCCACCTCGTCGCGCTCTAACTTCTTCTCGGTAATGAATGTTCCGGATCCCTGCTGCGTATCGAGGACCCCGCGAATCTCCAACTCGCGATATGCCCGCACCACCGTGTTCGGATTGATCGCCAAATCTACAGCCAACTGTCTCACTGTCGGCAACTGCTGCCCCGGCCCCAAAGCACCCGTCGCCATCCCGCCCAATACCTGGTCGATGATTTGCCGGTACGCGGGAACGCCACTGTGCTGATCGAGACGAAAGCTGAAAGGCTTCTTCGAATTGGCTGCAACTGCCATGCGAGAGAATGTACTAGTTTATTAGTACAATGTCAACTGGGGAATACCTCGCACAAAGTAAAAGCCACGCTCATCGCGTGGCTTCTCACTTCTCTACTTACGCTTTACCCGCGGCCTCTTCCGCCGCCGTGGCCCCCATGACCACCGTGGCCACCGCGCCCACCACCACCACCGCCGCCGCGTCCGCCACGCCGATTCCGGCCACCGCCGCCTCCTCCGCCGTGGGGACGTCCGCTGCCGCCACGATCGCCACCGCGATCCGGGCCACGCGGAGCACGCTCCGGTGCACCATGTGCGCCGACCGCGTCTTCACGGTTGAAGTTCGGCTCATCGCTTTCTTCTTCCGGCCCACCTTCATAACCGCCTTCGAAGGTCACGCCGCCCGGGGCTCCGTGCTCGCTGTGTTCCATCTCCGGCACGGTGCTGCTGACGCTGCCGCCTTCGCCGCCACCCTCGGCTGCCATCTTGGCGCGCTGTTCTTTCAGCACCGCCTTGCGCGAGAGCTTAATGCGGTTGCCGTCGACGGCCAGCACCTTCACCAGGACCTGGTCGCCTTCGTGCAGTTCGTCCTTCACATCCTTAATGCGATGCTCCGCGACTTCACTGATGTGCAGCAATCCATCGGTGCCGGGGATGATTTCGACGAACGCGCCAAACTCCGCCAGCCGGGTCACAGTTCCGAGATATGTCTTGCCGACCTCGGCCGTGGCCGTGATGTCGCCGATCATCTTCAGCGCCTTCTTGGCCGCTTCCTGGTCGCTCGACGCCACGTTCACCTTGCCGCTGTCTTCCACATCGATCTTCACGCCGGTCGCTTCCACGATCCCGCGGATCACCTTGCCACCCGGTCCGATCAGGTCGCGAATCTTGTCCGTCGGGATGTGCAAGGTATAGAAGCGCGGTGCAAATTCGCTGAGCTCGGTGCGCCCTGTGTTGATCACCTCGTTCATTTTTCCGAGGATGAACAACCGGCCGCGCCGCGCCTGTTCCAGCGCTTCGCGCATGATCTGCGCCGTGATGCCGCCAATCTTGATGTCCATTTGCAGGGCAGTAATTCCCTGCTCGGTTCCGGCGACTTTGAAATCCATATCGCCGTAATGGTCTTCCGCACCGGCAATGTCGGTGAGGATGGCGTATTCATCGCCTTCCTTCACCAAGCCCATTGCAATGCCTGCAACCGGCGCCTTCAACGGAACGCCTGCATCCATCAGGCTCAGCGAGCCGCCGCAAATCGACGCCATCGACGACGATCCGTTCGACTCGAGAATGTCGGAAACGACGCGCATCGCATACGGCCACTTGTCTTCGCTGGGAAGAACCGCGCTCAACGCGCGCTCCGCCAGTGCTCCGTGACCGATCTCGCGACGGCCTGCGCCGCGCAGGAACGCCACTTCGCCAACCGAGAAGGGAGGGAAGTTGTAATGCAGCATGAAGCGCTTCTTGGCCTCGCCTTCGAAGCCTTCCATGCGCTGCATGTCATCGCTCGTGCCCAGCGTCGTCGTTACGAGTGCCTGCGTTTCGCCGCGGGTGAAGATCGCCGACCCGTGGGTGCGGGGCAGAACATCCACTTCAATCCAAATCTGGCGGATCTGGTCGAACGCGCGACCATCGGGTCTACGCTTCTGTTTCGTCACCTGTTGGCGGAAAATATCTTCGCGCAGCAATTCGTAATATTTGCTGAGCTTCTTCAGCCCGGCTTCGTCATCGGCCGGAATGGCTTCCTTCAGCTTGGACTTGATTTCCTTGACCTTGGCGTAGCTCTCGCTCTTCGGATACTTCTCCGTATTCAGCGCGTCAGCCAGCTCGTCGCCCACTTTCGAGCGAAGTTCCTTGGCATACGCCTCGTCGTGCTCCACCGGCTTCACTTCGCGCTTCGGCTTGCCGACTTCCTTCGCCAGTTTGCTGATCAGCGCACAGATCTTCTTGATTTCGCCGTGGCCGAACTCGATGGCGCTGACGACTTCTTCTTCAGTCGCTTCCTGCGCGCCCGACTCGATCATCACGATGCCCTCGGCGGTGCCGACGACCATGATGTTCAGCTTCGACGCTCGCTTCTCGTCGTACGTGGGATTGACAATGTTCTGTCCGTCAACCAGGCCGACGCGCACTGCGCCGATCGGACCGTTGAACGGAATATCGCTGACAGCCAGCGCAGCCGACGCCCCGTTGATACCGCAAACATCGGGATCGTTCTGCGAGTCCGCCGACAGCACCATGGCGATGACTTGTGTCTCGCAACGGAAGCCTTCCGGGAACAGCGGACGGATCGGCCGGTCGATCTGCCGGCTGGTCAGAATTTCTTTTTCACTTGGGCGCCCTTCGCGCTTGATAAAGCCGCCGGGGAAACGTCCACCGGCGTAGGTGTATTCACGGTAGTCCACAGTCAGCGGGAAAAAGTCGATTCCCTCTCGCGGATCGGGATTGGCACAGGCCGTGGCGAGCACAACACTCTCTCCGCTGCGCACAATCGCAGACCCATGGGCCTGCTTGGCTAATTTTCCAGTCTCAAAGGAAAGGGATTTGCCTCCGGCGAGTTCTACCGTGGCTACTTTCGGTTCAGGTTTCATTCGTATTCTTCTCTCTTCTCAGGAGCAACCGCACGCCAGGCGAAAGAGGATTCCGCGGGCATGGAACGGGTGGCAGTGATTTGCCCAATAACGACGCCCGCTCGTGACACACGGGTACACGGAGCGGGTCTATAGTTTCGCAAAAAGCGGATCAGCAGCTGGCAAGCTTTTATTTACGGATGCCGAGTTTCTGAATCACGGATTTGTAGCGCTCGGTATCGTACTTCTTCAGATAATCCAACAAGCTACGACGCTTGCTGACCATCATTAGAAGACCGCGGCGCGAGGCATGGTCCTTTTGGTGCGTCTTGAAATGGTCCGTGAGCTCGCTAATCCGCGTGCTCAAAATCGCAATCTGGACCTCAGGACTCCCCGTGTCGTTCGCATGCGTCTTGTACTGCTCGATGATGTTGGTTTTATGCTCTCGGGCTAACACTGAAACTGGTGACTCCTGCTCTATTCTCTAACGTTTTCGATTCACGTCTCTACTAAGGTAACACAGCGGCGGAATTGCCGTAAAGCAAAGGGGTTAGGAGGAACCCGGCGCTACCGGCTCGCGCGCCCGCCGACGTCGCCACGCGAGCCAACTGAAAGTTCGCGCAATCGCGTACCACTGAAAGAACGTGAGAATCATCGTCGCGAGCACGATGTAGCCACCACTCGACTGCGGTAGGGCAACTTGAGCCTTGAGGTGGTCGCGGAGATTGTCCCCCGCGCCTTCGACCTCTATCATCGGGAGGGACCTATCCAAGTGCTTATCGCCTCCTGGAACGTCAACTCCATCCGCGCCCGTATCCCCATCGTCACCAACTGGCTTACGACGGTGAAACCTGATGTCCTTTTGCTCCAGGAACTCAAAGGCCTCGAGTTCCCTGCCGAAACCTTTTCCGCGCTCGGCTACGAGGCGTCGGCGGTCACGCAGAAGACTTACAACGGCGTCGCCATCCTCTCGCGCACGCCAATCGAAACCGTGGCCACTGCCCTGCGCGGCGACGAAGCCGACTCCCACGCTCGCTTTCTCGAGACCCGCATCTCTGGCCTGCGCATCGTCGACATCTACGCGCCCAACGGCAATCCCCTTGGCAGCGAGAAGTTCACTTACAAGTTGATGTGGCTCGACCGCCTAATTACCGTCATGCGCGCGTGGATCGACGACGGTATCCCCACTTTGATCGGCGGCGACTTCAATGTTATCCCCGAAGACATCGACTGCCACAAGCCCGAATCCTGGATGCGCGATGCCCTCTTCCAGCCCGAAGCCCGCGACCGATATCGCGCCCTGCTGCAAATGGGCTACACCGACGCATTCCGCTCACTGCACCCCAACGAAGCCGGCCAGTTCACCTTCTGGGATTACTTTCGCAACGCCTTCCAAGGCAACCGCGGTATCCGCATTGACCACCTGCTGCTGTCGCCGTCGCTCGCGCCGCGCCTCGCATCGTGCCGCATCGACACCGATCCACGAAAGCTGGAGAAGCCGTCGGACCACACACCGATTTTGGTGGAACTGACGTAGGCGATTAGCGCGTCGATTTGCGCACCCCGCCCGCCAGGTGAATGCGCCCCCAGGCGCACATCCGTTCTAAAACCGGGATCATTGTCTCGCCATATTTCGAGATCGAATAATGGACGCAAGGCGGGATTGTTCGCTCCGCACGGCGCACGATGATGCCGTCCCGCACCAACTCCTGCAAATGCCGGATCAACATTCGCTCCGTCATCTCCGGGATGGACCGCCGCAATTCACTGGTCCGCTTCGGCCCGTCCATCAGGCGCCACAGGATCGTTCCCTTCCAGCGGCCGTCAATCACGGAAAGACACGCATCGATCGGGCACGGCGAAACTTCTTTTTTGGAAACTGCCATCACGCAACCTTACTACTGACAAAGTTGTCAGTACATTGATTTCTGTCAGTACTTCGGAGCATAGTGTTTCGAGAGGTGAAAAGCAATGCGGATTCTCGACATTCTGACTGTTCTTTGCGCCGTTGCCATGACCGGAACGGAGTTCACCGTGGCCTTCATTCTCAACCCCGCGCTCGACGCGCTCGACGAAGCCACCTGGCTTCGCGCCATGCCCGCGCTCGCCAAAGCGATGGGTCGCGCCATGCCGATCTGGTATGCAAGCGCTTTTGCGCTCATCGCAGCCGAGGGATATCTGCGCTTCGGGACCGACGCGAGATGGTGGATGGTCACCGCCGCCGGGCTCTGGGCCTCGTCCATCCTCTACTCGATCACGATGCTCGTGCCGATCAACAACCGCATCGCGAGCGCTAACGGGGCACCGGCGTCGTCCGTGGTGCTCGAGCACGCCCGCTGGGACTGGCTGCATCGCTGGCGCGTCGCACTTCTCGTCGTGGCGACTGCGTGCCTGCTGATTGGGTTGGCATAGCGTCGGAATGTGAATGGCCCGCCGCGCGGGCGGCGGGCAACATTTTGGGGGATCGCACCTTCACATCCGCGTCAACTGGCTGATCATTTCCCCGGCTGCCGGATACTGCGCGACCAGCTCTTCCCTCATCCCGCTCTCGTAATCCGCGTACTCAAATCCCGGGCTCACCGTACAGCCCATCAACGCCACTTTTCCTCCAGCGATGAGCCGGCATCCCTGCCACACCCCGCGCGGTACCACCACCTGCGGCCGCATGCCGCGGGCGAAATCCTTGCCGATCAAAACCATCTTCACCGATCCATCCGGCCACAGTTGCAACATCTCCACCGCATCGCCGTAATAGAAGTGGAAGATCTCGTCCGACTTCACCCGATGCATCTCGGAAAACTCGCCCGGCTCCAACAGGTAATAGATCGCGGTGCTCACCCGCCGCGGCCCGTCATATCGTTCGCCAATCGTTCCCGCCGGAATCATCTCCGCCGCGCGGTACGTTTCCGAAAAATAGCCGCCCTCCATCGATAGCGGCTTCAGATTTAGCAGTTTTTTCAACTCCTCTGCCGTCATATTGTCAGCCTCAGAACTTAAACCGATACTTTACTTCTCCCATCACTTGTCGCGGGTCCGACCAATGCGTGCCGCCAAAAGTGTTGCTGTTGTCGATGAGGAAGCGATGGTCGGCCACATTCACCATCGTCAATCCCAGCGTCCAGCGCTCGCCCAACGATTTCGACAGCGCCAGGTCCACCGTGTTGTTCGACCCGAGGTGCTGCGGCCCGTCGCCATCCACGAAGCCCGAGCCGTACGCAAAGTTGGCCGACACCCAACTCCGCCACGGCAACGTCACATTCACTCCCGTCGATATCGTCGTCCGCTGATCATGGTCGAGATAAAAGTATCCAACCTGCGGCGGCGAGAAATCCGTGAGCCCGCCGGTGACTCCACCCACGCCCTCCGCCCACTGCCGCGAAAATGCCAGGTGCCACTGCGCCCGGTTCCAGACGCGGGGAGACTTCACCGTCACCTCGGTCCCGTGAATTCGCGCGCGATCAATTGTCAGCGGAAAAAAGATGTTCGAATTCCCCAGCACGTCGTGGTCGAAGAAGTTGCGCGCATGCGTCTGGAAGTTGGTGATGTCTGCAATCCATCCGCGCAGCGGGATCGCGAGACCAAACTCGCGTTGCTCATCGCGCTCGCCTTTGAGCGGCAGGAACCCGAACCCCTGTTGTGCGGCCAAGTTGAGAATCGGCCCGCCTACGGTCTCCAGCGGCGGTGGCTGATAGTAGCGTCCATAGAATCCGTGCAGCACCCACTTGATCTTCGGGATCGTGATCTTCGCTCCGACGCGAGGATCGCCCGCCGACTCGCTCAGGTCGCCGTCGAAATGCGTGAAGCGCACTCCGCCATCCACCTCCAGCCACGTCCACGGACGATACTGGTCCTCGGCAAACACCGCCTCCACCGCACCCAAATCGCGCACTCGCTGCGTCAGCGAACTTCCGGCCTGCACCAATCCGAAGAACTGGTTTTCATGATCGCCAAACACCTGGGTTCCCACGTGCAGCGAGTTGTTGCTGTGCGACCAGTTCGCCATCGCCACCACGCCTTCGTACTGTGACGTCCGGTCCTGCGTCGGCAAAATCACATCGCCATGGCCATCGTAGGCAGCATGGTTCAGGTGATAGAAAGGGGCCACCGTGAAAACCAGATTCGGCGACGAAGTATGCACCCACGCGGCATTCACGAACGCATCGTGCTCGCGATCGGAATCGGCGACCCCCGCCTGTTGCTGCCCCGGATCGTTCGGCACCTGGTAGAAATCATCGCGCGCCGACCCTACGACGCGCACCTGGTCGCTGCTGCCGCGGTTCCATATCAGCGACGCGAACCCGCTCTGCCCATCATTCATGTCGTGCAATATCGATGGCGTCGGCGCCTCCAGCCCAGCGTCGGTGCGGTTACCGCTCACGCTGGCGTACCAAGCGAAGGTTTGAGTGTGATCGCCCGCACTGACCTGGCTGTTCGTCTGGTTGAAGCTGCCGTAGTTGAGCACGACTTCGCCCTCACGGTCGCGTTCAAATCCACTACGCGTTACCGCGTTGAACACGCCATAGGCGCGATCGCCATATTCCGCCGAGTAACCGCCGCGCTGCACCTCGAGCGTATCGATATCTTTGGGATCGAACTGCGGCCCAACATTGCTGGCGATATTCGTATTCGGTACGGGAATGCCGTCGATCAGCCAACTCACCTGGTGACCGCCGCGCACATGCAATTGATCGTGCACGATATAGGCACCCGGCACTTCATCGGTGATCATCGCGAGCGAGTTCGTCCGCGTGGCTCCGGGCGTCTCCGCAATTTGCGTGCGGTTGAGCACCACGGTGTCCGCTGCTTCCGGCTCCGCCCCTTCGGCGGTATCACTCACGGTCACGCTCTGGTTCTTCACGGCGATTGCCAGTGCAAAGTGCATCGTCGGCGCGCCATTCGAGGTCAGGATCACTTTCTGCGTCACCGGATGAAAGCTGTCGAACGTCACCGTGACTTCGTATTCGCCCAGTTGCACCGCCGCGAACGCGAACTCGCCGGCGTCGTTCGTCGTCGTCTGTTGCTCGTACTGCGATCCCTCGGCCTTCAGCACAACTTCGGCGCCCGCCAGCGGACGATGCTGCGGATCGTGCACAACCCCGCGCACCGCGCCCGTTACCGACGCATACATGCCAGTCGCAGCAAGGATGCAAAGCATCCCCACCAAACATCGCTGCAGGAACATTCGTTCTCCTGTCGAGAGCTATTCGTTTTCTGGGATCGATACGAACAATCAGGAGCGAGAGGCAGGAGGCGCGCGGCCGTCAGCCGAGCTGACCAGCGCGACGCGAACGACGTCGACCTTTAGAAGGAGAACGGGAGAAGAAGCTTTAAGTTTCTGCGACACCTGCGAACTCGATATCGCTGCCATGCTGGCGATAACCGCTTGCGCGCCACGATGCGGGCAAACGCTTATCACCACAGTTTCGTCGCCCGCCGGCGCGCTCTCGCTGCAGTGATGTGCTCCGCCCGCCAGGCAGCAGGCGTGCACGCTTGCCGCGTTTCCGCCCAATACCGGCAGCACCATCCCCAGCAACAGGACCACCACCAGCGCGCTGCCGACTTTCTTCTTCATAAAAATCAACAGGATAAGATGCGACGTCACCACCCCTGGTGACGTCCCTCACTTATATACCACGCCAACGTGGCTACACTGGATCGTTTGGGTTCAGGCCTGGAAGTTACTGAGCAATCGAGGACCCAGACTTCGGAGATATCTAGTATGAAGAAATCATCGATCCTGGTTGTTTTGCTGTCCGTCATCGTCCTTGTTAGCGCCGTTGCATTCGCCGGCGACATGCCGAAGTTCGCAGAGCACCAGAAGATCACACTCGACAAACCCATGGTTCTCGTGAACTCGGAACTCCCCGCCGGCACCTACACCATTGAGCACCAGATGCAGGGCACCGAGCACTACATGATCTTCCACAAGACCAACGGTTCGAAGATCGCCGACGTTAAGGTCAAATGCAATCTCGTCGCCTTAACTGGCAAGGCTGTGCATAGCGAGCGTCATTATCAGCTCAATTCCAAGAACCAAAGCGTCATCACTGAACTCATTTTCCAAGGCGACGAAGCCAAGCACGTCTTCGACACGCCGGCTCTCTGATTCACCGTGAAATCAAAAAGGCGGCCCTCATCGGCCGCCCTTTCTTTTTTCAAAACGCTTTACTGCGGAGTCTGCAAGGTCATGGTGCCGGAAGTGATTACCGTGGGATCCACTTCCATGATGAACGCTTGCGTCGACGAATACTGGTAGATCCGCATGTCCTCGCCGCCAATCGCTGTCTTGTTCAGCGTCAGCGACCCTAGTGTTCCGGTTGCGGTATCGAACGACAGCGTGCCGTTACCCGTCGTCACATTCGGGCCGGAGAAGCCCAGGTTCAGGCTCTGCGTGTAGCCTCCAACCGTTCCTCCCGAATTCGCAAACAAAGTTGTGCTGGTCAATCCAACCGGGCCACTTGACGTAATGCCCCATCCCGTCTGGTAGAAGCCAAACGTCGCGTTGTCGCTGAACGGGCCGCCGCTCTGCGACTGCATCGTGCCTGCCTCGGCGCGTCCCGACCCCGTCGTCACGAAGAACGCGCGATTGGCGTTCACAAACCAAATCGACGCAGTCTTCATCGGCAGCGTCGCCGATCCGGTCGAAGTCACGATTGTGTCGCGCGTCACACCGCCCGCGGTTGAAACCGTTCCGCTGGCCGTGAGCGACGAACCCGGCAGTGCCGTGCTGTCGTACACCGCATCAATCGTGCCGCCCGTAATGCTTCCCGCGCCGTCGCCCGTAAAGATTCCACCTTCTGTCGAGCCCACATCAGTGGTCGCGGAAACCGCTTCTACCGGGTACCCCGCGCTCAGGAATGCGAACTTGCCGGAAAGAATGCTGCCGCTCGTAAGCGCACCTCCTGAGAGCTCCGCGCGTCCCTGCATCGAGAAATTGTCAGTCGATACAATCTCCGCCGAGTTTGCATCCACGGCGTACACCACGAAGCTCATCCCCGGCAGTGTGCCGGTGCTCGCGATGGTCACCACTCCTCGACCGTTCGCGTCAAAAGGATTGGTGATCGTCGCTAGTCCGCCACCCAGCGAAATGAACGATCCGTTGTTGTTCATATCGGCGGTCACTGCGCCAGTGCCGAGGTTCACCGCGCCCGCAATCGCGTACGACAGTCCCGCCGGCCCTTGTCCTGCGCCGCGGAACACCAGGTTCCCGCTCGGCTGCACTACGCTCGATTGTTTCTGCATCACGCCCGAAAGCGCCCATGTAGTGTCGTTGCTTACAATGTAGCCGCCATTCGTGCCGGTCAGCATCATCACGTAGCTGGCAGCACCGCCGCCGGCATTCAATGTCGCCGTGGCTGTTCCATCGGCATTCACGCCGTACGTGCCGGTGAGCGTCAACTCGTTCTCTACCCCGCCGACATTAAGGTCCCATTCGCCGCCGGTTATGTTGCCGTTCCCATCGGCAACCATCACGCCTGCCGAGGTAATCGTGTAGCCCGTCGAGCATGCATTCACGCATTGACCTTCCATCGTGAACACGTAATTGCCCTTGAAGGTCGCATTCGAAAAGTTAGCGTTGGGAGTGCCGGGGTTCGCGGGACCACCTCCGCCACCGCATGCCGCCATGAAAACCAGGGAAAGGACTGACGCAAAGTAACCAAGCTGCTTCATCGAGCGATACTCCTTCGGGAAATCGAGCTCGTACACGTGGGTTTCGCTCAGCACAGATCAATACCGAGCAGGAACATACGTCGTGAACGTTAAACCCAGCTTCGCTTAAAAGTTTCGTTCACAACGTGAAGAATTGTAAGTAGACGAACGTGCCGACAAAACGTCATGCGCCAATGTTTGCGCGCTGTTTTTTCGCGTGATGCCAATACAAGTATGCCGGCGCGCCGATCAGTGTGATTCCAACGCCTGCCAGCGATTCTACCGGCTTCGACCACAACGCGTTCAAAGCCCATGCGCCGCAGATGAGGCAATACGCCAGCGGCACCCATGGATAGCCGGGGCATTTGTACGGGCGAGGCATATCGGGTTTGGTTCGGCGAAGAATAAAAACGGAAGCCGCTCCAGCGAGATACGAAATCACACCCATAAACATGACGTAAGTAAAGAGCTGATCGTAGCGCCCAGAAAGCACCAGGGCGCAGGACCAGAAGCCCTGGACGATCAAGCTGAAGGCCGGGGTACGCCATTTGGGATGAACTTCGGCGATCTTTTTGAAGAAGATGCCGTCCTGCGCCATGGCGTAGTACACGCGCGCGCCGCTCAGGGTGCAACTGGCCGCCGCGCCGAAGCACGCAATCGCCACGAGCGCTCCGAGATATTGCCCCGCACGCGGAAAGAACAGCATGCGTGCCGCCGTCTCGCCTACCGTCGGCTGACTCTGCATCGTGTTCATCGGCATCGCATAGAGGTACAGCACGTTGATCGCGATCACGATCGCCGTCACGATCCCAATGCCGTAGAGCAGCGACCGCGGCACATTCTTCTGCGGCTCCTTGATCTCACCCGCCGCCCACGTGATGTACACCCATCCGTCGTACACCCAGAACACTGCGATCAGCGCCACACCAAAGCCGCTCATCAAGACGCGCGGGCTCACCGCGCCGGGAATCGGTTGCGCGAAATTTCCCCAGTGGCCGTGGCCAAATAAAAAGCCGAGCACCAGGAAGCCGCCGATCGCGGCGAATTTTGCCCACGTAGCTAGGTTTTGCAGAATGACCGCCGGCCGCAACCCAACAACATTAATGAAAGTCAGGAAGGCGATCGCCGCCATTGCAACAAGCTGACCAACGTTCACCGTCCACGCGCCGAGCGAGAACACGGCTTTCCCAGCGTGCAGTCCCGGGACGATGGCGCCCGCGTACGCGGCAAAACCGGCGGCGATCGCGGCGAGGCTGCCGGTGTTGTTCACGGAAAAAATCATCCACCCATAAAGAAAGGCCGGAAAGTCGCCGTAGGCTTCGCGCAGGTAGGTGTACACGCCGCCCGCCTCCGGATACATGCTGCCTAGTTCCGCAAACGCGAAGCACGCCAGAATGGAGACCGCGCCGCCGAACACCCACGCCAGCATGAAGAGCAACGGTGTGTGCGTGGAAGCGGCGACGTCGCTCGAAGTGAGGAACAATCCCGAACCAATGATCCCGCCCACCAGCAACAGCACGGCGTCCCACAGCGACATGCCGCGCACCAGCGTGGCATTTTGCGGAGCGCCCGTCGCGATCGCTGCGGTTGTGGCCACAGATGCTTTGGTAGAATCCATGCGGTTGTTGCAAGGTATTGAACCATGGCGCATACCGTCAACAGAATTCCAGAACCCCTCATAGGGAGGCGGGACTGGAGTTCGATGCCTCGCCCATCAGGAGTCTCGATGAAGCAAGTGTTCGCCCTCGTCGTCGCCTTCGTCTGCTCCACATCCTTCGCGCAGTCCAAGCCGCTGAAGATTTTCATCTCCGCCGATATGGAAGGCGTGGCCGGCGTCAGCACCTGGGACGTGCAGGCCAATGCCAAAGCCCGCGAATACGAAGAGTTCCGCAACCTCATGACGCAGGAAGTAAATGCGGCCGTAGAAGGCGCGTACGACGCGGGCGCCACGGAAGTCGTCGTCGCCGACTCGCACGGCGACGCGCAGAACATCGACATCGCCCTGCTCGACAAACGCGCCGAGCTCATCCGCGCGTGGCCGCGTCCCCTCGGCATGATGGAAGGCATCGACAACTCCTTCGCCGCCGTGGTCTTCATCGGCTATCACGCCGCGGAAGGCACGCCCGGCGCGGTGCTTGCGCACACGTTTACGGGATCGATGGCAGTTAAGCTCAACGGCACCGATGAACCAGAAGCAGGCTTCAACGCCGCCATTGCCGGCGATTTCGGCGTCCCGGTGGTGTTCGTCTCTGGAGACCAGGTGATCGGAGAACAGTCGCGTAATTTGTTTGGAAACATTGAAACCGTCGCCGTGAAGCAGGCCATCGGTTACCACGCTGCCAAAATGATGGCGCCGCAGAAAGCGCAAGCTCTCATCCGAGCGGGAGTAACGAAAGCCATCCAACGCCGCGCCGAACTCAAGCCTTATCGGGTATCCCAACCGGTGAAAATGGAAGTCCGCTTCCACGACGCCATTGAAGCTGAAGTCGTGTCCTATTTCCCGCAGACACAGCGCACGGACGGCAACACCATCGTTTTCACCGCGAAAGATATGACCGAGGCGTCGCGTTTCCTCGAAGCCATCGACAACATCGCGATCCGGCCATAGCGACTCCAGATAGATAAAGACACAAAAACCTTCGTGCCCTTCGTGTCCTTCGTGATGAAAGGCTTTGTCTTTCCCCCCGATCACATATTCATCGAAGCTTCATCCCACAAATTTCGTCGTCCCCACATCTCGCCTCGCAAGCTCACCGCGAAACTGTGATAAACGTTCCCTCTGCCCACGTTTTCGAGGCCATCATGACGGCTCTTCTGCAGGACATTCGCTACGCATTCCGCATGTTGATGAAGTCGCCTTCCTTTACCGTGATTGCGATCGTCACCCTGGGCCTCGGTATCGGTGCCAACACCTCGCTGTTCTCGGTCATCAACGGCGTCCTGCTGAATCCACTTCCTTATCCTCACTCCGAACAACTCGTCACGGTTTACGGACGAGCGCCCGGTTTCGACCGGGGCTCCATCGCGTACCCGAACTTCCTCGACTGGCAGCGCAATAATCATTCGCTTTCGTCGATGGCCCTGTTTCATCACGAAGACTTCAACCTCACGGGCACGGGCGAAGCACATCGCGTCAACGGCTACATGATCTCGTCCGCCTTCCTCGCGACGCTCGGAGTAAAGCCGATCCTGGGCCGCGATTTTCGCGCCGATGACGATCAACTCGGGGCGGCTCCCGTCGCCATCCTCAGCGGAGGTTTTTGGAAGCACACGTTCGGTGCTTCCCCGGACATTATTGGAAAAACAATCGACCTCAGCGGTGTCCTGTACACCATCATCGGCGTGACCCCGCAGGAATTTGTTTTTAACGAGCAGAATCCGGATCTATATACACCGGTGGGCCAATGGACTGAACCGGTGCTTCGTGACCGCCACGCGGTCTTCACCTCCGGGATGATCGGCCGCCTCAAACCCGGCGTAAGTGCGCAACAAGCCGAGGCAGATCTCGAAACGATTGCGCAAAACCTCGCGGCCTCATATCCCGACGCCGACAAGGGCATCGACGCCGCCGTCGTTCCCATGAAAGAGGACCTTACCGGGTCAGTGCAGCCATTTCTAATTGCACTCTCCTGCGCGGTGGGTTTCTTGCTCCTTATAGCGTGTGCCAATGTTGCGAACCTGCTGCTCGCGCGCTCCATCAGTCGCTCGCGCGAATTCACCGTGCGCGCCGCCCTCGGCGCCAGCCGGATGCGCATGATCCGCCAGCTCCTCACGGAAAGCATTTTGCTCGCCGGCCTCGGAGGAGCACTCGGCCTCCTCATCGCTTTCCTGGGAACCAAGGCCCTGCTCGGCATGCTGCCGGCCACTCTGCCGCGCACGGGCGAAATCTCTCTCGATTCGCGGGTTCTCCTATTCACTCTGGCCGTCTCGCTTTTCGCGGGAATCATCTTTGGACTCGCCCCCGCATTCAAAGCTTCGCGCACCAATTTGCTGACGACCCTCAAAGAGGGTGGCCGCGGAACCAGTGGTGGCCGTCACCGCCTCCAGGGAATTTTCGTGGCCGCCGAAGTTGCCATGGCGCTCGTCCTTCTGGTCGGCGCCGGCCTTATGGTGCGCACGCTGGCCGCGCTCTGGCGCGTCAATCCCGGCTTTAATCCCAGTCATGCCGTAACCTTCAGCGTCACCCTGCCGGCTACGCCCTCCACTACATCAGCGCAATCCCGCGCGCTGATGCGCGACTTCGATCAGCGCATGCGCGATATTCCAGGCGTCGAGGCGGTCTCCTTGACCCTCGGCTCGCGTCCCATGATCCATCCGTCCACCGAAGCGTTCTGGATTGAGGGTCAGCCCAAGCCCAGCGACTTGAATGCCATGAATCAATCGCTGTTCACGCTCGCGGAACCGGGCTTTCAGAAGGCGATGGGCATCACCCTCGAGCGTGGACGTTTCCTCTCTCCACAGGACAACGAGAACACCCCCGTGGTGATCGTGATCGATAACGTTTTCGCTCAAAGATACTTTCCGAACCAGGATCCCATCGGCAAACACATTCATTTCGCGATCTTCGGCGTGAGCGCCGAAATCGTCGGTGTGGTTGACCATGTCCGTCAATGGGGTCTCGACGCCGATTCTCCATCCGCCATCGAAGCGCAGTTCTACTACTCGTTCTTGCAGCTGCCTCCAAAGCTCGTGCCGATGGTCTCGACCGCCGTGGCCGTCGTGCTCCGCGTACATGGCGATCCCGCCGCAATCATGGACTCGGTTCATCACTCCGTCGCCACCTACGCTCCCGGCGAGGCCATCTACAACGTCCAGACCATGAGCGATGTGATTTCCCACTCCTTCGCTGCGCGACGGCTCACCATGATCCTGTTGGGTATTTTCGCCGCCCTCGCCCTGGCGCTCTCCTGCGTAGGAATTTACGGCGTCATTTCTTACTTGGTGAGTCAGCAGACGCAGGAGATTGGCGTGCGCATGGCTCTCGGAGCACGCCGCAGCGACGTGCTCCAACTCGTGCTCAGTCAGGGCTCGAAAATGGCGCTGATCGGAGTGCTGGTTGGAACCGTTCTTTCTTTCGTCCTCACTCGCTTCATGAGCCACCAGTTGTTCGGAGTAAGCGCGCACGATCCGCTCACCTTCGTCACTGTAGCACTGGTGCTCATCGTGGTGTCGGTCACGGCCTGCTGCATACCCGCGCTCCGCGCTACCCGCATCGACCCTATTGTCGCCTTGCGCTATGAATAAGCGCCGTTGCCGTTGCCACGGCTTCACCATCGACTCAGGAAAGAGGCGTCGCTCTTCCCTCTTGCGAATTCCGCAATTCCGTGGCATCTTCAAACAGACTCTTTAGGAAGGGACGCCGCATGGCTGTTCTCAACATCAACAAGCGACACGGGCAGCTCAAGCCAGCAACTTGGCTTCGGTTCGCGGCGTCTCTCCGGCCCTTCTAGACCGGACTCGCCGCACTCCCGTTAAATCCTGCTAACGACTTCACGCCGCACGTGTGTCTTCACACGCGCATGCCTCTGCGTGCTCTCGTTGCGCATTCTCAACGGTCCGACTCCCGGCCACGTCCGGGTTAGAAAAGTGCGTTTTATGTTTGAGTTTTTAAAACACATTCTGAACGGCCAGAACCAGTTTGCCTCGGGCGGATTGCTGCTCATGGTGCTGGGCGGCGTGGGCGTATTTCTGCGCTCGTTGCCGTCGTACGCCTGGCATTGGATCGTTCGCCAGACCACCCTCACTCTCACCGTGAAGGACGATGACCCGGCTTTCCACTGGGTGAAGGAATGGTTCCTGGAACAAAAGTTCCTGAAGCGCGTGCGCCGTCTCGACATCGACACCACCTTGCGTGGCGCCGGAGTCGCCCTGGTGCCTGCGCCCGGAAGCCACTTCTTCTGGCGCGGTCGGCGTCCGTATTGGATCTGGTACTACCGCTCCGAAGACACCAAGGGATACGCGCAGCGCCGCACCGAATCGCTGACCATTGAAACCGTGGGCCGCGATCCGCAAACCTTGCGCAAGTTCGTGGCAGAAGTCGTAGCGTGCCATCGGAAGCGCGATAACGCTTCCTACCTGTACCTCTACGACGAGGGTTGGGATACCGTGGCGGCGTACTCGCCGCGTCGTCTCGAGTCCGTGGTGCTGAAGCCCGGGGAGAAGGAGCATCTCATTGCCGACGTCCAGCGCTTCCGCACATCGCGTGAGCGCTACCGCCGGATCGGAGTTCCCTATCACCGCGGCTACCTGCTCTACGGACCGCCGGGCACGGGCAAAACATCGCTCGTCTCCGCGCTGGGCGCGCACTTCGGCATGTCGATCTACATGGTCAACTTGTCGGAAATGAACGATCGCACTTTGAAGAACGCGATGAACTGGGTCCCCCGGGGCTCGCTCATCCTCTTCGAAGATATCGATTGCATGAACGCGGCTTCGCGTCGTCCGTCACCAGCAGATCGCGAACCAAAGCGCGCCGAAAAGACGGAGAGTTCCGACGTCCAGCGCAACATCGACAAGCTGGGCGTCAGCCTCTCCGGCCTGCTCAACGTGCTCGATGGATTCAGCGCGCCCGACAACGTGCTGTATGTCATGACCACCAACGACATCAGCGTGCTGGACGCCGCGCTGCTTCGCCCCGGCCGTATCGATTACAAGGTGTACCTGGGCGAAGCCTGCGAAGCACAGAAGCTAGAACTCTATCGCCGCTTCTTTCCCGCGGCCGAAGAGTGCGATGCCCGTGCCTTTGCGGAAGCCCACTGGGCTGAAACCATGGCCGAGTTCCAGGGACTCTTACTCGCCCTCGAGTCGGAGTCCCAGGAACGCCCGCGCGCGCCGGCTGAACCTCGCGTGCAACTGGAAACGGAGCACAATGAAGTTCCGTCTCTCGTCAGCGAGTAAACAGCGATCGCAAAAGTTCAGGGCACGATGCAAGCATCGTGCCCTGAAAACCTTCGTGCCCTTCCTGTTTAAAGATTTTCTATCGCGCCGCAGCCCCACCAGCACTCACATTCAGCGAAGCCCGCACCGTTCTCCACTCGTGCTGCGAAATGCCGTCGTACTTGCCTGACGCAATCTCGCGTTCGCGCGCTTGTGGCGGCATTGCCCGCAACGCCAGCACCACGTTCCGCACCGCCGGACGCATCGTCGTCAGCTTCGGATCCATCGCCACCCGCGGCATCGGACGAATTGGCTCCGCTCCAACGTTGGCCGGACCCTGCTGCGAATCGTCATCTTGCTGTTGATCCTGGTAGTACTCGTCCTGCTGCTGGTTCGAATCCGGACGGTCCTGGTAATACCGGTTCTGCGCCTGGTTCATATTCGGACGATTCTGATACTGTCGCGGCGGCGGACCTTGGTCCTGCGGCTGCTCGTCGTAGGAATCGTCGCCGTTGTCGTCGTAGTAGTTGTTATACGGAGCGTAGTTGTAATACGGCGAATAGTACGGCGCGTATCCGTAGTAGCCCGGATATCCATACCAGTACGGGTCCCAACCCCAGCCAATGCCGAGTCCCCAGCCCCAGCCGGGATAACCCCAACCGCCGCCCCAGCCCCAGCCGCCATGTCCCCAGCCTCGGCCGTAGCCACGGCCGTAGCCCCGTCCCCAGCCACCGCGACCTCCGAGAAATGCACCACGGGATCCGCCACGGAAAGCATTGCCACCCCGGAAACTCCCGCCACCCCGGAAACTGCCACCACCTCCGCGAAACGAGCTTCCACCATGGAACGATCCTCCGCCGCCATGGAAGCCCCCGCCGCCTCCACCGTGGAAGCCTCCGCCACCTCCATGGCCGCCCCCATGCTGGGCCACGGCAAAAACGGGCAATCCAATTAACGCAACGCTTAGCAGGAATGAGCGCAGGAGAGAAGAGAAACGGTGAGTCACGGATACCTCCCGGGTAGCGAGCGCCACAGTCGCGGGAGACCACATCGTGCGAGGCCACCAGCGAAACCGCAGGCCCTACCTCGAAGACAGCTAAATTCTACGCTTATTAGACGCTGGCGAAAGCCGTTAGGATCAGCTTTCACAATGCCAATTCCAGATCACGTTGGTGCCCTTGGTGTTTCAACATCTTGCAACCAAGAAAAAAGGGCATCGAAGTTCCGACGCCCAAAAACAGAAAGGTTGAGGCCGAGGATGGCTTCCGTTAAGCCCACCCTTTCCAAGCAAATGACACAAACAACAGGAGTCCGAAAGAGATCGAATGCATTAACTCAGAAACACCGAGCCGCACCAGCGCCAACGGTGCCGGCTTCTTGAAGAAGAACCATGCGCCCCGCAGTACCACCGGCAGGAACGCCAGGATCACGAACTTCGGCAGCACGCCTGCCGTGCACGCGCCAAACACCGCGCCGAACATCATGGCCTGGCCGAAGAAAAATCCCAGCCCACGCGAGAGCCGCTCCACAAATCCCCGCACTTTCGAGTGGTGCAGGGTCATTTGGACGTAGTGGATCTGGTCCCCCGCAAAAATCCAGTTCGCCAGCCACAATCCCGCAGCCGTCTGGTCAAAGTGTCCCGTCACGACGTAGTATGCCGCCGGAGCGGTCGCACTCAGCCCTGCCGCGCCGATCATCTGCGCCGCCATGCGATAGTGCCGCGAGATCGATCGCGCCAGCACTTGCAGGCCGAACGCCGCCAGCGCCACGCCGCCAATCACCAGCACGACCAGGTTCCGTCCGCCCCATAACAATGCCGTGAGCGCGACGGCGGAAACTGTCGCCAGCAGCAGCACAAATTTTGCCGCCAGCCACCGCTCCGGAATTGTCTGCGCCCGCGTCGGAGAAGTGCCCATCAGGCTCTCCGCCGGCGTCCGCAGCCAGAACAGTCCCAACGCCGTCACCAGCAACAACACGAAACTTGCAACGTTGTTCCCGCGCAAGAATCCCACCGCTGCCCCAGAGGCGAGCGGCACCAGCAGCATTCCCCATGCCCCATGTTCACGCGGCACCACCAGCGCCTTGCGTCGCGCCGCGGAAATTTCTTGCAGTGTCGAAACCATTTCCGCCATGGCTATTTCTCCACCGCGATGCTGGTCAGCGTCTTCGGCTCGTACACGCAGAAAGGTTCTTCCGCCATGTAGTTCCCCGTGGCCGCATACGCGCGCGCCCGGCATCCCATGCACACGTGCCGGAACTCGCAGCACCCGCACTTGCCTTCCAGCTTGTCGTCGTCGCGCAAATCGTTAAACACCTTCGCGTGGTTCCAGATCTCCGAAAACGGCGTGGTGCGTAGGTCGCCTGCAATCGCTGGCAAATATCCGCAGGGGAAAACTTCGCCTTCGTGCGAGATGAAGCAAACCCCCGTTCCCGCCAGGCAGCCCTTCGTCATTGCCGACATCTCTCCGGGATGCCCACCCGGATGTCCACTCGCGGCCGCATGTGCCGGATGCACGCTCGGCCGGATCACAACGCCCGTGCCCCCCGGCATGATCATGTCCGCCGGACCAATCACATTCGGCGCGCCTTCTGCCTCGCGCGACATCGCCGCCGCCGCTTTGCGGTCCGCAACTTTTCTCTGCCGCGCCACCCGGTAGTAATGCGGCGCGCATGTTGCCTTCAACTCAATCCCGCCCAGCAGGCTCTGGTCGTAAAACCAATTCAGCATCCGCTCGTATTCATCGGGAGGCACCATCTGCGACTCCGCAATGTCCACGCCGCATCCCACCGGCACTAGCAGGAATGTGTGCAGCGCATCCGCGCCCAACTCGCGCGAGAGATCGAGCACCGCAGGAAGTTGGCTGGCGTTGTGCCGGGCGATGGTCGTATTGATCTGCACCGACATCCCCAGCTCTTTCAAATTCTTCATGCCGTAAATCGCCGCTTCAAACGCACCCGGAATCCCGCGAAACGTGTCATGCGTGGTCGAATCTGCGCCGTCCAGGCTGATGGAAACGCGTCGCACGCCGCTGTCCACGATCTTGCGAGCGATTTCCTTCGTCACCAGTGTGCCGTTGGTGGCCAGCGCTACGCGGATGCCCTTCTCCGTCGCAAACCGCGCCAGTTGAAAAATGTCAGGACGATACAGCGGTTCACCGCCGCTCAGTACCAGGATCGGGCTACAGAAATCGGCGATCTGCGAAATGATGTCCAGCGCGCGGGGCGTCGAAAGGTCCTTCGGAGACGCCAGCTCCTGCGCGGTCGCCCGGCAGTGAACGCAACGCAAGTTACAGCCGTTCGTCACTTCCCAGAAGATCAACCGCGGTGTGTATTCCTTCTTGCTTGCTCCTGTTGGTTGCATTCCAGCTCCTTGCCCGCTCGTGCGGGTCTTCTTCGGACGCTCCCAAGATAGGGAATCACCGCACATTGCTCTGTGACACAAGTCACAATTACTACCTTCGGGTCATATCCCCGGGTCTTCGCCCTTTCCGGCATAATCATCCCAATGCCCTTTACCGTCTCTCATGCCGCCGCCGTGCTGCCCTTCCGTCGCACCCGGCTTCCCTGGTCCGCGCTCGTCATCGGCAGCTTCGGCCCTGACTTCGAATATTTCCTGCGCATGCACTTCAACGACCGCGAGTGGCACTACTTTCCCTGGATCGTCACCTACGCACTTCCCTTCACTCTCCTCGTCTATTTCCTCTTCCATCTGTTCATCAAAGATCCGATCATCGACCTTCTCCCCGACGGCTTTCAACGCCGTTTTCACCCCGAACACGATCCCTATCCACACTCGGTGCGCGACTGGGTTCTGCTCCTTTCCGCGCTCTGCATCGGCCTCGCCACTCATCGCATCTGGGACGACTTCACCCACGACTACACCTGGCCATGGCGCCACATAGCTTTTCTCCGTAGCGAGATCACCTTTCACCACCACCGGGTACAACAGGGCTACGCTGTTCTCCAAGGCCTCAGCACACTTGCCGGGCTGTTTATTCTTTTCATCGCGCTGATCGTTTGGTATCACCGCACCCCGCCCGATCACCCCGTGAATCCACACATCCCGCTACTGCTGAAAGTCGCGTTCTTCATCTTCGTGCCCGTCGTTTCTTTTGTGGGCGGCGATATGCGCGCTCATCAAATCATCGGCGTGCCGCACAGCATGACCAAGCACAACGAATTTTTCCTCACCTTCGTCATCGCATGCATTTCTTGTTTTCTCTGGCAACTAATTGCCTACGGCATTTGCGCCACCCTTTGGCACAAAGCAAAAGGGACTCATCGCTGAGTCCCTCCTCCTGAACAGCAAATTGTTTCGTTTTACTGCGCGCCGCCCGTGTGGCAATCGGAGCAGTTCACCTGCGTCAAGTCTCCGATGTCCACCGGATGCTTGAACGCCGTTCCCGCCAGTGACCCAACCGTCTCGATGCCGTTCTCGCTCTGCGAGAGCACCGTGTGGCAAATCGTGCAGTCCTTGCTGATGACTTTGCCTGTCTTGCTCACGTGGTTGCCATCGTGGCAGCGGAAGCACCCGTTGTAATACAGGTGTCCGATGTTGTTGGGATGCACCTTCCAATCAACCTTCATCTCCGGGAAGATCGTGTTCTTGAAAATCCGCTGCAACTCCGCCGTCGCATCCTGGATCTGCGTTGCCTTCTGCTGCGCAATCTGCGGATAGGTTGTCGCGTAATACTTGGGGAAGTCCGTGGCGATCGTCTTCACCGCGTCATCGGTGCTCTTGTATTCCTTCGTCAGGATTGTGACCGCCTGGGTCTTGACGAAGGGCAGCGAAGCATCGATCCTGCCGGCCACCATCGCGTTATCCACCGATCGGTCCGGCGGAACGTAAATATGCGACGGCCGGTTGTGGCAATCGATGCAATCCATGTTGCGTTGCTGCGTCTTCGCCACGGCACCGGCGCTCGGGGCATTGTCCTTCGCGTAGTACTCGGTCACTTCCCCGGTCTTCTGGCTCACCGCCTTCACATACGAAATCGTCTGCCGCTTCTCGTCCGAGATGTATGAAATGTGGTTCGCAATATTCATGTGCCAGTGGATTCCGGTCGCCATCCCGTTGTTCGCGTCGCCGCCACCGGTCTTTACCAGCAGGTTGATGACGCGTGGCGTGTTCTTCTCGTCGTAGCCAAAGTGGTTAATCGTCTTCAACTGCGCGCCCCAGAACTTCTTCGGCCAGTGGCACTGCTCGCACGTCTGCGCCGCCGGACGCAAATTCGCTACCGGCGATGGAATCGGCCGCGGAAACCGGTTGAACGTCGCCGCATACACCTGCCGCAATCCGCTCATCTTCGACTTCACGTACCACGACGCGCCTGAGCCCACGTGGCACTCCACGCACGCCACTCGCGCATGTGGCGATTGCTGGTATGCCGTGTACTCCGGATGCATCACCGTGTGGCACAGCTCTCCGCAGAATTGCACCGAGTCGGTGAACTCATACGCGCGATAGCTTCCGACCGCGCTCAACATCAGGAACACCACCACAAACGACAGTACGAACGCCACCGAGCTGCGCTGTTGGGGACTGTTCAAGTCCAGCGTCGGCAATGATATCTGCCCGCGTCTCCGGCGCTCCCATAACATGCCGGCTGGAATCAGCGCCAGGCCGAACACCAGGATCCCCGGCATGATCATGTACGCCAAAATCCCGACGTACGCGTTCGGGTGCGTGGCCATCACATCGATCAAGAATAAAAACAAAATATTTGCGGCCGCCACAATCGCCAGCGCCATCCCCAGCAGGCTGATCGTGTTCCGCACGAGCTTTCGCTTCGTCTCGCTTCCGGTGCCATCCGGCATATCGCTCTCCTTCAAAATGCTGCAAAGGCCCCACTTCCAAAACTTACCGGCAGTGCGCAAACACTGCCGGTGAGGCGAATTTCATCAACTAACAACTTCAGTCATGTGCCGCGACGCTCTCTTCTTCCTTCTCTTCGGACTCGGCGCCTTCCTCGGATCCGGGCGCTTTCGCTAGCGCCTCTGTATCCAACGGATGTTCATGTTGGTAATGTTCAATGCTCATACGCCCATCGAGCCATGCCCAATTCATGGGATATGCCTCTGGGTCATAAATGACCATGTAGAAGTGCCATACCAAAATTGCCAGGGTGGCCAGGATCGCTTCGTAGAAGTGGATCGTCAGCGCTACATCCACTATCCACCGCGGCACCACCGTCCCCACGCCCACCTTGAACCACGCCATTACACCGGTTGAGGCCATCACGATCGTGCCCCACACCAGCGCCCAGTACTCCATCTTCTCGGCGTAGTTGAATCGCTTGTATTGCGGCTTCCTGTCAATGAATCCCAGGTAGTACAAAACCGTGTCGCGCGTGTCGGTAATGTCCTTCCACTCCGGCAGGAAGTCCTTCACCAACTGGCGCCCTTCCGCGGTGAACGCCGCATAAATCACGTGGTACGCGCCCACCAGGATCAGCACGCATCCCGCAACGCGATGGACCACGCTGCGGAACTTCTCGCTATTGCCCAGCAGCATGGCCACGAAGGAGTTCGGGAACTTCAGCGCGAAGCCCGTGAACACCAGTACGAAGAAGCTAGCGAGGAGTATGAAGTGTTGCGCTCGCTGCGGCTTCGACATGCGGAACAAAATTCGCGCCGATCCTTTGCGGCTGTCCTCCAGCTTGCGCCGGAAGATGATGAGGTTGTGCAGCAGCATCCCGCCGATCGTGAACACGATCATCCACAGGTAGAACTTCTGCACCAGTCCAATGATCTTGGTGGCAATGTCGTTGGCGCCGGCCTGCTGCGCATCGAGGTGCACTTTGCCCTTAATGAAATTGTCGTTTGCCCCCGGATGGCATTGGCCGCACGTCTTCGCCAGGTTGGCATGGTTGATCGACGAAGCCGGATCGCTTGACGGCAGGATATTGTGCGCCGTATGGCAACTCGCGCAATTTGCCGCGATAGTCGATCCCATCTTGCTCGCCATCCCGTGATAGCTCGCCAGGTAGGTCGTCTCACGCCGCGTCGGGATACCAAACTCATTCGAGAGCTTCACGCCCTCGTGGCAGTTTGCGCACGTCACGTTGGAAATGTTCGCCGCCGATACTGTCGAGTTCGGATCGCTCGGTTTCTTGATTGCATGGATGCCGTGGCAGTCCGTGCATACCGGCGCCTGCGAAACCCCTCGCGCAATCGCTTTCCCGTGGATGCTCGCCGTGTACTGCTGGCTCTCTTTGCCGTGGCACTTCGCGCAGGTCTGCGGAACATTGAACTTGTTGATTGGCGACGCCGAATCGCGCGCCGTCAGGATGTCGTGCTCCCCGTGGCAGTCCGTGCAAACCGCCGCCGTCTGCGATCCCGCGTTCACTGCCTTGCCGTGAACGCTGTCTTCATAAGAACTAAATGGCGCGGTGCTCAATCCCGCGCTCTGCATCGTTGTCTTGTTGTTGTGACAGGTCCCGCAAGTCGCCGGGATGTTGTGACGGTTTACCCGTGATCCCGGATCGCTCGCCGGCAATAATTCGTGGACGCTTCCATGGCAGTCCTGGCATTGCGCAGCTTTTCCATCGCCCGCCTTGATCGCCTTGGCATGCAGCCCGTGATCATATTTCGTCTGCTCGTCGCCGTGGCACGTCGCGCACTGCGGCTTGGTCGTCGCCGGATCGTGCGGCGCATCCTTGATTTCCGTGTGGCAATCGACGCAATTGAACGCGCTGTGGATCGACGCCTTGAACTTGCCTTCATCCACATGCAGGCTGACTTGCTTCCCGTTGTCGTCCTTCGTCAGCGACGCATCGCTGTGGCACGCCAGGCAG
>DASYAU010000162.1:0-61076 GCA_036501185.1 Candidatus Korobacter sp. | reverse complement strand
AGGTTCCGTCATTACCGTCCGTGGCCGCAACACACTCCGCGGCACCATTCAGGTGAGCGACACCGTATTGGGCTCAGCTACCAGCGGTGCGCAAGACACTTCGGCAGCGCTCGACACCGCAGACACCCACGCCACCAAAAGTCTTCAAAAAGCCGCCGACGCTACGGGTCATGCCTTGCGGAAGTCCTGGAACGCCGTGTTCCATAGCAAATCCAACTCGCCGCCGAAATAGTCCCGTATCTACCGCAGCGAATACAGTTCCGCCGCATTCCCCCGCATCACGCTCTCGGCAATCTCTTTTGCGCGCGCTTTGGTTACGCTCCCCTCTTTCACCATCTCCGTCAACGCCAGGGACAATGCCTTCCGAAATTTCGCCGTACCCCACAACGTCGTCTCCGGCCAGCTCTGCCCCGGCGAGCCCGGTGACGCATCCGTTCCGAACAGCACGTGCTCCGGCATCTGCTCCAGCCACATTTTCAGAATGCCCGCCAGGTCTTGCGGCGTCAGGTAGTACTCGATCACCGAAGTATCTACGTACACATTAGGCTTCAGGATCAGCCCAATCACCTTGCGCTCCTGCGTCCAATTCCCGTGCAGCACGACGAAGTTTGTCTTGCGTAGATCAGGATCATTCAGCATCGCCGACAGCAGCGTCGCATCCGACCCCGGATCATTAAAGTACGACCCGCACCCGCTGCCGGTGTGAATGTGCACCGCCATCCCCAGTCGCCCAGCCTCGAGTGCAATCTGCTTGAACAGGTAGTCCTGCACCGCCTTATATTCCACCGCTTGCGGCACGCCGCCGTTCACATACTTCGCATACCCCTGCTGCGCCTGGTACGGATTCACCTCCGCGAAATCCAGCGCACGCAAATATGCCACCTCGAACTTCACCGCCACAGCGCCTGCCTCTTTCTGCCGCTCCAGGGTCGCAATCACTACCTGCTTCACATAGCCGTCAAGCGTCGCCGGCAGCGTCTTTACCCCGCTTTGCTGCAGATAGGTCGCACCCATTTGCTCCGCCATCTCGAACAGCGCCTTGCGATCGGGATTCACCGCCTTGCCCGCCGAGTTGTCGAGCGGAAACAGCAGCGAGTCTTCGTAGGGAACCCATCGCACGCGCGGCGCTTTCATTTCCGCGGTCATTGCCGTGCGATTGGCCAGCACCGTCGCAATCCCCGCTTGGTCGAGGACCCAGCTTTGGTCCCCGTGCTGCTTCATCGCGGCTGCACGCGCTTCGTCCACCCGCTTCATCTCGGCGTCGCTGTCATCTTTCGGCGTAAATCCATACAGCGTCTGGATCGCGTGCATCCAGTCAGCGTTGTAGCGCCAGCTCGCCGGCGCCATCCCGCCGTCCGGCAGCATCTCGCAACGCAATTGATCGAACCCTTTGTCCGCCGGATCCACCGCAATCACGTGCGCGTGATTATCAATCGCCTTGATCGAACCCACATACCGCGCAATCTCAGGGTCCGCTTCCTGCGCACCCGCGGCCGCACTCAGCGCGAGTACCACTAGCCATGCGAAATGCCGCATGTATTCCTCCAAGGATATTCGTGGAAATCGTACCAGTTCGGGCTACTTCCGCTTCAGCGCCTCTAATTCATCCAGCGTCCGCGGCCAATCCTTCCCCAGCAGTCGCGACAAGCTTCGGTCCGCCAGCACCTTTCCTCCGGTCTGGCACTTCGCGCAATAGTTCGTCTCATTGTCCGCGTATCGAATCCGCAGCACCTTCTCTCCACACCGCGGACAAGCCTCCCCATACCGTCCATGCACCGCCATCTCCGGACGAAACGCCGTCACCTTCTCCGGAAATTTCTTCTCCGCCTCCGCCACCAGCCTGTCCGTCCACTCACGCAGCGTCTTCAGAGTCGCGGAATACAATCGCTCCCACTCCTCCGGCTTCAGCTTGTGTGTCTGCGCAATCGGCGAAGCCTGCGCGGCCCACAAAATCTCGTCCGAATACGCATTCCCAATTCCGCTCAGGAACCGCGGGTCGGTCAACGCCCGCTTCAATGTCCGGTTCTCCGCCGTTAGCGCGCTCCGAAACTCCTCGAGCGCTGCTCCGAGCGGATCAATCCCTCCCGGATCCAGCGCTCGCAGCGCCTCGTCTCCGTGCACCAAGTGCAAAGACGCTCTCCGCTTCGCACCGGCTTCCGTCAGCACCAGCGATCCCGTACCAAAATCGAACGACGCCAAATTGTTCCGTCCTGCCAGCTTTATATTCGCGTCCTTCCAGTGCAGCCGTCCCGCAATCATCAGGTGCAGCACCAGGAACAAATCGTCGTCGAGCGCGAATACAATCCGCTTCCCCCCCCGTCGCAGCCCGACCACTCTTTTTCCTTCGGCTGCCGTGATCGGCGGATCCGCTGTACGGAGCAAAAAGGGACTCTGGATCCGAATCCGGTCGAGCGTCTGCCCGACCACACGTCTCTCGATCGCAGCCAAGTAAGCCGATATGTCAGGAAGTTCAGGCACGCCAGAAGTGTGCCTCGGCAAAGCAAGGATGGCAAACGCCTACTTCGTAGCGCTGAGGTCACTCTTCCGTTCCAAGATTCGCTCCCCATTCGCCAGAACAGCCACGGTTCGGTAGTTCGCCATCACATACTCGCGGAAATTCTCGAACGCCCGTCGTCCTTCCGGCTCCGGATCAGCCTCCAGCGCCTCATTCCACACCACGTATCGCACGCCGCGCTCTTGCAACTCCTCCCTCGCTCTGTCCGCAATCTGCGGCGGCGTTATTCGATACGGCATCACGTTTTCTGCATATAGCGGATCCAGCGTGTGCAGCGTCAGGTATACCCCCGGATACGCGGCCTCAAACACCCTGTCTTGTTCTCCTCGGTGCTCTTCCAGCCACACGACTTTCTCCGCAGCCGCTTCGGTCGGTGCAGCCACCCGCCCAGCCGGCGTCGCCACCTCTTGCATCGCCGCACGTTGTGTAATCCACATGGATCGCCCCGCGATCACACTCAACAACACCAGCGCGACCTTCGCCACCACCACTCCGCGCCCCCATCCATGGATCAAAAAAGCCAGCGCCACGAATACGGGAAAATAGGTCGTGAATACCCTCATCGGGTTGGGTGCAATCAGCACCTCCACCAGCAGCAGCCCTCCCACCGCGACCACCATCCACGCCGCGCGGTCGCCTGGTTTCTTTCGCAACAGTCGCACCGACGCGATCGCATACACCGCCGGTGCCGCGGCATACATCCCGATCAAGTAGGCGTAGCGCAACGGGCTCTCACTGTCGGGTCCAGACGAGAACATCGAAACCTTGTTCAACCTGCTTCCTGAGACGATCCTCGGAATGACCACTTGCAATGTCCACAGTTCATGCCATCCCACCTTCCGTGCCAGCGCCATCTCCGCAGCAACCACCACCGAAGCCATCCCAAGCACCAGCCATCCAACTCTCGACAGCCGCCGTCTCCACATCTCTGGCCCATCGCACAACAACACCGCGCACACTCCCAACCCGGCAAACACGCCGTGCGTTTGGGTAAACAGCGCGGCCATTCCAAAAAGTAATCCGCCCGCAAAGTACCGCCACTCGCCTCTCAACCGGAACAGCGCCAACAGCCCCGCGCCCACACACACCATGCTGAATACGTGATGCGTCCCATTCAGAACGTGCGAATAAACAGTCGCGAGATACCCCAATGCCAACGTAGCTGCCACCGCGCTCGCCACAAACTCTCGCGAAAGTTCGAACACGAGGAAGGTCAGTCCCACTCCCGCCAGTAGGACGACCAGATCCGTCACCCACATCCTCTCGCCGAACATCTTGAACAACCCTGCGTACAAGTAGTCCGCGCCCGGCGGCGTGATTTGAAAGAAGTCTCGGTATGGCACCTGCCCGTGCGCGACCCTCTGTCCATAGTTCCAAAAGAAGACCTGGTCGCCACCAAGCAGGATCGGCACTCCCCGCCAGCGAAAAAGTTTGAGCCACAGATACGTCGCCGCAAAACACACCACCGCCACCGACCACGGCCACGCTCTCTCTCGTCCAGGCACACTCATCGGAGCCGCCAGTTTGTCCTGCACAATGTGCCAGGTTGTCATCGTCTCGTCGCACTCTTGTCAGAACTTTGCAAACAATCTCAATTCCAGAAGCTCCTATCCACTACAAACCAAAGGCCTAATTTCGTCGCAAAATCCGCAACCGTCCGCCCTCCCGCCTCATCTAACAACTTGACAGTAACTCACTCAAGTCTGATAATGACCCTGTTGTCAGGCCAGAGTTGATGGCCTAAGCAGTTCCATACAAAGAGTTTCTGCACTTTTATCAGGAGGCTTCAACTCCAATGGCAAAGATTATCGGTATCGACCTCGGTACCACCAACTCCGTCGTCGCCGTCATGGAAGGCGGCGAGCCGAAGGTAATTCCCAACGAAGAAGGCGGACGCACCACCCCATCGGTCGTCGGTTTTGCGAAAAGCGGTGAGCGGTTGGTCGGCCAGGTCGCCAAGCGCCAGGCAATTACCAACCCCGAGAACACCGTTTACTCCATCAAGCGCTTCATGGGACGCCGCTTCAACGAAGTCAACGAAGAAATGAAGATGGTGCCCTACAAGGTCGTCCAGTCCGGCGACCACGTCGCCGTGCTCGCGCAGGGCAAGGAATACACCCCGGCGCAGATCTCGGCCTACATCCTTCAGAAGTTGAAGAAGGCCGCCGAAGACTACCTCGGTGAGCAGGTGACGGAAGCCGTCATCACTGTGCCTGCCTACTTTAACGACGCCCAGCGCCAGGCCACCAAGGACGCCGGCAAGATCGCCGGTCTCGACGTAAAGCGCATCATCAACGAGCCCACGGCAGCCGCACTCGCCTATGGTCTCGACAAGAAGAAGGACGAAACCATCGCCGTGTACGACTTCGGCGGCGGCACTTTCGATATCTCGATCCTCGAGGTCGGCGAAGGCGTCATCGAAGTGAAGTCCACCAATGGTGATACTCACCTTGGCGGCGACAACATCGACCAGCGCATCGTTGACTGGCTCATCGACGAGTTCAAGAAGAAGGAAGGTCTTGACCTTCGCTCCAAGGGCAACGAAATGGCCCTCCAGCGTCTCCGTGACGGGGCCGAGCGCGCCAAGATCGAGCTCTCCACGACGATGGAATCGGAGATTAATCTCCCCTTCATCACCGCCGATGCCAGCGGACCGAAGCACCTGGTCGAGCGTCTCACCCGCGCCAAGCTCGAAGAGATGGTCCGCGATCTCATCGACCGCTCTATCGAGCCTTGCCGCCAGGCGTTGAAAGACGCCGGCATCGACGCCAGCAAGATCGACGAAGTCGTTCTTGTCGGCGGCCAGACCCGTATGCCGCGCATTCAGCAGGTGGTCAAGGAGTTCTTTGGTCGCGAGCCCCACAAGGGCGTCAACCCGGACGAAGTCGTCGCCGTCGGCGCTGCCATCCAGGGTGGCGTGCTCAAGGGCGAGGTCAAAGACCTGCTCTTACTCGACGTCACCCCGCTCTCGCTGAAGATCGAAGTGGCCGGCGGAATCGCGCACACCATGATCCCGCGCAACACCACCATCCCGACCAAAAAGTCGGAGGTCTTCTCGACCTATAGCGATAACCAGACGTCAGTTGAGATCCACGTGATGCAGGGCGAGCGGGAAATGGCCAACGGCAACCGTACGCTTGGCAAGTTCCACCTGACCGGCTTGCCACCGGCGCCGCGTGGCGTGCCTCAAATCGAGGTCACGTTCGACATCGACGCCAACGGCATCCTCAACGTCCTCGCCAAGGACACCGCTACCGGCAAGGACCAGAAGATCACCATCACTTCCTCCTCGGGTTTGAGCAAGGAAGAGGTAGAGCGGATGGCGAAAGAAGCCGAGTCGCACGCCGCCGAAGACAAGGCCAAGAAAGAAGAGGTTGAAACCCGCAACCAGCTCGACGGCATGGTCTATCAGATCGAAAAGATGCTGAAAGAAAATGGCGACAAGATCAGCGGCAGCGAACGCGGCGACGTCGAAAACGCCCTCGCGGACGCCAAGAAAGCGCTCGAAGGCAACGACGTCAAGCAGATGTCCTCGGCTCGCGAGCGACTGACCCAGGCTTCGCACAAACTTGCCGAAGCTATGTACAAACAGGCCAGCCCCGCGGCGGGAGCCCCGGGTGCAGGCGCCGGCCCACAACCCGGCCCCGAACAGCCCCAGTCCGAACCGAAAAAGGACGAAGGCGTAATCGACGCCGAGTACGTAGACGTGGACGAAAAGAAGTGAGCTTTGTATCCGGGCAGCGCTTTAGCGCTGCCGTTAGGCGACAATCTTGCGGGGACTTTAGTCCCTGCAAGCCGCCAGATGTGGGGTAATTTATGAATTTCGAAGTGAAAGGCCAGAACTACGTATTAACGTTTTTACCCAACGAAGGCAGCTTCGCTCTCTTCGAAAGGGATGGCGAAGACTTCGAGCGGATGAAGATCGTGCACGACGACGGCCCAATGTTCATCGCGCAGATCGAGCCCGAAGCCGACGCCGAGAACAAGCCCAAAGTGAATTGAGCGCTAGAGCGGTGACAACATTTGGGCGCAGCTTCGGCTGCGCCTTTTCCTTTAAATTTTGAGTACAGCAGTAAAATCAATTAACCAATGGCCACCCAGACCAAAGATTATTACGGCGCGCTCGGCGTAAAAAAATCCGCCTCCACGGAAGAGATCCGCAAGGCGTACCGCAAGCTCGCGCGCAAGTTCCACCCCGACGTGAATCCCGGGGACAAAAAGGCCGAAGAGAAATTCAAGGAAATCTCCGAAGCCAACGAAGTTCTCAGCGATCCCAAGAAGCGCAAGATTTTCGACCAGCTCGGTTTCTATTCCGACAACATCGATCCCGCCGCCGCCGAGGCCTATGCCCGCGGAGGCGCCACCGGAGCCGGAGGCTTTGGCGGCTACGATCCGCGCAGCGCCGGCGGAGGCGCGCAGGAAGTCCCCTTCGATTTCAGCGGCTTCGATTTCTCCGAAGGCGCGGGCAGCAGCGGCACAGCGGGTGCCGGTGGCTTCCGCGACATCTTCTCTTCCTTCTTCGGTGGCGGAGGCCGAGGCGCCGCAACCGCCGAACGTCCGCAAGCCCAGCCCGGTACCGACCTCGAGCACGTCGTCAACGTCTCCTTCTGGGACGCCATCCGCGGCACCACCGTCCGCCTCAACATCCAGCGCCGCGAAGTCTGCAACAACTGTCACGGCGAAGGCGTGATCGGCAGCGCGCACATCTGCCCGCAGTGTCACGGCAAAGGCAAAATCGAAACTGGCGGCGGCCCCATGAAGTTCAACGTCACCTGCCCTACCTGCCACGGCACCGGCAAAGCACGCTCGCAATGCCCGGTCTGCCACGGTGAGGGCGTGGTCACCCGCACCGAGCCGCTGGAATTCAAGATCAAGCCCGGCACCCGCGACGGCCAGCGCATCCGTCTCGCCGGACGCGGCAACGCCGGCGTCATGGGCGGCCCTCCCGGCGATCTCTACATCATCGTCAAGACTGGCTCCCATCCCGTCTTCCATCGCGAGGGGGACGACATCCACGTCACCGTCCCGGTCTCCGCGATCGAAGCTGCTCTCGGCGCAAAAATCGAGGTGCCCACCATTGACGGCCGTGCGCTGCTGAAAATTCCGCCCGGCACCAACTCCGGACAGAAGCTCCGCCTCCGCGAAAAAGGCGTCCCCAACGCCGCCGATCCCAGCAAGCGTGGCGACGAAATCGTCGAAGTCAAACTCGTCGTTCCCAAAGTTAGCGACGAGCGCTCGAAAGAAATTCTTCGCGAGCTCCAAAAACTAAACCCCGAAGATCCCCGCGAAGACCTCTGGCGCGAGGTCTAGCTTCTTAGCTATCACTGCGAGCAGAGCAGCACGCGGTCCTCGCGAGCACCGCCTCACCCCTTGTCATTGCGAGGAGCGAAGCGACGCGGCAATCCCCGAACCGCCTCAGTCGCCACCGCCGCCGGTAAGGCTCCCTCTCACAAATGCCTCTGTGCTTTCTGTCCTTAGGAAGAGCCGAGCGCAGGAACCACCGGCTCAGCATGGGAATGCGCGCGACCGTAAAGATTGTTGACGCGCGGCTGGACCGACCAGATTCCGATCGGCCACAAGAAAAGCAAAACTGTCGTGCCCCAAAATTGAGAAAAGACGGGAACCGTGTCCATCTCCGCCATCTCCAATCCCCGCGCAAGAAAATAAACCTGGTAAAAAAGGCAGAAGACATCGAAAGTTTGAAGCGGGAAGATTGCGATGATGCTCGTTGTCTTCGCGGTGTACCACAAAAAGAACGGCGTATACACGCACGGCCAGATCACCGTGACGAGGAAAAGCCGCACGTTCACCTTGAATTTCGGCTGTAACAACTCTCCAAGGAACATTCCCACCGACCAATACCATCCAGCGAGCAGCGCATAAGCGAGCGTGTCCATGGCTGCTACAAGCGTCTTCGGCACCGTCGCGACAAAAACACTCAGCGGAGCGGCCAGCGATATGCAGCCTGCCAGCAGAAACATCTGCCAATGTTTCGCTCGCAAGAACAAACTCTGAATCCCTCGCATGCCGCGTTCCTACCTGATACCCTCTCCCGCGTCTCTCCCACCGCTTTGAAAAAATATGCGAGCTCCTGCATATTTTTTGCCCACGCGCCATCCAATTGACGGTATTCTTTTTATCCCGAAACTGAATTTTCGATCTCGCCAAGGAGGCAGCCATCGGAATTGACCAACTCGACGCTTGAGCAGCGCCCCGCGATCTCCCCGATTTCCCGCCCGTCAACATTGTTGACGAAATCGCAGAAGCTCACCTTGTGGCCGCTCGTCGCTGCCACGTTCTTCATGGTCTCCGGCGGTACCTACGGTACCGAGGACATCATTGGAGGTTCCGGCTTCGCGCGCGGCATCCTCATCCTGCTGATCACCCCCATCCTCTGGAGCCTTCCGACCTCGCTCATGATTGGCGAGCTCGCCAGCGCTATGCCTGAGGAAGGCGGCTATTACGCATGGGTGCGCCGCGCCATGGGCAATCTTTGGGGATTTCAGGAAGCCTGGCTCTCGCTCGTCGCCAGCATTTTCGACATGGCCATCTACCCCACTCTCTTCGTCACCTATCTCACCAAGCTCTTCCCGTACTTCGCGGTTGGGCATCGTGGAATCCTGGTGGCGCTCGCGATCGTGGTGGCCTGTGCGGCCATGAACATTGCCGGCATTCGCGTCGTGGCAACAACATCCGTTTGGCTCTTCGTCCTGCTCTCCATTCCCTTCGTGGCGATCGCGGTGCTCGCCTGCGTGAAGCATGGAGCGTTCACCCACGTCGCTGCCGGCGGTTCGGCCGACATCGGCATCATCGGCGGGATCCTCGTCTGCATGTGGAACTACATGGGCTGGGACAACGCCACCACCGTGGCCGGCGAAGTCCATCATCCGCAGAAGACTTATCCGCGCGCCATGGCTGCCGCGGTCACCATTGTTGCCGTCAGCTACTCGCTGCCCTTCGCAGCCATGTGGCTCACCGGCATCAGCCCGCACGCTTTCGGCGAAGGCGCATGGGCCGACATCGCCGGCATGCTCGGCGGTCCGGCTCTTCGCATCGCCATCGTGGTTGGCGGCATGATGAGCGCCTTTGGCATGTTCAACGCTTTGGTGCTCAGCTACTCGCGCCTGCCACTCGCCATGGCGCAAGACGGCCTCATGCCCAGCGTCTTCTCTCGTATGACGCCGCGCACCCGTGCGCCTTGGGTCGCCATCGTCGCCTGCGCCGTTGCCTGGGCCATGTGCCTCGGCCTCGGCTTCGAGCGCCTCGTTACCATCGATATCCTTCTCTACGGCGCGAGCCTCGGGCTCGAGTTCCTCGCCCTCATCGTGCTCCGCATCAAGGCGCCCAACATGCCGCGCCCCTACAAGGTCCCGGGCGGCACCATCGGCGTTATCCTGCTCAGCATTGCTCCCATGGCGCTGCTCGGCTTCGCCATGCAGCACAGCCAGGGCGAAACCGTGCTCGGCATGAACGCCCTGCTCTTTGGCCTGCTGGTCATCTGCGGCGGCTTCATCGCCTATGGCATCAAGCTGCTCCTCAAGCCTACCGGATGGTTCGTCCAGCCCGAGCAGGAGCAGCGCGTCGCCTAGCGGGTCCCTTTAACGTTGTCATTGCGAGCAGCGTAGCGACCTCTGTCTGTGCGAGGAGCGTAGCGAACCCCTGTGATTGCGAGGAGCGAAGCGACGTGGCAATCCCCGCGCAGCCTCAGTCGCCCACCGCCGCCCGTAAGGCTCCCTCTCACGGATGCCCTTCGTTGTCATTGCGCGGAGCGCAGCCGAAGAACCTACGACGAAGTATCAGCCCTCTCCCCACGGGGATTGCCGCGTCGAGCCGCTCCTCGCAATGACAATCTTCGTGTTGTAAGCTATCCCCAGCATGGCGAAGAAGCGCAAGCAGGGCGCGTACATGATCTCCACCGTCGCGGAGATGTACGACATCCATCCCCAGACCCTGCGCCTATACGAGCGCGAAGGCCTCCTCAAGCCGTCCCGCACCGAGGGCAACACTCGCCTCTACACCGACGGTGATATCGAGCGCCTCGAGTTCATCCTCTCGCTCGCGCGCGATCTCGGCGTCAACATCTCCGGCATCGCCATCATCCTGCAAATGCGCGAGCGCATGGAGCTCATGCAGAAGCAGATGTCCGACTTCGTCACCTACATGCAGCAGGAAATCATTCATCGCTCGCAGGGCGAAGGCTCGACCAACGCCATCGTTCCTACCCGACGCGGCATTATCCCCGCCGATCGTGAGCGCAAGCGTTAGCCCCCACCCCAGCCGTTTCGCCTTCTTCGCCGCACGCATCGCGAAGTGGGCTGACGATCACGCCGCCATAGTTTTCTCGCTTCTCACCGCCTGGTACGTCGCGCTTCTCTGGAATTACACCCTCCGCCCCCTCTGGTACGACGAGCTCTCCACCTACTACATCGCTCGCCAGTCCACCGTCGCAAGTATGGCCGAGGCCATCACTCACATCGATCTCAACCCGCCGCTCAACTATTTCCTCGCCCGCTGGTTGCTCGCCATCATCCATCATCCGTGGGCGGCGCGAATGCCGGCTCTCGTCGCCTACTGGGCCGGAAGTCTTGCCATCTTCCACCTCCTTCGTCGACGCACCTCCTCTCTCATCGCCGCCATAGGTGTTCTGCTCTTCTGGTCGAATCCATATTTTCTATACGCGTCGGAAGCCCGCCCCTACGGCCTCCTCCTCGGACTCACCGCCATCCTCGTCGTCGCCTGGGCAGAGGCCGACGACGACAATAGTTCTCGCATCATCTGTATCGCGACAGTCTTTTCCTCCGCCTTGCTTCTCCTGCTCTCGCACATCTTCGGCGTCCTCTCCCTCGGCGCCGTCTGGATCGGCGAAGCCGTCCGCATTCGGCGCCGTCGTCGCGTCGACTGGCTCATGATCGTCGCGCTTCTTCTCCCCCTGGTGGCTACCATCACCTACCGCCCCATGCTTCACACCGCCGGAACCGTGACCTACCCGCCAGAGTCGCAAGCCACATGGGGCAAACTCTACTTCCTCTACTACGCCGTCTCCCGCTGGATGTGGCGCCCGCTTCTCGCCCTCGCCATCATCGCCTTCGCGCTTCGCAACCGTGCGCGCACTGAATCGCGCGTTTCTCCCGAACTCGCCACCACCCTCGCGCTTCTCTTTCTCATCCCAGTCGGCGTCATCATCCTTCTTATGCGCTCCCACGGCGCTTATTTCGACCGCTATGGCATGGCGATGGTCCTCCCCATCGTCGTCCTCGCGCCCCTATTCCTCTCGCGCCAGACTTCAACCAACCCTCGCGCCTCCGTTCTCGGTGTAAGTCTGGTCGCGCTTCTGCTTCTCATCTCCACCGCTCTTCGCGCTCCGCTCCTCCACGCCGCCGAAACCGTTCTGCCTGCGCACGCCGCCGACAAAACCATCGGCATCATAGCAACTTCTACCCACGGTCCCTTCCGCCCATGGTGGAAGCCTCTCTCCATTTCTCCCGATCTCCTTGCTGAGCGCAATTCCGCTCCGCTGATTCCCTCGCTCGCCAGTTTCGACCCCACGCTCCCCATCGCGCCCGCCAACGAACTCACCTATATCGAAATGGACAACCGCGAGCCCGACTCCGTCGCGCATCGTCTGTATTACATCTGGGACCAGCACTCCGAACTCACCATCGCGCATCGTTCCGCCGCCATCAGCATGCTCGCTGTGCGGCACTATTTTCCTCTCCGAAGCACCATGGAGCCCTACTCGCAATTCATTCAACGCCACCGCGAGTTCCTCGTCGTCGGCACTTGGGAGCACTCCGGAGACTGGCTCCTGCGCAAGCTCCAGGCTGACGGCGCCCAACTCACCATCGTCGGACACATCCAGGGCTATGAAGATTCCGACGTCTACCACGTCATCTTTCCTGCGCAATAAAATCTCCGCGCAATAACAAGGGCGAGACCGAAGTCTCGCCCTCCATGCACAGCTTGAGCAGTTTTCAGTTTCCGGCGAACTTCATCCCTGCCCACGCGGGCAGTCCTTTCTTATCGCGCAGCGTCAGCGAGTTATTCCCCGCCACCACTTCGCGCGCCAGGATCTCCGGACCGAACTCACCCGTTATCTTGCAACCCGTCACTTCGAGCGCGTCGCCTTTGTTCACGGTGAAATCCAGCATCTTCAAAAATCCCTCCGGCGCAATATGCACCAGGATCGTCTCCGTCGCCGTTTTCAGCATTACGTGGACGCCCTCAAACTCCCCAGGCACCATCTTGATCTCATCCACCGTGCCCTTCAGTTTCACCTCATTATTGAAGTCATACTTTGGGCCACTGTTCTGTGCAAGCAGGGAAGATGTCGCGAGCACCAGGCTCACAGCGAGAAACATCAGGCTTGCGAAATGTCGTCTTGATTTCATGTTGCGTACCTCCTTCCAACCAGGACCTGCTGAAGGCACATTGGCGCGGAGAGGCCTTCGGCGATTCACTCCTCTGGTCTTGAACTGCGGGTTTACCGGCTATCGTCATTGCGTGCCCTGGATATCCCAGTTCGGGCTGACTCTAGCGTACGGAAGCTTGGCACAGTTCGCAGTGAGACGGATCACAAAAATTTGTGATCTTCCGGGTGCCCAGCCGGGTGCCCCAGGTTTGGCGACTTTCCAAACCTGGGAGTTTACCCCCCCAAATCAACCAAATTCCCGCGAAAATGGCCCGTTTGTGGCGTCATTCCTTGCCTTCCGAAGTTGCAGTAACCTGCAACGTGCCAGATAATCTGAACTTAGAGGTACGGTTTCGCCCGTCACGGCGCCGCCTTCGGTAACCCTTGCTGGCACTCTCTTTCAGACACCGGTTTTTGCGCCGCCTCAGCCCCGGCTTCTCGCGAGATGAGGAACAGCGCATCGAGCGGGCTCTCGCCACCGCTCGCGTTATCGTCGCCCTAACTTCCATGGTCGCGGTGCACGTCGATCCCACCGACCCTGCCAAGTATCGTCACGCCGCGTATCTCATCCTCCTCGGCTACACCGCCTGGAGTGCCATCGTCTCCGCCGGCCTGCGCTGGCGCCCCGCCAGCATTCCATTCGTAAAGCTAATCCACCTCGGCGACATTCTCTGGCCGTCCCTGCTCTGCCTCTACACCGACGGCGCCGACAGCCCATTCTTCACCCTCTATCTTTTCGCTCTTCTCGCGGCCGCCTTCCGCTGGGGGCTCTGGGAGACCGCCACCACCTCGCTCGCCAGCGTCGGCGTCCTTGGCTTCGAATCCTTCATGCTCGTGAAGGGCCCCCTCCAGTGGCGCGATCTCGAGTGGGGCGACCTTGAGATCAACAAGTTCATCATCCGCTGCGTCTACCTTCTGCTCGCCGGCCTCATGATCGGGTATCTCGCCGAAAGCGAGAAAGAGCTTCGTGCCGAAAATGCCCTCATCAACCGACTCCTGAGCCGTATCCGCGTCGATTTCGGTCTGTCCGCCAGCCTCGGCTCCGTCATCACCGGCATTGCTGACGTCTTCCGCGGCGAACGCGCCATGATGGTCGCTCGCGACGTCAACTCCGGACGCGTCTTCCTCTGGCAGACCCAGAAAGACACCTCCGACCCTCGCGCCATGGTCCGCGAGATCTCTCCCGCCGAGGCGCAACGCTATCTCGCCGAAACCGCTCCGCCCGCTTTCTACTTCGCCCGCGAGAGCGCGAAAATCGGTGGTCCGCTCTACCTTGCTCTCGATACCGATGGTTCCCGCGCCAAGGGTCCGCATCCGGCCGACCTCGATTTTCCCGACGAAGGTTCGAGATCCATCCTCAGCATGAGCTTCGCCTTCGGCCAGGATTGGTCCGGCCGCTTTATCGTCGCCAACCCCATCATTGGCCGCGACGTCACCGCCGAACTTCGTTTCGCCCAGACCATGGTCCGCCAGGTGGGCCCCGCCGTTTACAGCGTCTACCTGCTTCGCCGACTGCGCACCCGGGCCGGCGCCATCGAACGCGCCCGCGTCGCCCGCGAGTTGCACGACGGTGCCATCCAGTCGCTCATCGCGGTCGAAATGCAGGTCGACGTTCTGCGTCGCCAGGCTGCTGGAGATTCCGCCCGCCTCGCCGCCGAACTCGCCCGCGTCCAGCATCTCCTCCAGCAGGAGGTCATCAACCTCCGCGAACTCATGCAGCAAATGCGACCCGTCGACATGGGCCCACAGCAGTTCCTCGATTACCTCGCTGACTACGTCGACCGCTTCCGCCGCGACACTGGCATTCATGTGCGATTTGTTACTGACCTCCAGGAAGTTACCCTTTCCCCCAAGGTTTGCCGCGAGCTCGCCCGCGTTGTGCAGGAAGGCTTGATCAACGTCCGCAAACACAGCGGCGCGCGTAGCGCTCTCGTCCGTTTCGGCCAGGAGAACGGCCACTGGATGTTGATGATCGACGATGACGGCAAGGGTTTCGATTTCACCGGCCGCCGCAACCTCGCCGAGCTGGACCAGATCCGGCGCGGCCCGGCCACCATCAAAGAGCGGGTCCGCTCTATTGGCGGTGAACTTTCTATACAATCCGTCCCTGGCGAAGGCACTAGACTAGAAATCACGCTCCCCAAGAAAGGACATGCGACTTATGGATAAGAGAACAACCACCGATACCGTCCGCATTCTGATCGCCGACGATCACACCATCTTCCGCGACGGCCTGCGCCGGCTACTCGAATCGGAGCCAGAGTTCGACGTCATCGGCGAAGCCGCCGATGGAGGCGAAGCCGTCGCCCAGGCTCGCAAGCTCCAGCCTGACGTCCTCCTCCTCGACCTCGCCATGCCGCGTGTCCCCGGAATGGACGCCCTCCGCGAACTCACCACCGAGCACGGCACCACCAAGATCATCATCCTCACCGCCGCCATCGAGAAAGCCCAGATCGTCGAGGCCCTTCAGATCGGCGCCCGCGGCATCATCCTCAAGGAGTCCGCTACCCAGCTCCTCCTCAAGGGCATCCGCAGCGTCATGGCCGGACAATACTGGGTAGGCCGCGAAAGCGTCGCCGACATCGTCGAGTACTTGAAGTCCACCAGCGCCGGCGCGCAGGCCGATCAGCAAGCCAAAAACTTCGGCCTAACCAAGCGCGAAATGGAAATCCTCGGCACCATCGTCGCCGGTTTCACCAACAAGGAAATCGCCAAGAAGTTCAGCCTCAGCGAAGACACCGTCAAGCACCACCTCACCAACATCTTCGACAAAGTGGGCGTCTCCAGCCGCCTCGAACTGGCGCTCTTCGCCATCAACCACCGCCTGGCCGAACCGGTCAGCTAAACGCGAAGCGAACTCTGTCCACGGCTCGAGCTAAAGCTCGGGCCGTTTTCTTTGCTCAAAAACACGCTCTCCGATGTCCCTTTTTATCCCCTCACAAATTCGAGTTATCCCCGCCAAACATCGCTCCTAAGAGCTAATTGCTAAGAACTAAGAGCCTCTTCGATCCCTTCTTCATGGGACGTACAAACGGCGAAATTTCGTGATTTTCGTCACTCATCCTCCTATCCAAATCTCTTCCCCTCCCCGTGCCATTCTTCGTACGCTTTTTCCCATGTATCTCCAGTCAATCGTCGTCGTGGGCGCCCCGTCCTTATCGCCCGGTCTTGGCAATAGGGCGGGAATGTTCTCCCCGTGCCGCGCCCACAGTTCTGTCCTTTGCAGTCTGCCCCTTGTCATCTTGAGCGTAGCGAAGCACACGCTGTTCGCCTCTTTACCTGCGAGCCGCGATCTGTCAGCCCTTATCTCCTTTGTTTCCAAATTTCTACCCCCAACCCATTTGCTTTCTTATTTTTACGGAGAAAATTTCTCTATCTCACACAAAACACAAGAGCACAAAAAAACAAAAAGATAACGAAAAGGTAAACAGGAAGGAATCATGGCCAGACAGAAAGAACCCGATTACGAACCGGAACCGACCCCGATCTGCGGGCACATCAAGCCCAACGGCGTCCAATGCGGATGCGTCGCCGTATCCGGCGAGCGCTTCTGCTACTTCCACGCCGCCGCCCGCGACCGCCACATCCGCCAGCTTCGCTACATGCGCAATACCAACCAACCCCTCATGATCCCGCTACTGGAAAGCCCGGAAGCCATCCAGGTCGCCATCCACGAGGTCACAACCGCTCTCCTCTACGAGCGCATCGACATGGAGAAAGCCAAGTTCCTCCTCCGCGCGCTGCTATTAGCCAGCAAGAACATCGGCAAGTGCGACTTCGACTGCGAAGACACCTGCCCAGTCTTCGACTCCGCCGAGCAGGACGAGATCGAAGAAGCCGCCACCGACGCCCTCGACGAATCCAGCTTCGCCGGCCAAATGCGCAACCTCAACACCGAACGCTATGCCCAGCAGGCAAAAGAATCCGCGCGCCAGGCCGAACAAGCCCTGGAAGCCGTCCGCGCCCTCAACCCCAATCTCGCGGAGAAAAAGCCCGCTGAATCCGCGGTCACGAAGGATTTAACAGGCGCCAGGCCAAAGGCCGGCTAGGGTTTAAAGCACGACGCGATAGCGTCATGAAAACCCAACCAGCATTTCGTGCGAGAGAGGAGTCCGGCCAGCCGACACTCCAAGGCCGAAGGCCGCCGTGGGTTTAAAGCACGACGCGATAGCGTCATGAAAACCCAACCAGCATTTCGTGCGAGAGAGCCAACCAGCATTTCGTGCGAGAGAGGAGTCTGGCCAGCCGACACTCCAAGGCCGAAGGCCGCCGTGGGTTTAAAGCACGACGCGATAGCGTCGTGAAAAGCGCGCCGAAAAAGATCAAGCCCCTTCCGGGGCGGCACGCCTCTGCGGACGAGGCGACAGCCTCCTCCGCGCGAAAGGACAACTCAATCGCAAACCACAACGCTCTCTTCGCGTTTCACTTTTTGTTGGGGATGGTAAACGCAGCATGGCTCCTCGGCGAACGGACTGCCGTTTACCGCGTACGCGCGTGCCCGCGATCCGCCGCAAATCTCGCGGAACTCGCAGTCACCACACTTGCCTTGCAGGTTTTTCGTATCGCGCAGTGCCCGAAACAATGGCGACGACCGATAAATCTCCGTCAGCGAGCGCTCCCGAATATTTCCTCCCGAAATCGGCAGGAAGCCGCTCGGGTAAACGTCTCCACGATGCGAGATGAACACGAAACCTTTGCCGTCGTTAATCCCCTTCGCGCGGCCGATCCCATCCGCCGTCATTGCCGGTCCCAGTTCCGGCAGCTTTGCGCCACTGGCCGCCTGCTGTTTCCGCGCTTCCGTGCGGCGCTGCAGCAGGTACCGGCGATAGTGCTGCGCTTCGGTGCTCTTGATGTCGAACAGCGCCCGCTGCGCCGTTTGGTACAGGATCTCGAAAACCTGCTCGAACTCCTCTGCCGAGAGCAGCGCGATGTCCTGTCCGCGGCCGGTGGGCACCAGGAAGAAGACGCTCCACAAGGTGATGTCGAGCGTCTCCAGGAGCGCAATTACATCGTGAATCTGGTGAAAATTATGCCGAGTAACGGTCGTGTTGATCTGCACCGGCAAACCAATTTCTCTCGCCCAGCGCACCGCATTCATCGTCCATTGGAACGATCCGGGCACACGCCGGAACGCGTCGTGGATCTCCGCCGTCGGCCCATCCAGGCTGACCGCCAGCCGCGCCAAGCCTGCGTTCTTCAGCTCCACAATCGCCTCGCGCGTGAGCAGCGGGGTCGCGCTCGGCGTCAGCGAGATGCGAACTTTATGCTCCGCCGCGTAGCGCACGATCTCAAGAATGTCAGGCCGTTTCAGCGGATCGCCGCCGGTCAGCACGAACACCGGCACCTTCATCTCGGCAATCTCATCCACCAGCCGTTTAGCTTCGTCGGTGGTCAGCTCGTCGCTGCTGCGGCTCGGCTGCGCGCATGCCCGGCAATGCACGCAAGCCAGGTCGCACGCCTGTGTGGTCTCCCAAATCGCAATAAACGGACGCTCGTTGAAATCGATCTGCGGCATCATCCCGGACTCACCCTCACAGCTTCCAAGGTGCCAAATGGCGTCACATTTGACTGTGACAAACGTCACAATCCGTCGTCCCACCGAAGTCCTATTGCGTCACATCACCGTGTGAGGCGGGTCACGGCAGCCCCGGTCGTGAAGTCCGAAAATCACTCCACTTGAAGGCCAGGTTCTGCCATGTCTGAAGATCCCCGCGACGTCCTCGAAGTACTCCGCTGCGAACTCAAGTTCATCGAGCAAGGCGGTTATCGTGCCCAAAAGAACGCCCTGGTGCCCGTCTCGCACTTCCAGGATTCGCTCTCCTGCATCAATTACGGACTGCCGCGTCGTCCGCACGGGTGCCCCAAGTGCCTGCTCTGGGACTTCGTCCCGCAGCAATATCGCCGCGAAGATATCCCTTGCCACTTCATTCCGCTGACTCCCACGGGCATCACCATCGAAACCCGCCAGGGCGAGGCTGAATTAGAAGGCCACCTCAAGAGCTGGCTCCGCGACACCATCGCCAAGCTCGAGCAAGAACGCGCTAACGGCAAGATCTGATCTTTCCCGTTCTAGTCCTGCGTCGCAGAATTGCGCTGTTTTGCCTATTGCCGCCTCATCCACCGCGCGACATACTTCGGCTGTGAAAAGGACCTTCAACTCGCTGACCGACCAGGAAGCTCTCCACGCCGCCGTGTTTGTGGAAGAGCGCAACGCGGAAATCTACCATCGCTTTGCCGAGATGTTCGTGGAGTTCCGCGACGAAGAGTCCTTGGCCATCGCCAGCGTCTTCTGGGACATGGCCGCTGAAGAGCGCCACCACAGCACGCTTCTCCAGCACCGTTACCAGGAACTCTTCGGCACGCAACCGTGCGCCCTCACCGATGACGATATTTACGAGTTCATCGAAATCCCGCGGCTCGAAGATGCTGACGTCTTCAACAGCGCTTCGGCCCAGGATTGCCGTACCCCGAAGGAGCGCGCTTTACAGGTTGGCCTCACCGCGGAGCTCGCGGCAAAGAAGTTCTATAACCACCTCATCGCCACTTGCAGAGACCCGAGGCAGAAACGGCTATACAACGAGCTCGCCGACTTCGAAGGCGAGCATGTCGCGTTCTTGGAACGCAAGCTCGCGGACGCCTCGAGACAAGGCGCGGGCTCCAGCTAGGCCACCCCGGTGGACACCGGCCCGCACCGTTAAAAAAGGCGTGCTGCTCGAGCGGCACGCCTTTCGATTTTTACGACGCGCCCTGACAACGCATCCCAACCGGACGACCATCCGAACTCGAAACCCAAAGAAGGAGGCTGCGATGAACGACAACGTCGAAATCGATCCAGTATGCGGAATGGAAGTGGATCCGGCTCAAGCCGCCGGCAACAGCGAATACGAAGACCGCGTTTACTGGTTCTGCAGCCACCAGTGCAAACAGCGCTTCGATCTTTGCCCTTCGGAGTTTGCAGAAGCCGCCTAGCGCCCGGGCACAAAGCTCTTGATGAAGTTCACAATGTTGCCCGTCCAGTTGTGCTGCACCGACCAAGGGCTCTCTACCCGCAACACGTGCAGCGTGCCCTTCAGGTCGAGCACGCGGTAGTCGCTGCTGCCGTCTTCGTTGCGGAAAAACCGTATGGAGACGACTGCCTCGCCCACGTGCAGATCGGTCAACGTGATCTCCGGCAGCCATTCCGGCAGCACCGGATTCACGATCAGCACGTGCAGCGGCGCATACGGGTAAATCCCCAGCAGCGACTGCACCACGGCGAACACGCTCGACGACGACCACGCCTGCGGCCAGCAAGTCTTCGGATAAAGCGCCGGGAAAGGATGGTCATCATCTCGTTGATGTCCCGAGAAAACTTCCGGCAAGCGGTGATACTCGAACAACGCCGTCGATTCGATGGCGGCCTTGGCCAGCTTGTGCAGGTGGCCGTACAAGCCAACACGCAGCAACCCCATGCAGAAGCTTCCGTTTTCCACCGGCCAAACCGTGCCGCGATGATAGCTATATGGATTGAATGCAGGATGCTCGGACGACAGCGTCCGCATACCCCAGCCGGTGAACAGGTCTTCGCGCATGAAGCGCTCGGCGGTTGCTTTCACTAACGAGTCGTCGACGATTCCCGCCGCGAACAGGTGTCCAGGATCCGATCCGATCGACTTGATCTGCTCGCCTTTCGGATCCAGCCCCATGCAGTAATAGCCTTCGTCCGGCATCCAGTACTTGTCGTTGAATTTCTTCTTGAACTCGCCCGCTTCATCCCAAAGCTTGCGCGCGACGTCCTTTTCGCCCAGCCACCACAACACTTCTGACATGTGCAGCCGCGCCACGTACGCGAAGCCTTGCTCTTCCACGGTCGCTACGGGGGGTGGAACCAGCGTTCCATCGGGATAAACGATGGCGTCTTCCGAGTCCTTCCAGCCTTGGTTTCGCGTGCCTTCCTTCGAGCGCGTCTTGTAAGCGAAGAAGCCGTTTCCCTGGTCGTGCTCGTACTTGTCGCTCCATTCCAGCGCCGCCATCGCAGGCCCGATCAGCGGCCAAACCAACTCTTTGTCTCCGGTCCAGTGCCAAAGCTCGGCAACCGCAACCGGATAGAACTTGCTCGTGGTTTCCGCGCCGTAATAACGTTCGCGAGGGTTGTAATTGAGAATCGACAGCGGGTTGGTGTGCGCCTCGTGCAGCATGCGTCCTGGCTGTTCGTCGCGCCAGTCGTCGATCTGCTTTCCCTGCCAGCGTGGAAGTTCCTGCAGCGTGCCGCTTAGAATCTGCGTGCCGAGAATTCCGGCCTCCCACGAAACCGTGAGTGTGTCCCGGCCGAACAGCGCGATGTAAATTGGCAATCCCGCGGAAACGGTCCACGCATCATCACCGTGGTCCATGTCGTACAGACGCAATGCCGCAAGATCGCGTTTCGCCTGCTCAAGCGCCGCGACTACGTGGTAGGCAAGATTGTGGGAGTTTCCGGTACTGAACTTCGTGGAAGCCGCGTAAAAGCGATCGCGAAGTTTGTCGAAGCGCGTGGCCGCCGTGCCAAACGATCGGCAGCCGTAATGGACAAGTTGTTCCTTGCCATCGACAACGGGAATCAGGTCAAGGCAAGAGTGCCAACCCTGCATTGGTTTCAGCTTGATGTGGAACGTGATTTTCCCATCGCCATTGTGGGTCGGCTTACTGTCGCAACGCACGAAGCGCACAATCAATCCGCGACGCAGTTCGGCCACTCCGTGCTCGCCCTGATTGTCATATTCGTGCTTGGCATAATGGTCCAGCACAAATTCCCAGTTGCCGCTCGGATTCTGTCGCCAGTCTCGCGAGTATGTGCCGCGCCATTCGTGTTCGCGATGCGTTTCTTCCTGGTCGAGGAAATCACCATCAAGTTCCAGGTGCAGGTCGAACTCCACGTCTCGTCCCGTGAAGTTCGTCAGGTCGATGTCCTCGTGTACACCGTCGCCTACAAATCGTGAGAGTCGCAGTTCGATGCTCCGTTGCGAGATTGCTTCCACTTGCCCGCTGCCGCGATCGAGCTGCGAGTCCTTGTAACCCGGCGGCGCCTGGACGTAGTAGCCCATCCATGAGTGCTGCTCCACGTTCGACAGCGCCACCGGCCACCACGCGTCTTCGTTGATGCTGTAGAGGTATTTGTTCAGCAGCCTCGTCTGGTTATTGAAAAGCCCTTGGTCCGGGCGGTCCACGATGAAGCCGTCGAGCCCTGCGGCAAACACCGTCCGTCCCTGGCTGCAGTAATCGGTATCCGCCCGCGGATGGAGCCGCACGAAGTGCGACATGCGCTCGCCCAGCACCGTCATCAGGCCGCCCTCCTTACCGTGCCGGCAACCAGTTCTTTCAGACGAAGCGCGTTGGCGGCAGCAAATCCGCCCTGGTCGTTGTCGAAGTAGATATAGACGGCCTTCAATCTCTCACCCCATTCGCGAATCTGCGCAGCCCATCGCCGCAGCTGCGCGTCGGTGTAGCTTCCTTCGTACTTCCCTTGTCCCGGGCCATGCAGCCGAACGTAAGTGAAGTCCGCCGTTATCGTGAGATCGGTGTGGAATCCCGCTATCTCATGTATGCAATACGCGGCGTTATACCGTCGGAGAATCGAGCAGATCTCGTCGCAGTGCCAGCTTGCTTCGCGGAACTCGAAAACGTACCGGTGATATTTCGGAAGTCCACCGAGGAATTCGTCCAGGCGCTCCGCATTCTTCGTCCAACGCGGCGGCAGCTGGAACAGCACCGGGCCGAGCTTCGGGCCCAGTTCTTCCGCGCGACTCAAGATGTTGTCCACCGCATTCTTCGGGTTCTTGAGTTTCAGGTTGTGAGTGATGAAGCGGCTGGCCTTCACGGCAAACAGAAAGTTCTTCGGCGCGGAGTCTCGCCATTCGGCAAATTGCCCGAGTTTCGGCAATCGATAGAAGCTGTTATTCAGTTCGACGGTATCGAAATACTCTGCATAGAAGGCGAACATTCGCGACGCAGGGGTTTTCGTCGGATAAAACGGGCCAATCCAGTGCTGGTAATGCCAACCGGAAGTGCCGATGTGAACTGCACAAGGCGAGCGCATCTCTTACTAATGAGGATGGGGGTTTTCGCTTCGCAAGTTGCCACGTATCGCTATGGCAACCTGATTTTGAGCGGGCAAGTCCAACAGAAGAAGCGATTTTGATCGAGGAGAGCACATGGAGCAGCGGTCGTTCTGGAGCGGATTTATCGCAGGAGTTGGTATGGTCGCGGGATCGTGGGCAGCGCTGCAATTCGCGCGGCGCGGGGGGATGAGCCCGATCGTGCGACTCGAGAAGAGCATCCAGATTGGCGCACCCTTGGAAGACGTTTTCGGGGCATGGGCGAACTTCCGGCTCATTCCGCAGCACGTACGCATGGTGAAGGAAGTCCGTGTGTTCGGTACGCGCACCCACTGGCGGGTTCTCATTGCCAACGCGCCGTTCGAATGGGATGCAGAGATCACGCAATTGATCCCCCATCAGGCAATCGGATGGAAATCCCTCGCCGGACCGAAGCACAGCGGCAGGATCACGTTTGCGCCCCTCGGCAACGACACTCTCGTGCACGTACACATGAACTATGTTCCGGCCGGCCGGCTGTTGCGGCCGATGTTCGCCTCATTCGCCGGAGAGATGGAAGGATTCATCGAACAATCCCTACGCGAGTTCAAAACGTCCATGGAAAGCGGCGGGACTGGACTGCGGCGTGAGCAGAATACAGCTACGCCCACTGGAGCCCAGCGCGATGAGAACCGCGCCTCCGCAACCGGAACCTACGGACCTGGGCCAGAACTCGCCAGCGGTCACACGAATCCGAAGCACGGTGCCCCGGAGATGCCTGTGGAGTTCACGCGGCCGCCGGAAGCAAAGTACTAAGCGCGTTGCAACCAGTAGTAAGTGGAAGGGCCGAGTTGCCGTGAGACCTGAGTTTTTGCGGGTATAATCGGGGTACCCCACTGGCAACAGGTCTACATGGTTTTCGGCACAGGCACGCAGTTGCAACTCGATATCTCGCCCGAGCCGAAATCCGCGGAGCGTCCGCTCGAACTGATTCCTGCAATCGAGCCTTGGGGCGCTACATTCCTCCGAAATTTCAAGGATTTCCTGCTGTTCCGTGACCTGCCGCGGCCCTTCGACCGTCGCGCCTACGAAGGGTGGATGACGGCATACGTCTTCACGCGGCCACCGTGGACGCGCATTCGCGAATCGTGGTGGGCCCACGCTCTGCTCGCGGTCGCAACGTTCGCCATCTGCACTTCGCCTTTCTTCGTCCCTCGCGTGAAACTGGTAAGCCCGTTCGAGCACGCGCACATCCAGTACTATCCGGTCTCCGAGTACCTCCCGCCCATCAACCACGCCGCACCGCGTCCCCACGGCGAGAAGCGCGCCGATCCTGTGCTGGCGAAGCAGGAGATCATCTCCGTCCGTCCCAATGCCGACAATCAGACGCAGACAATCATCACGCCGCCGAACGTGAAACTGCAGCACGACGTGCCGCTACCGAACATGGCCGTTACGACGGCGGATCCTGTGCCTCCGACAGTGAGTGTTCCCAGCGCAACTCCGAAGATGGTGTTTCCACTCGCAGCACAGGTCGTAGAGCCGGCACCCGACGCGAATGCTCTGCGCGATCGCCGCAATGTGAATTTGCAGGCGTCGGTTGTTGAACCGGTTGCCAGCGATCATGATGTGCGCAAACTCGGCGCGTTGAATATTGCCAATCTCAAGCCGGATGTAGTGGCGCCAGTTCCAAAGCTCCCGATGCAGGCACAACGCGCTGCGGGATTGGGAGCTGTCGAAGTCGTTCCTCCGGCCCCACCCGTATCCGCATCAAACGCGGGTAAGGGAAACGGCAAGACGATGGCCGCGGCGCTGCGGCCGCAAGTTGTTCCGCCAACCGCAGCGGCTCCGCAAATGACCCAGCGCGGCGCTGCAAACGGCACATTGCAACCGCAAGTCGTGCCGCCCGCGCCGAGTGTCGGCGGTGTCGCGAACACAAACGGCAAGGCTTCCGGACAGATCATCGCACTGAGCGTGAAACCCGCCGAGATTCACGGACCGATCGCGATTCCAGAAGGCAATCGCAATGGCGAGTTTGCAGCAGGACCGAACGGACGGCCAGGCGCAAGCGGCCAGCCGGAATCGTCACCAGATCCGAAATCTTCGGGCAATGGAAGCGGTAAGAACGCCATCGCCAGCAGCGGTCCGGCAGGCGTTTACGTCGCTCCGCCTCCGCCAACCGCAGCGCCCGCAGCAGCGGCGGGAAATCCTCCAACCAAAACTCCTCCGGCCGCAGCGGGCAGCGTGAAGTTTCCCAACATGCATGCGACAGTTTCCGATTTGGCGAAAACCACCAAACGTTCGGAAATTTCTTCGGACGCTCGGAGTCCGCTCGCGGACAAAGTTTTCGGCGAGAAGCGCTACTACTCCCTCACGCTCAACATGCCGAACCTGAACTCAGCGACAGGGAGCTGGGTCGTGCGCTTTGCAGAGCTCAACGACAAGCAGGACGGCATTGCACTGCTCGCCCCGATCGCGACCAACAAGCTGGATCCAATCTACCCGCCGGAACTGGTGCGCGATCGCGTCGAAGGCACGGTTACGCTCTACGCAATTATCCGGCAGGATGGAACGGTGGGAGATATCAAGGTCATCAAGGGCGTCGACAAGCTGCTCGATTACAGCGCGATGCGAGCCCTCGCCGGCTGGCGCTTCCATCCCGGCATGAAGAACGGAAATGCCGTCGATCTCGAAGCCATCGTCGATATTCCGTTCCGCCTGAAATCGCTAGACTACTGATCGCTACGACTGGACGCCGGCTTTGGCTGCCTTCGGCGCTTCGAAGAATTCGTAGACTGTCGGGCTGGTACAAACCTCGTAGTATTTCGTGTCGCTCCACGACTTGAATTCGAGTGTGCGCGCGTCCACGCGTGGAACAACACCTTCTCGCACGATGATCTTGTGGAAAGCGCCAGAGGTCAGCGGCACAAGACCGGCATAAAGCGTAACGATCTCGTGCTCCCACAGCATTGGCAATTCGAGGTGACGTTCCTCTAGCGAAATCTCCTGCCGTAATTTTTGGAATGCCGAAGACCCGAGATTAATGCCGCCGATGTTATAACGCAGCTGCATCGCCTCGCCTTCTCCGCCCTCATCGGTCTCGAAGGCATAGACGTTGAAAATGCCCGGCGCGGTCAGGAGCTTGCGGGTGATCCGGCTGCACGACGACAGGCGATCGCTTTTGTTCAGCGCCTCGGAGATCATGATCTTTGCGTTGCCGTCTACCAGGTACATCGGTGAGCCTTCCTGGTAGCAGATTCCGACCCCTAGCTCGATGGTCGGAAGGCCTTCCGTCTCGAGTTTTTCGTTGTAGCCACGCACCAGGTCGAGGATTTCGCGTCCCAGTGCACACGCGCGCGCGACCGTGCTGCCGGCGTCTTGATCCCGTCCGAAAATGCAGAGGATGACGGCGTCACCCTCAATGAAAACCTTGCTCGCATCATAGTTAGCGAGAAGCTTGTTCACAGGCTCAAAGAAATTGAGCCCGAAGTAAGAGGCCGGGTTCAGTCCGCGTTGCACGAGGTTCTGCGTCACTTCGGTGGAATCGCGAAGGTCTGCCTTGAGAATTACGTGATGCGCAATCTTCTCTTCGGCAGGCTTTTGCTCTTCCGGCAACAGGAATTCATACAGCGTATTGTTGATCGCAGATAACTCGCGCAGTTTTTCGTTGCCGATCACGCTGACCGTATCGAGCGCGGATTGCAGAGCTTCCAACCGGCGAAGGTCGCGGTGATAACGCATGAAGTCCCGGAGGAAGCGTCCGGCAGCCTTCAGGCGCTCCTGCCCGCGGTACGCGGCCACCCGCTTGCGCGCCAGGTTCAGCTTGTCGGCAGAGATCTTGCCGTGCTGCGCGAGTAGCTCCTCCACGCGGTCTCGCTCGGATTTTGAGATCAGCGCGTTCTTGAGCTGCTGCGGGTTGATCAGCGGCGCGTATTCGCTGAGCAGCGGCACCGCCTCATACGATGCGATCACGTGCTCCATTACACCGTAGCGTTCGAGCGTCTCAACCCACAACGAGAGCAACGCCTTCTGGATCTCGGTGTGCGCGGAATTCTCATCCGGGCTGCCCCCTGCTACGAGGCGGTCGGCATTTTCAGGATCGTTAAGCCAGCCTTCCACCACCTGTTCGGTCGCGCCTTCCATCGGAATGCGGCTGCTCACCAGGAACTCTGTCGTCACTTCGAGCATCGTGGCGAATCGATCCGGATCGCGATCGAAATTGCCAAGCATCACGTAGTGCTCGGCATTGATGAAAGCGTCGCGGCCATCTTCACTGAAAAGCAGGCGATTGATGAGCAGTTCGTGACTGCCGAGGTCTGCCGCACCAAAAAGCGAACGTCGCATCCGGGCGAGCGTTTCTTTCTCCACCGTCAGCAACGTCATGAACAGGTCCTGCCCTGCCAGTCGCAGCACAATCTTCTTGCGGAACTGCATGTTAAGGAAACGGTCGCGCAACGCCATCCCCAGCGCCGGATTTGCGTGGCGGGGATTCTCATATTGCTTCAGCCGCGCGCGGCATCGCTCGAGTACGTGGATGTACTGATTGCCAAGTTCACTACGCAAAAATTTGATGATGGCAAGTCGAGCGATCAGGTCGACGGCGATGTTTCCCGCTGCCTTGGCCCGCTGTAAAGCGGCAGTCTGAAGCTCGGCGAGCAAACGCTTAAACTCACCGGTCTCGGCGGCGCGTACGCTTTGGCTCTTAGGCACGGGCGAGCTGGAAGGCGGCGAGAACGCCGCAACCAATGTATTCGAGGTCTCCACCGCAAGATCCTCGACATTGCCATACTTTGTAATCAGCCGCGAGATGTGGACGCGTGCCTGGTCGCAGAACTTTGCACTGAGATATACGTCGTGGCGAACGTTATCGACTCCGGCCGTCAGGCCCTCTAACGTCAGGGCGGGTACGTAGGAAGTCAGTGAGAGGTTCCGCACCTGCTCTTCGAGGTTTCCGCGTTTGAGAAACGGAAACGCCATAAAAGAGAGACTTCCCTTCAGCGTGCCTGAGAGATTTTCAGCATCTCACCGGGAGAAGGTGAGCAATCTGAGCGGATTCTACACCGCACCCAGCCGGAAAGATCGTGCTTCTGGGCCCAAATTACTTCTCGTGCGTACTGACTTTCAGCAGTTGTCGGGCGAGGAGGTCGTCTACCGTCGCTTCGTGGTAACTATTCAATTGTGCCGATAACCCATCAGCCATTCGCGTGTCGTTCGCCTGGCGATACGCGATCAGCAGACGAGCTGCGCTCAATGGGTTGGCCTGGTCTTCCTCGAGGTGCGGAATTGCCTCTGCATATTTCTTCTGTGCCCACAAAACTCCGCCAATCGCCCCTTCGTTCGCCTGCAGAATGACTCCGTCGCGGCTGCCGGCAGCAATTTCGGCAAGCTGCTTCAGCGTCCGGTTTGCCAGGTCCATGTCTCCAAAGATCGCCGCTTGATCAGCTCGCGTCTTCAGTACCAGCGCCATCTCTTCGTCGCGGTCCGTTGCCGATATGTCGTTTTTCGCTGCCAGGGCGCGTTCGGCATCTTCCGAGTGCTCGAGGATCCCGCTCAGCTCGGGGTCATACTCGGACATGATGCGGTTTGTCATCGCCTCGGCGTGACCCACGTGCAACGAGTGCGCTTCCTCCGCGACTTTGTCCATCGCAGCATCGGCAGCCTTGTGCCGTTTCTCATACATGTACGTGAGGCCGGATTGGATTTCCCACGTGAGCCGGTCGCCCACCGATGGAGCTACCGCGATCGCCTTTGCATATTCGATCCGCGCTTGCTCTTCTTTTCCCATCAGCAGGTATGTATCCGCAAGTCCAACCTGTGACCATATGAACGTCGAGTCGTAGCTCAATGCCTTGTGAAAATGTTCCAGCGCCTGGTCGTAGCGTCCCGCCATGCGGCTGATCTCACCGTAGGAATCTTCGGTATTGGGCTCGCCCGGCATCAGCTTCACGTATTTGTCGAGCGAAGCGAACGCGCGATCGTAATTCCTTGTGCCGGCGTAAGCGTAGCCCAGTTCGTTCAGCGCGGCGGCGTAGTTTGGATCCGCCACAACCGCGCGTTCCAGGAAATGTTGTGCGCCCTCATAGTTGTGCTGAGTAATCATCCATCGTCCGGCGAGAAAGAGCAGGAACTTGTCTTCCGGAAACTCGGAAACAAGGTCGTTCATCGCGGAGATCGCGGGCACCATCTCTCCCATTCGCCATCCGGCCATCCACTCGATCATGAGCTGTTCCGGCTTTGAGGCGTTCGGAGCGAGCTCGCGTGCCTTCTGTAATTCGGCCATTTCTTCCGCGGGATTGCCATTGTCGTAGGCAAGGAAGAGGTGCGCGAGCGCGAAGTCCGCGTCCGCACGGATTGCCGAACGGAAATCGATGTGAGCGCGTTGGGTCTGCTGGTTCTCGATATTCTCGAGCCCGCCCTGGAAGGCCCGGCGCGCGGCATCCGAACTCGTTGTTAGAGGAATATCTTTTGGCGAGCTTGACATTTGCCCGCCGGCGGCAAAAACACTTGTGGCCGCAACGAACATGCAGCTCAGAACTCGGATCGCGAGGGAAGGTTTCAGCATGAGTGCTCGCAAAATACGCACTTCTCCTAGGATGTTGCGGAGAGTAGCACGACCCGACCCGTAACTCCAAGGTTACTCCGGTTACTTGTGTTTATCATTCGTGTATCTTTTCATGCACAATACAAGCGGACTCCCAATGCATCGTTCCCGGTTTCTGACGTGGGTAGTGTTTTTCGCCCTCGCTGCAGCGCTTCCTGCTGCCGCGAAGGACCTTGCCGTCGTGGTGAACAAAGCAAACGAGACCAAAACGATTTCCGCCGCTGAACTGACCAAGCTACTGAAGAACGGGACGAAGAAGTGGAATAACGGGCAGGACATCATCATCGTGATGCGCGACCCGAACGCGCCTGAAATGCGCGTGCTGTTGCAGAAAGTCTACGGCGTTTCTCCCGAACAATTGAAATCGCTCGTAGCATCCGCCAACCAGGGCCGTTCGACCCCAGCTTTCGTGATTGCCGATAGCGATGAAGTGATTCTCAAGATGGTGTCAAGCACCGCGGGCGCGGTTGGGATATGCGACGTGTACACCATCAATAGCTCGGTCAGCGTTCTAAAGGTTGATGGAAAGATGCCCTTGGAACCCGGGTATTTGCTGCATGGAGTCTGGTAGGGTCCTTCACCTCTGAAGGTATGTTCTCGAACCGCGACCGCGGTTCAATTTTTCGAGCCTCAACCAAATTTCAATTCGGGCACCTGCTCGCCTGCGCGGAAGAAGGGACTCGGTTTGGAATCCGACATGATCGCACTGTACATACGGTCAATCTCTTCGCGCATCCAGCCGACAGCGGAGATCTCAATCTCCCCCGAAGGGTTCACCAGGAAAAATGTCGGGACGTTGGTGAGGCCGTAGGCATTCGAGGCCGGATAGCTCTTCAGGGTGTCCAGCGCGACCGGCAGCGTGAGCTTGTACTGCTTCATGAAGGCCGTAGTCGCCTTCTCGTCATCCTGGGAGATGCCGATAACCGTCACAGCCTTGCCCTTCGCCGACTGGAATAGACGTTCTGCGTACGGCATGGCGAATTGGCAAACGGGACAACTGATCTTGAAAAACACGAGCAGGACAGGGCCGTCGCGCAGCGACTTGGAGAGCGAGAAAGCGTGCCCGCTCACGGTGGAAAGATCGATGTCCGGAGCCTTGGCTCCGGCTTCAAGTGCAGACATTTCGGTACTCCTGGACTTTTTGAAGAACCTAAGTAAGAAACCGCCAAACGACATTTAGGTTCGCTCCTGCGCAAAGTGCATGCGGAGAATCTTGCGCGCGAGCCCGGTGAGCGCAATCCGGCGCGCCTCCTCGTGTGTAACCCACTTTCCCTTCACCGCCGGCCCACCCCCTTTCATCACGAACACTGCGTAGTCCGTATCTGTAATGGAGTGGCGGAGACGGTAAAGAGGTTCGGCTTTTTTCGCTGCGATAATTGCCGGCAATTCCCACATCCCTGCCATCAGAGAGTGTTGCTGCGACCGCTGCACGAGCAGCACTTTTCCCTTCCGTTGGTGAAGGGAATACCAGAGTTCCGAGCGCTTGCGCTTCGGCTGCCGTTGCGTCGCAATGGATCCTCTTGTCTTACACCACGTGTGGACCGGACAAACCAGGCATTGCGGATTTTGCGGCGTGCATAGGGTGGCTCCGAGTTCCATCATCGCCTGGTTCCAGTCACCCGGCGCGTGGTGCGCAAGCAGTTCGTCAGCCCGCGCCCAGACGCCATCGCTTTCATGCCGCTCGCCGAATAAGCGTTCCAGCACGCGCTCAACGTTTCCATCGACCACCGCAACCGGCTCGTGAAACACGATGCTGGCGATGGCTGCGCTCGTGTAGCGGCCGATGCCCGGGAGCTTGCGCCATTCGGCAGCAGACTCGGGAAATTTTCCATGCATGTGATGAACCACCATTTGCGCGGCCTGGTGCAGCGCCCGCGCTCGGCGGTAATAACCGAGGCCGCTCCAAACCGTCAAAACGTCGTCAAGCTTGGCGTCGGCGAGCGATTTCACGGTTGGAAAGCGATGCAAGAACTCTGCGTACTTCTCCAGGACGGCCGCCACCCGCGTTTGCTGCAGCATGATCTCCGAGACCCAGATGGCATATGGCTGGCGAGTGCGACGCCAGGGAAGATCGCGGCGGTTCGCACGATACCAGCTAAGCAAGGCGCGCTGCAGCGCCTTCGCTTCAGAGACCGTAGCCGGAGCAGGAGAACTCATGCGGGGAGTTCGATTTTAGCCTAGGCGGCGGGCATGGTTGTATGTGCCGCTAGTACCATGCCCTTCTTCACCTGCTGCCAAACCGACATCATGCGGAATGGCGTGGTGGGTAGGGGCTTGCCGTCGATGGTGCCGTGGACGGTGATGCTGTAGGTGACGATGATGTCGCCGCCGGCGGTCTCGGTCTGCACCTCGCCGAGCGAATAGTCGGTGACGTCGAACTTCCGGAGATGCTCCATCAGTTGCTGTTTATTGGCAACGCCTTCGGGACCCTCCGAGACCACGGTCCCCGAGAGATGCATCTCCACGTTGCGCCAATCTTTCGCTTTCAAGGCGTCCCAGAAAAGGCGTTCGTACTGCTCGCCGCTGGTGGCCATGCTCCAGTTGGGCTTGGCAGATTCCGGAGCAACAGTGCAGGCCGTCGTGAGAAACAGCGCAACTATCAGCGCAGAGCAGAGGATGGGTCGCATGCCGGGGATTGTAGTCGATGGGGAAACCTGAAATCGATAACAAACAAGAAAACGCAAGAATCGACTTTCCTGCTCGCTCAGGCTATGGGGACCAACTCCCGCTCCACAGGCTGCGCTTTTGGCTCCGCAGAGTCACGAACATCCACCCGGCTTCGCATCGGCTGGAGCGTTTCCACCGGCACCGCAAATTCGCGTTCGATCTTCTCCCGGAACTCGGGCCCGGAATTGTAGGTACAGAACGGGTATAGCTGCCCGTTCGGTGCGGCGTAATGGATGACGCAGCGCTTCACGCGCTCGATGTCGTAGTTGTAGAGATCCTGGAAATGCATGCCAGCGACCAGTAAGGTGCGGTAAGTGAAGCTGCCGTCCTTCCCATCGCGCCCCAGTTTCTTGTCGGTAAGACCTTGCAGGGTTTGCAGGAACTTCGTGAACGTCAGCCCGCGGGGCGCGAGATCTTCGTGGAAGTGCTTCTTCAGCGAATTCCAGACACGCATTTTCGTGTACATCTTGAACATGGCCCTGCGACTCTTGCGGGACAGCTCATCCATGTCCTGAAGCATCGCTCCCACGTCAACGAATTGCGTGATCGGCACCGCCTGCTTGGTTTCCTGGTCAACGAAGAAATAGGTTCCCAGCGAACAATGCGGATGCGACGAGATCGTCGGTACGCCCACACCGCGCAATGCGGCCGTAAGCTTCGAGAATGGGGTGACGCATGCCAGCGGGAAGAAATCCTTTTGTGTGTCGGTGATGCCAGTCTGTTCACTGACGCAGCGGGCCAGGTCGGCCAACGTAAAGCGCTTCCGCTCCAGCTCGTGCCGATTGATGCGTCCCGTGAACGCAACCGGCTGGAAGCTGATGCCGCTGACCGCATCAATGTTCTCAATGGCTACCCGCACAATGTCACCGATCTGGTGATCGTTAAGGCCTTTCACAATCGTCGGCACAAACACAATCTTCATCCCGGTCTGGCGGCAGTTCTCGATAACCTTCATCTTCAAATCAAAGAGCGCCGCGCCCCGGACGCGGCGATAAATGTCGTCGGTAACGCCGTCGAACTGAAGATAAAGCGTATTGAGACCCGCTTCCTTGCACTCGCGGGCGAATTCGAGATCCGATAATTCAATGCCGTTGGTAGCGGCCTGGATGTGAGTGAAACCCATCTCCTTCGCCTTGCGAAGAACGTCGAGGAACCGCGGGTACACCGTCGGCTCGCCACCCGAGAACTGGATGCAGCGCGCATCGACGGGGCGTTCGTCGCGCAACGTTTGCATCATCTTTACGACTTGATCGAATGCGGGCTCGTATACATATCCGCTCGTATTCGCATTGGCGAAGCAGACCGGGCAGGTAAGATTGCAGCGGTTCGTGAGATCGAGATTCGCAAGTGCAGTATGCGACGTATGCAACGTGCAAAGCCCGCAATCAGTGGGGCAGCTTGCCCCCTGCTCGTTATTGGGATTGGAGTTCCCGTCGTTGTCGCCGAAGTTCCATTCTTCCATTTTGCCGTAGAGTTGAGCGTCGCTGAAGACCACATCGCGGAACTCACCGTGCTCCTCGCAGGTTTTCGCCATCCACACTTTTCCGTGCAGCTCGAAGATGCGTGCGGGCAGCACCTTGCGGCATTCCGGGCACAGCGACTGCGTATCTTTCGGCAACCCTTTTACCAGTGGATCAATGTGCGCGCCCGTGCGAGTGTATTCCGGCTGGATGATTTTGAAAGTCGGACGCTTGACAGAAGAAAAGCCGGTAGTGCTCACAGGATCGCCTCACAATTTCGTAATGGAGATTGGGAATTTGTTCATCGAGTACTGCGGATATTGTGCGCTCATAAAGGCACAAAGGGCTGTGAGGTGCGCTACCCGCCGGTGTGAAGCCAACATGCAGCGAATGGCGAATAAGAACAGGTGATGGGATAGAATCTGCGGCGAGCCGTAGCGCGACATTTACCTTCTAGTTATCGCCACGAATTTGCCAGCAACTTTTGAGCGAAGATGTTGTTCACTTGAAGGAAACACAATCACCTAATTGCCGCGGAAGCGGCTCTCCTGGAGGTCACTTTTTCATGAAGCGACATCGTTTTTGGATTTCCCTACTCTCCCTTGCAGCCCTGATGGCACTGTGCGCGCCGGCGATGTTTGCCGACACGCCGGGAAATCATCCCGGGTATCTGCACGCAATGTCGGACCTGCGCTATGCGCGTGCCCTGCTGAACTCGAGCTTCGGCGATCAATATCCTGCGGTGCGTGAAATCAGCGCGGCCATGGACGATTTAAAGAATGCGTCGTGGGACGATCACAAGAACCCGGAAGATCATCCGCGGATCGACGCTCACCTCGAGCGTGCCGGCCGGCTTCACAAAACGATGGAGGCGCTGGATTCAGCCGAACACCACCTGATGCAGGAGGAAGACAATGCGAAAGCGGCGGAGTGGCGTAACCGGGCACTCGGACACATTCGCGAGGCGAAGGAGTACGTTCACCGGGAAATGGGCGGCCACTAGAGCCATCCGAACCATAACGGAGCCGCCTGCGGGCGGCTCTTATTTTTTCTTCGATTTCTTGTTTGGACTAAGTTCTTTGTCAAAAAAGTCAGCGGACAACTCAGCGACTTGCTTATGCACCGATTGGCGATCCACGCCGGGATTATCGACGAACAGAAGCGGCCGGTTCTTCTTGCCGAGATCGGTCCCGACATCCAGGAAGGTATAGTGGCCAACCCCACCCGGGAGGATTGTAAGCTTCGAGCCCGGGATGTTCTTGGCGAAGTATTCAGCATTCGCGGGCGGAGGAACGATGGTATCTCCGTCCCCGGCGACAATGTCGACCGGGATATGGATGGCCTGAAGGCTCGGTTGCGCGAATGCAATTGCAAGTGCCGGTGCGATCGCGAAGACGGCCTTTACGCGGGCATCCCGGTAGGATTCGCCCGCATGCTCCAGGGCCTGCTCGATCCCGGGCTGATTGCGCATTGCCTGGAACTTGTTAACGAGATCGGGAAACTCGGGCGGATTGCAAGAAGCTCGGTTTTCGGGTTTGTTGCACCAAGCAAGAATCGGCTCAAAGTTCGTGATGCCACCGGCAATCTCGATCATCGTATATCCGCCGAGCGAAAAGCCGGCCGCGCCAATCCGATCGCGATCGATCTTCGATCCGAAACGGCGGTCCTCCAGCATTTGCTCGATAACCACACTCAAGTCCCGAGCGCGAAGCCACCACTCGACGAATCCTTGCGGGGTGTATCCCGTAACGGCATTGTTACCGGGATGATTCACCGCAACGGCGATATATCCGCGGGAAGCCAGGTACGTTCCGAGCCACGCCATCTGCAATGCGCTGCCGCCCGTGCCATGAGAAAGAACGACCAACGGATAGTCCCCGAAGCTGGGCGCCATAGTGGCGTCCTTCGCCGCCCGACCCGCATAGAAGGTGGCGGGATCGGCGTCGTAGATGTCCTTTTCTTCGGCGTTGGCTTCGGCGGGATACCAGATAATGGCGGAGAGAACGTGGTCCGCGGAGCCGCGCCAGTCGTAGTCGGGCGGCGCGTTGAACTGGCGAAACGTAATACCGACGCGGTAGTGCGGAGTTTCGTCCTTCTTCTTGTCCTTGTTTGAAGCGAAACAAACCGCGGCGGTAGAGAGCAGCAGGAACAAAACGATCAATCGCTTCATCAACGGCGAAAATCTCACTGTACAGGCCCGCCGGCCTTTTGCCAGGCCGTGAAGCCATCGTGATAGACCTTCACATCTTTGAAGCCGCGGCTGGCGATCAGTCCTGCGGCGGCCCTGCTCGAGGCGCAAACGTCGCCTTTAGCAAGCCCGCTCTCGTATACCACGACCGGTTTGTCTTTCGGGAGCGACGAGACGCCGTCGCTCAACTTGCTTAAGGGCAAGTTCACTGCGCCACGAATATGGGACTTCGCAAAATCTTTCGGCTGGCGGATATCGACAAAAGTGGCGCCCTTTTTCAGCAGATCTCTGGCTACAGTCGTGGGAATTTCGTTCTTGCCCGGACCTTTCGGCCCGTTCACGTCGCAGTCGCCAGAATCGGAAGAGCCGAGCGCGAGCGGATTCGGCGCCGGAGCGAGTCCCGGCACGATTGCGGTGCTCGCGGCCGCAGTCATCACCGGCTGGGATTTCGGAGCGGCCGCCGGAGACGCCTGTTTTTCTACAGCTTTCAACGGCGCGGGTTTAGGCTGAGCGGGCGCATCGGCCACCGCCGGTTTCGGCGCCGGCGCGCTGCTCACTGTCGCCGTGAAGTCCTGCAAGTTCAGGCCGCCCACATGCTGCTGGCCATTGATATAGAACGTCGGCGTAGCGCCAACGCCAGCGGCCTTGCCGTCCGTCACATCTTCCTGCACACGCGAGGCTTTCTCACCGCTGTCGAGACAGGAATTGAACTTCGCCGTGTCGAGCCCGATATCCTGCGCATAAAACTTGAGCTGCACCACGGCCAGTTCGCCGTCCGCGCTGTACATGCGGTCGTGCATTGGCCAGAACTTGTCCTGCTCAGCGGCGCACTCGGCGGCCTCCGCGGCTTTTTCGGCGAAAGGATGGAATTTCGTTAACGGGAAGTTACGAAAGATGAATCGCACCTGCTTCGGGAAACGTTTGCGAATGTCCTGGTTCGTGGCCTCCGCGACGATGCACGACGGACATTGAAAGTCGCCGAACTCCACCACCGTAACCGGAGCATCGGCCGGGCCGGCAGCGTGACTGTTGGGCTCGACCAGATGCGAGAGATCGGGCGCGCCTTGCGTCTGCGTCCCGCTGATCTGCTTCTTCTCTTCCGCAGCGGAGTGTTTCGAGAGCCACGCAAAGGCAGGCACAGCGATGACGACGCAAATCACAAACACCAGCACATTCTGAAGCGCCGTGCGGTGGACGCGCTTAGGATCATCTATTGCTGGACGGCTGGTCTCGATAGCAAGCAGCGCGAAAATGATCGCGATCGCGATTTGTTGCGCGACGCACCACGCGCACCAGGCGTGGATCTGGAAGGCCTCGAGACTGGTGAGATAGAGAGAGATGACCAGCCCGCCGGCCGAGATACTGAATGCCAGCCTGCGCAAGAGGGCGCTGAGCTTGGGCTGCGCGAATGGCTCGACGAGCAACAGTACGACGAGGGCGGCATACATCACGGCGCCGAAGGCTGGGGTAGGAATACCGCCCCAGAAGGCGAAGCGACTGGCGCGGACTTCGTCGCAACCGGTTCCGAGGCAGACGAGCGGGTGCGTCGGCGAGGTATAAACCCACCATAGATAGGCCGAATCGAAAAGGCCAAAGAGGCTGAAGACGAGAGCCAGGGTCTTGCGCATCGGGATCTATTATCGCAAACCTGACACCCACCACGGAGACACGGAAGCGCGGAGTAGGTCAGGAATTTACGGCAACGTAGATGGCGACCGGGAAAGCATAGAGGATGTTGTCGCCGTCGCGGTGGGGCTGCATGTCGATGACGTCGTCAGTGAGGGCTTGTTCGTAGAGGGCGCGGCAGCGGGCTTCGTCACCGGCTTGGCAGAAGCTGCGGGCGAGGAGGCTGTTGAGATCGCCCGCCATGCGGAGGGTTTCAGCTTTCGCCTCGCGCAGTCCGGCTTGCGCGAACAGGTGAAGCATTTCTTCGACCGGCAGCGCGCGGACGTGGGAGTTGTCGCGTAGCTTCTCCATGCGGTTGAAGGCTGCCTCTTTCTCCTTTGCGGGAGCGGTGTCCACCACAACGATGCGACCGTTCTTTGCGCAGACGCGCTTCATTTCACGCAAGACGATCAGCGGATCGGGAAAGTGGTGGAAGGCGTAGCGGCAGACGACCAGCGAGAAGGTGGCATCGGCGAAGGGCAAATGAGTGACGTCGCCTTCGAGCCAGGTGAGGTTTGCGAGGTTGTGTTCGCGCTGGAGCTTGCGTGCCTGGTCCAGCATGGCAGGCGTGAGGTCTATGCCCGTCGCATGCTTCGCCTTTGCGGCAAGGGCGCAAGTCAGGATGCCGGGACCGCAGGCGACATCGAGGACCGTGTCATCGGCGTGGGGATCGCAGGCGGCGACGATGCGATTGAGGATCTCTTCATTGCGGATGGGCTGCGCGCTGGCATAGGCGGCGGCCTGGTAAGTGAACTGGTCGCGGATGGCGTCGGTGTGCGACATCCATCCAGTCTAAGGCGCCGATTGATCGGAATGCAGTGATGTGCAATAAAAAAGCCACCGCTCGCGCGATGGCTTTTCACTACCTGGCCTACTCCTGGGAGAGGAGAACTAATCCCCGAAGACTTCTTCCTTCTTCTCGACGACCGGAGCAGCGGGCTTGATGCCGCCGATCTGGCCGAGGGGAACGAAGCCTTCCTGGGTCGGCGGCTTTTCGCCGAGGACGTGCTCTTTGTAGAGCGCCATCATCTTGGCGTCGTCCGCTTCCTTCTTGAGTTGGTCGGCGGACTTCAGCTTCGCGTCGCGGGCGCGGATTTTTTCTTCGCGCGCCGTCTTGGCGATGCCGAGGTCGTCGAGGGTGTGGTTGCGCTCCGCGTGCACGTGCTCATCGTTGAGGTTGAGCGTGTGGCCTTCGGAGCTGAGAGCCACCTTCTTGTTGCCGGCGAAGATCTCGTGACGGCCCTTTTCCTCGTACCACTTGGTGAGGGTGGCGGTCATGTGCATCTTCTCTACGATGTTGCGCCAGCCCACGCCCGTGTTGTACGCGCAGAAGCTGATCTCGCCTTCCTGCGTGGCGTACGGGATGATGCACTGCTCGGTGCGGCGGAAATCGTAGTTGAACAAGTCCTGGAACCACATGCCGGCGACGAAGAGGAAGTTCCAGCGGTCCTGGCGGCGCACCTTGATATCTTCCAGGGTGCGGTCCGGCGTGGACTTGCCATAGCGCTTGTCGGCGCCTGGCGTGGCCGCGAAGGTCTTGTCGAACTTCTTCATCAAGTCCATGAACTTGAAATGCTTCGGGGACTTGAACGGGTCATAGTTTCGGCCCAGTGCCAGCGCCATGCCGAATACACTGAGGAAGCGGCCGCGGGCAGCGTCGTTCACCTTGGCCACGTCCTTGGCAATGTTGTCACCATTGAGGAACGCGGTGACGGGAACGGCTTCCTTGGTTTCCTTGTCGATCATCAGCGCCATGCCCACGCCGCAGTTCGGGTGGCATCCGCAGGAGAGTGAACCCCAATCGCTGTTCGGACCATGGGTCAGGTCGGCCCAGTCGCTGAAGGTGCTCATAAAGCTGATGGGGAACCAGTCGCGGGTCGGCTCGCCAAGGCCGGTCTGGCTCTTGACGTCGTGTGCGAGGTGGCTCAGGGTGTAGCGCTGCGCCTGGCGACGCTCGTCCGTGATCTCTTCATCGCGGCCGGTGAACGAAACCGGCTGGAACGAGAGGAACGAGATGCGCTTCGGATTATCGAGCGCGAACTGGATGATGCGGCCTACCTGCTCGTTGTTGACGCCGTTCACGATCGTGGTGACCGGAACGATGTCGACACCGGCGTTGTGCAGGTTCTCAATGGCGCGCAGCTTCACGTCGAACAGGTTTCCGACGGCGCGGTGCGCGTTGGCAGCGTTGCCGATGCCGTCGAACTGCAGGTACGCGTAACGCAGACCGGCTTCGGCGGCCTGTTTCGCGAACTCAGGGCTCTTCGCAAACTCGATGCCGTTGGTCGCAGCCTGCACCGAGTTGTAACCAACCTTGCGCGAATAAGCGACAGCATCGAGGAAGTACGGCGACAACGTCGGCTCACCGCCGGAGAACTGCACGCTCATCTGGCGCTTCGGCTTAATCGTGATGGCGTTGTCGAGCATCGTCTTGATTTCTTCCCACGTCAGTTCATGCACGAAGCCGACCTGGTTGGCGTCCATGAAGCAGGGATCGCACATCATGTTGCAGCGGTTGGTGAGATCGATGGTCAGCACCGAGCCGCGGCCATATTTCACCGTCGAGGAACCGTGGTGATGGAGTTTCTCGTCGTTGTGGGCGCGGATGTCGCGGCCGGGGAAAACTTCTTCCAGGTGCTTGAAGAACGCGGGATCGATCGCCATTACGTCTTCAAAGTGGCCGTGCTTCGGGCAGTCCTTCACCATCAGGATCTTGCCGTCGCGCTCGATGATCTGCGCCTTGATTTCGCCGGCGCGCTCATTGAGCAGCACTTCGTGCGGCAGCTTGCCGTCGATAATGGAATTGCGAATCTCAGGAACACACTTCGGGCAGAGCGAGTCGGTAGTACGGGGCCAACCCAGCGGGGGCTTCGACTTCTGGTACGACTTGAGAAGAGGCTTATCGCTCCACTTCGGCGTGAACGAGGGGTTCTGTTTAATGCTGTTGAGCTTGTCGAAAACAACCCACGCGCCCTTGGCGCCGTAGGTAAGAGCTTTTTCGAAGTATTTGACCGGCTTATGCATTCTGCCTCTCGGTTCTGCCTGGAGATTGAGCTCTATGTGGATGGACGGATCCCCACACCTATCTGTTGTTACTTTATTGGGGATGCGATAGATGGGGAATGGTTTAGCGGGGAATGGGCATGATTAGGGGCTTAGCTGCGTTGATCTCACAGCGAATGGTGACGTCAATCACAGGGCTATGTTATTGGATTTGAAGGATTAGCGTGTCCGCCGACAGCTACTGGATGTTCACCATGCCGCCGCTGATCTTACCGCGCTGACGCTGTTCGCGGGCGATCTCCCCGAGAGATTTCGCGCCCGAATTGGTGTTGGTAATGTGGGCGGCAACAGAATCGATCTGGCCGGGCCCGTACGAGGGTGACGCTGGGGCCGACGGCGCGCTGATCGGTACATCCGCCGCCACATAAAGCGTGAGGATCGAGTTCTTGGGGACCGTAGTGGTAGGCCCGTTACAGAAGTGCGCGAACGGTCCATAGGGGGAATTCACCAGGTTCGTCAACGCGTCTGGCGAGACATCGGCATTCGCGTCGTTCGGCACCTGCCGGACGTTGCGCAGCGGAATCTGCTGGCCATTCGCGAGCTTTAAAGATTCCAAGCGGAATTCCACCATCCCAGACTGTCCAGTCTGGCGATTATCCATTCGCGAGGCGACGATCTTACCGTAGACGTACGTATTGGCAGGCAGAACGACCATGTCGCCCGCCATCACTGCTTTCTTTACGAGGAACTCAACAATTTCCCCTGGCTGGTCTGCCTCCGAGGAGACCATCCGGCCAGTAGCAAGTTGTACGGGGTAGCCATCGGGCAGCAGGTGTCCCGAAGAGGCGTTATCCGGCGTCGCCGCCTGGGCGTAAACGGCGAGGGGCGCGAACCAAGCCACCGCCAATAACGCAAAGCATCGCGCTTTCATGATGCATTCCCCCAACCCGAAACTTTATCTCGGAATGCGGGTGCTCGGAAACATTACGATAGTTACTGGAACCGAGGTGTTAATTGACGGGCTGGGTAACAGTGCCCGCGATAGTGCGCGGAGCCATGCGGCCGACGAGGTTCTGAACCGCTCGAGGACCGCGATCCATGAGGTGTTCGCGGATGTCCGGCCAGAACTCGCGCAGCAGGTTCATCCCCGCATCCGCTCCCATGCTGCCACCGGCACTGCTGGCCACATCGCCCGCTGTGCGGCGGCGAATCGGGTGGTATGCCGTGGAGATTGAAGCCGCGAGCACCGAACCGAGAATTTCGGAGGTGTTCAGCGTCGATTTGCCATTATCGTTCCGGCCGACCAGGATCCGTGAAATCGCGTACGTGAAACGATCGGAAACGTCGGAATCATCGGACCGGAAATATCGCGGGTCCTGGTGAAGTGCGGATGGCAGTAGGAACTTCGTGAAAAATCCTTGTTCGGTTTGGTCGGCAACGCTCTGGCCGAAGCGGCTCGCATAAGTTTCGGCGTATTGAGAGTTGTTCCACGCCGGACGGAAGCTCGCCGCAATCGCGGACGAGAACGTCGTGTATGGCGACGTTGTCTGCGAGATGAAGTTGCTGAATTTCTGATTGGTGTCCAATCGGGTCGACGACCCCGCCACCGAATCCGGCATGGCGAAGGTAATGCTCGCCTCAGGCGCCGTCGCTGTCGCGGCCCGCTCCTGCGCAACCGCGGAAGGCGCCGATGGCAACTCCTGCGCACCCAGCAGCATGGGGCAAAGGAGAACAGAGGCGGCCGCGAATTGTCGCAAGTTCAGCGTCATAACAAAGCTTTCAGCTGCTTAATTAGGACGCAATTCTAAGCGCTGTGTTTGTATCTGGCCTCTTAAATCGAGAGAATTTCCGGTTTTTTACAATCCTTGGTACCTGAACGGCAGTTACTCGCCGAATTGGCCCTGAACTGCTGGATCAGCCAACCCAGCTGCTCTGGCGAGCTTCTTTTCTCTTAGAACGATTTCGAGCAACTTGCGTAGACCGGTTGGGTTTGAGTGGGATACCGGCGACCGTTGCTAGTCGTATGCTCCCGGTTGATTCGCCGGAAATGCGGGCCGATAATCGAACTGCTTTGGCATTCGACTTCGTTGGGAGCAATGCATGTCTTCCGATCCGAAAAACCGGCCATTTGATGAGCGCGTAAACAGTGCGGTGCACGAAGCCGCGAACCGGCTCGACCGCGAGTCAGAAAAACTGATCGCATACATCAACGATGAACTTGTGCCGGCCGTGCGGGAACACTCCAGCCGCGGCATGCGCATTGCGGCCGAGAAGCTGACCCGCTTTGCGGAATACATGGACCAGCAGGACAAAGGGTCGCCCAACGAGAAAAAGCCCTGATGCCGCTGTCTGTCTGCCAAAAGTCCGTAGCGGCTCGATTGCGCTTCCCGGCGTTGCTGGGCGTTGTTCTCCTGCTCGCCTCGTGCGGTAAGAAGCACCAACAAGTTGAATTGCCTCCGCCACCTCCACCCTCACAAACCCCAACGCAACCAGCCCCCACGCAGCCTTCTCAGAGTGCGCGGATCCAGCGACCGCAGGGGCATGCCCTGTACACCGAAGAAGGCTATGCAAGTTGGTACGGTCCGGGTTTTCACAATCGGCGTGCGTCGAACGGCGAAGTGTACGACATGAATGCGATGACCGCTGCACACCGCGATTTCCCTCTGAACAGCGTTGTTCGGGTGACCAATCTAAAGACTGGCCACTCGACAGTGGTGCGAATCACTGACCGCGGACCGTTCGTACCGAATCGCATCATCGATCTTTCGCTTGCTGCAGCAAAGGCGGTGGACGTTTGGCGAGCAGGAACAGCAATGGTGAAGCTCGAAGTTCTAAGCGCACCGGCGCCGATCGAATCCGGTGGGCGCTGGTGCGTACAGATTGGCGCCATCAGCAGTCAAAAAGATGCGATCCGCCTCAAAGAGCATCTATTACGGACATTCGAGACACGGCAGGTGATTGAATTCCCCGCTCCGGACGGCGGCTATTGGGTGCGGGTGAAAGTTCCGGAAGACGATAAGCGCCGCGCTCAGGAAGTGGCGCGCGAGACCCATCCAGACGAGGGAAACGTCTTCCTCGTGCGACTCGACTAACGGCGCCGTCCGATCGCCATCGCTCATGTATTATGACGCCGAAGCTAACGAGGCCCTCGCCATGTCCGACTGCCTTTTTTGCAAAATCATCGCCGGCCAAATCCCTTCAAAAAAAATCTATGAAGACGAGAAGGTGTTCGTTTTTCAGGACATCAATCCCCAGGCGCCCGTGCACTTCCTCATCATTCCGCGTAAGCACCTTGTCGGATTAAAGGAAGCGACGCTAGAGGACGCGGAGTTGATCGGCTACTGCCAGCTCGTGGCCGCAAAGTTGGGCAAGCAGTACAACATCGAAGACGGATACCGGACGGTCTATAACGTCGGCCCGAAATCTGGGCAGTCCGTGTTCCACCTTCATCTGCATCTTATCGGCGGACGTGATATGAAGTGGCCTCCGGGCTAGCCGTCAGCTCGCTATGAGTTGGCTGCTCTCTGACGCGAAGGACCTCCGCCATACCGCCGTGCCCAGCGCAAATTGCGGCAGCAGCCGTGCAAAGCTATCTACAAGCTGTTCGATCTCCAACCACTGTTGCGGAGTGATTCCGTCGATGACCGCTCTGTGGTTACTCACCGGTAGGCCATGCAAAAGCGCGAGAGAGCGGCGGGAAACCTCATCGCGTGCCCGGAGAAACTCGCGATCGGCAAATAACTTCTTCATGTCCACCCAAACCGACGCCAAATATCCCGGAAATGGAGATAGCGCACGGAATAAGCTTGGCACATGCTTCACTCCGGTCGTGCGCTTGATCTCGCTATAGATCATCCAGGTTCGCAGCGAGGCTTCCGTCTCACTGGGCACGTGGAGAGTAACCATTCGTGCGAATGGCGTGGCAGCGTGGCGTGCCGTCACCCGGCCGCGCTGACCTCCACTGTATCCGCGTTGAAGCAGCCGCGAGAATAGCGCAAGGCGCGGGACTGCACGGGTGAAGGTGGCCGCGACCCCAGCCATCATGCGTACATCGGCGGGAACGAATTTCTGTGCCGCAAGCAGGCGCTCCTGGTTCGAAAACTGCCAGTTGGTTCCTATTACTCGCGATTGCACAAACTGGGCGAGGGCGTCGGAGGCGATGTGGAATTCCCGCGAACAGCCGACTTCATATAGATCGTCCCACATCTCGCGAAGATAAACCGGTTGGTTCGCGAGCACCTTAAACAGAGTTGGCACGAATGGCAGGTCGAGCGCGGATCGTACTTCTTCGTAAATCGGCCGCAGATCGGGTTCAATCTGGTGGTATTCAAGCGCGCGCGAGAGAGACATGAGGCCTCGATCTATTAGAGGAAGCCCGCACCTGCGGCGTTGCCGCCCATTCGATTTACCGGGACCATTGCTCCACAAAAAAAGCGCGGAATTGGTCCGCGCTTTTCTTCGAGATGAATTGGTGTTGCGTTAAAGAGACTCTTCTTCGAATTCCTCGGGGGCACCGTGACGGCGGAGCAGGTTGGGCAGGTTCTGTGAGAACGCCGAGCGCGGGACGACCGTATCGCAACCAGCCTCGATGGCCTTCAGCTTCAAGTCACCCTGGATGTGCGAAACGAAGCCGAGGATATTGGTTTCCTTTTTAAATTCTTTCTTCAGTTTCGGGATGGTCTTAAGCGGCTGGGCGAGATGGTTGTTCAGGTCGAAGAGGATCAGCGACGGCTTCTCGCCGGCGGCTTCAGCGGCATCCATCACGTCCTTGTCTGTCTTCACAAACTGGACTTTGACGTTGAGCTTGCGCGCTGTCTCGTTGATTTTCGCGTAGAAAAACAGGTCTTCGATGAAGCAGAAGATCCGGGTCGGGTTATCACCCGTGGGAGTCGCGAGGGGCTCGAGCGGAGCTTCCTGGTAGACCCTCACCGGCTGCTGTTGCTGGCGGCCGAAATGACGTGGCGACCCACCGCCGTTGCCATTCCCGTTGCCATTGAAGTTGCCGTCGGTATTCCCATTGGCGCGATACTTATGGTCCATCGGCGCGCTGTACACGCCGGGCTGGGCATTCTCATTCTGGCGGGGCTTGCCGAATTTCTTGCCACCGCGAAAACGTTTCCGCCGCTTGAAGCCACCACCACCGCCACCGTTGCCGGGCGGCGGCTGTTGCGCCTGCGACTGCTGATTTTGTTGAACAGGTTGACCCTGTTGTTGGCCGGGCTGTCCTGGCTTTGCGCCTGGACCTCGACGTCCACGACGCCGCCTGCGGCCTCTTCCTCCCCCGGGCTGCTGCTGTGGCGGCTGCCCGGAAGGATGGTTCGGTCCTTCACTCATATTGCTCTCTTGTCCTGCCTTGCTTGGTTAACCCACGTACTGCGCCGTCCGCCTAATGCACGCAGATTTCCACAAACTTTGATTCAGGCAACGGCTGGAAAGTTCTCGTCAAATCGCCCGGAGCGTTCTTAGAACCCGTATCGCACCGGATGCCAGCACGGGAAGTGCGGCTTATTTGGAGGACACTTTGATACTACCTGCACCGCCGGTGGAAACGCAAGCGCGAAAGCAAGCGATCCTTTGCATTGGATGCCATCCAGACCTACAAGTTGCAACCGAGATGCCGCGTTGTCCCAGTTCCCCGGGGGAATCTCCCTTCGCGCCGCGTGACATAAGTCATATGCCCTCCTGTCCGATGCCCCTAGATTCGCTTCATGCCCGAACTTGTCTCCATCACTGACCAGAGCGCAACGCACAGATCCGCCCGTCGCGAGCGAAATCTCTCGCGACTGCTGGTGGCGTTCATTGGCGCGGGGCTCGCCTTCATGTTGTTGCCGGGCACGTTCCTCGGAGTTTGGAACCTATTCGCCATCAGCAGTCGCCATTCCTCCCAAGCGATTTCAGCGGAATGGATCCAGGCCCACGGTCACGCCCAAGTCTTCGGCTGGATCGGCTGCTTTATCCTCGGGATCGGGTTTCATTCGATTCCGAAAATGCGAGGCGCCGGTTCGCGGATCGCACTGGGGCAGGCGGCGTTCTCCCTGTCGGCGTGGGTTTCCGGCGTCTTCCTGCGCTGGTTCGCGAATGTCTATTTCTGGCACTGGCGCGCGCTCCTGCCTCTTTCGGCGGCGTTGGAACTGATCGCTTTCCTCTTTTTCTTCCGTGCGGTTTCGCAACATAAATCATCTTCCGAGACGAAAGCGAAATTCGAAGCCTGGATTTTTGTCGTCATCGCCGGAACCCTGGGCTGGCTGGCGGCGCTGGTCGCGAACTTCTACGAGTGTGTTCACGCTGCGTTGCAATCAAACAGTCCGGCCTTCCCTGCTGCGTTCGACCAGCGATTTCTGGTGGTGCTGGCGTGGGCGTTCCTGGTTCCCCACGTGTGGGGATTCAGCGCCAAGTGGCTGCCGATTTTTCTCGGACTGAAAATCGTTAGGACGCGACTTCTCTTGTCCGCGGTGGTCGTCAATATCGCGGGCGTAGTCTTAGCCTGCTGCGGACTCGCGATCGCTGGCACGCTCACCCTGCTCGCCGGCGCCCTCGTCGCCGGTGCCGCCTTGCGCATCTTCGAACGTGGCGAGCGGCCCGCGAAGACCACCGGGGTCCACGCGAGTTTCCCCGTGTTCATTCGCGTCGCGTATACATGGCTGCTGATCGCCGCGACACTCGGCACTTGGGCTGCGTTCTCCACGGACACGATTGGCATCGCCGGTGCCTCACGCCATGCGCTCACCGTCGGGTTTGTTTCCCTGATGGTCTTCAACATCGGCCAGCGCGTGCTTCCTGCCTTCAGTGGAATGAAGCTGCTCTGGAGCCCCCGCGTCATGTTCGCCAGTTCGGCGCTGCTCACCATTGGCTGTACGTTGCGCGTCGCGTCCGAGGTGCTTGCGTACCAAGGCTTCAGTTCCTCGGCCTGGCATTTTCTGCCGGCGTCGGCGGTCATTGAGATGTCGGCGGTGACCCTGTGCGCTACCAATCTTGTTCTTACTTTCATGCAATCACCCGCGCACGAAATCCGTCTTCGCGAAAGCGCAGTTACGGCGCGGGCTGCGGTTTCCTAAGGAGGCTTCTCCAATGCAATTCAAGAAACTCTGGATCGCGCTGGGCATCGTGCTCGCGGCCAGCTTCGCCGTCCTCGGGGGCGTCGGCTACAAGGGCATAAAGAGCGCCCCGCCGATCCCATCCCAAGTTGTGACCACCGAGGGTCGTGTGCTCTTCACCGGCAGCTATATCCAGGACGGACAAAATGTTTGGCAGTCCATCGGCGGCCAGGAGGTCGGGACCGTGTGGGGCCACGGCGCGTATGTTGCGCCGGACTGGACAGCGGATTACCTGCATCGCGAGGCCATCTTCATTCTTGATGGCTGGGCCCACCAACAGGGCGTCGCAAATTATGCAGCGCTGAGCGCCGAACAGCAGGCCGCGCTCCAGGCGCGTCTACAGCAGGCAATGCGGCGCAATACTTACAGCGCCGCGACGGGCACGATCACCGTTTCTTCGGAGCGTGCTGCCGCGTACGACAAGCTCGCCGCCTATTACGGCGACGTCTTCGGCAACGGCCGCGATCAATATGCGATTCCCAAGGGCGCACTGGTCGACGTCACCAAGCAGCGCCAGATGGCCGCCTTCTTCTGGTGGACTGCGTGGGCCGCTTCTACCAATCGTCCGGGGCATACGGCCTCGTACACGCAGAATTGGCCGCATGAAGACCTCCTGGGCAATCGTCCAACTGGCGCGACGGTTGTGTGGAGCGTGATCAGCTTTGTACTGCTGCTCGCGGGTGTGGGCGCCATGGTGTGGTACTTCGGCGCCAAGCGCGAGCATGAAGTAGCTGAAGCACCCGCGCCGGCACGCGATCCGCTGCTCGGATTACGGCCGACGCCTTCGCAACGTGCCACAGTGAAGTACTTCGTCGTCGTCGCGATCCTGTGGGTTCTGCAGGTCGCACTCGGCGCGATCACCGCTCATTACGGCGTCGAAGGGTCAAGCTTTTATGGCATTCCGCTGGCAAAGATCCTGCCCTATGCCATCTCCCGTACGTGGCACTTGCAGATCGCCATCTTCTGGATTGCGACTTCATGGTTAGCCACCGGCTTGTTCATCGCGCCCGCAGTTGGTGGAAGCGAGCCCAAGGGCCAGCGCATCGGCGTGAACATTCTGTTCGTCGCGCTGGTTGCGGTGGTCTTCGGATCGTTAGCGGGCGAGTGGCTCGGCATCCAGCAGAAGCTCGGCAACCTCTGGTTCTGGTTCGGCGCGCAAGGTTACGAGTACGTAGACCTCGGCCGCCTCTGGCAGATCCTGCTCTTCGGGGGCCTGGTCTTCTGGTTGTGGCTCATGTACCGTGCGCTGAAACCGGCGCTGGCGAAACGCGATGAAAACTATCCGCTGCTGATGCTCTTCCTGGTGTCCAGCATCGCCATCCCCACGTTCTACGCGGCTGGGCTGATGTACGGACAGCGCAGCCACCTGGTGACCGCCGAGTACTGGCGTTGGTGGGTGGTTCACCTCTGGGTCGAGGGCTTCTTCGAGGTCTTTGCCACGGTGGTCATCGCATTCCTCTTCACGCGATTGAAGCTTCTTTCGGTGAAGACAGCGACGCGCGCCGTGCTGTTCTCGACCGTGATCTTCCTGTCTGGAGGAATCATCGGCACCTTCCATCACCTCTATTTCGCCGGAATGCCGACGGCAGTACTAGCACTGGGCGCAGTCTTCAGCGCGCTCGAGGTCGTTCCGCTGGTATTGGTCGGCTTCGAAGCGTGGGAGAACATCCGCCTCACTCGCAGCCGCGTGCAAGCGCCCTGGCTAGGAATGTACAAGTGGCCAGTGCATTTCTTCGTCGCCGTGGCGTTCTGGAACTTCGTCGGCGCCGGGCTGTTTGGCTTCTTCATCAACCCTCCGCTCGCTCTGTATTACATGCAGGGCCTCAACACCACCCCGGTCCACGGACACACCGCACTCTTTGGCGTGTACGGCATGCTTGGTCTTGGCCTCATGCTCTTCTGCCTGCGCGCCTTGAAGCCCGGCATGGCGTGGAAAGAAAAGCCGCTGGCGATCGCCTTCTGGTGCATCAACATCGGACTGCTAGCCATGGTGCTCATCAGCTTGCTGCCGGTCGGACTGATGCAGGCGTGGGCGTCGGTGGAATACGGTACGTGGTACGCGCGTTCAGCCGAGTTCCTGAATACGCCGCTCATGACCACGCTGAAATGGATGCGGATTCCCGGCGACACCATCTTCGCCGTTGGCGCACTCTTCCTGGGCTGGTTCGTGCTCGGGTTGCTAACTGGACATTCTTATGCGCGCAACGAGGCCACCGAAGGCGCGACGAAAGTACGACTGCTTGGTCCGCAGGAGGTGTCCGGAGATTGATTCCGAAATCTGAACGTTGTTCTTCGGCCCGCCGTCGCGAGATGGCGGGCTTCTTCTTCGCAGAATGCCGAAGCAACCACAAGCTTCTAAAGGGGATGGTGGGCGCTATAGGATTCGAACCTATGACTTCCACCGTGTGAAGATGGCACTCTACCGCTGAGTTAAGCGCCCAAGAGTGAGGATCGATCTCCTTCTAATTTAACAGACTGACCGTCACCAGCAAAGCGTCTGGCAGCTTCGGCGGCGTGTCGGGACATCTAAAATATCCGCCATGCCGCTCGAAGAATATCAGCGAAAACGCCGCTTCACCGATACCCCCGAACCTCCTCCAAAGGTCGAGAAAAACGAGGGCCATCGTTTCGTGGTGCAGAAGCACCGCGCCACCCAACTGCATTACGACTTCCGCCTCGAGATGGATGGCGTGCTCAAATCGTGGGCCGTGCCGAAAGGCCCTTCGCTCGATCCTGCCGACAAACGTCTCGCGATGGCCGTGGAAGACCATCCCGTCTCGTATCTCAAATTCGAAGGCATCATTCCCGAAGGGAATTACGGCGCGGGTACCGTGATGGTGTGGGACATCGGCACCTGGGAACCTGTCGGCGACCCGCACGCGGGGCTCGCCAAAGGCGACCTCAAGTTCCGGCTCAAGGGCAAGAAGTTGCACGGTGAGTTCGTTCTCGCGCATATGAAATCCCGGCGTCCCGGCAGCAAAGGGACCGAGTGGCTGTTGATAAAGCATCGCGACGACGCAGTGCAGGCCGGGTACAACATCAATGAGTACGACTACTCCGCGCTGTCCAAGCGCTCGCTCAATGAAATTGCGGGTGATAGAAAATCAGCGGAGTGGCAAAGTAACCGCGCCGCCGTGCCCAAGAAAAACGCATGGCTGGCCGAATCGATAAAGAAGGCGGACCGCAAAGCAGCGAAGACCGCTGCGAAGAAAGCTCCGGCGAAAGCCGCTGCGGGTCGAACGAAGCGGGCGAAGCAGGCCCCCGCGAAGAAGTCCGCCCCAAAGAAGAAGTCGAAGGACTCCCATCCTGCCGATCCCGGTTCTTTGAAAGGCGCGCACCGCGCTGCAATGCCAACATTCATCAAGCCGATGCTCGCCACTCTCGTGGACGAGCCTTTCGAAGACGCGCAATGGACTTACGAAATCAAGTGGGATGGTTATCGCGCGCTCACGTTTTGGAGCGATGGTCGCTCGCGCTTTGTCTCGCGTAACGGCAACGATCTCACGGGAGGCTACCCCGAATTGCGCGACATCGGCGAAAACATTCGCGCTGACAATGCAATTCTTGATGGCGAGATCGTTGCGCTCGATCCCGAGGGCCGCTCCTCGTTCAGCCTGATGCAGCAGCGCACAGGCATCGGGGAGGGGGGGCGCAAGACCGGCAAAGGCAATCCCGAGATTCCCGTCCAGTACTACGTCTTCGACGTCCTTTACCTCGATGGCTACGACCTGACGCGGGTCTCGCTGGAAGATCGCAAACGCGTCTTGGCACAAATCGTTGAACCCAGCGATGTCCTGCGGCTTTCGGAATCTTTCGACGACGGAATGCTGCTCTACCAGGTGGCAAAGAAACGGGGGTTGGAAGGCATCATTGCCAAGCGTCGCGGCAGTTGCTATATCACGAAGCGCAGCCGCGAGTGGCTGAAGATCAAGATCACGCAGCGCCAGGAATGTGTCATCGGCGGATATACGGACCCGAAGGGCAGCCGCGAGAATTTCGGCTCACTAATCCTGGGCTTATACGACAAAAAAGGACGCCTCATCCCCGTCGGTCAGGCCGGCAGCGGCTTTACCCATCAAACCCATGCCGCCATGTGGAAGCGATTGGAGAAGCTCGAGACCAGGACCTCTCCGTTTTTCGGTAAGCCGGAAAGCTCGCGGCGTTTGCATTATGTGAAGCCCGAGCTAGTGGCGGAGATCAAGTTCACCGAGTGGACCCACGAAGGCCAAAGCGGCCAGGTCAAGATGCGCGCCCCTGTTTTCCAAGGATTGCGAACTGACAAGTCTCCGCGCGAGTGCGTCTTCGATTTCGCAAAGTCCGCCAAGGACGAGGTGCGGAAAGCCGAAAGCGGCGAAGCCGCCTAATCTCAAAAAGAAAAGCGCGGACCGGATCCGCGCTCTTCGTTCTCGAAGGTCAGTCTTACTTGATATCGCTCATCTTCAGCACTGTGCCGTATTCGTGCTGTTGTGTGTCCTGCGCGATCGCCAACACCGAACCGAAATTGTCGCGGACTTCCGGCCACTTCAGCACAGCAGCTTTAATGAGTCCGATGTTCTGTACCGTGGAGGCCCCGGTATTCGTCGCGTCGGGCACCTGCTGCCGCATCATCAGCCGCAAACCATCCTTAGTCACCTGCGGACGCACCACCGTCACCTGGTAATTCTTGCCATCTGGTCCGGTGATCGTCACCGGCCCGTTGAGCGGAATGGTTGGCGGCGCGACCGCTTCCGCGTCATCATCCAGTTTCTCAAGTTGCGGATCAGTCATGAAATCTACCGGCGCAATCAGCTCGCGGGCCACGCCGAAATACAAGAATGCGACGTCCTTATCGCCCTTCGCAGCGTCGGACCGGGCCTGTTGCAGGTACCAGTTGCCATCGTGGCCATTGACCGCCGTGGGGTGCAGGTACAGGCCCGCAAGCTTCCAGACGTTGTTCTCTACCTGCAGCACAATTCCCACCAGCATCGGGGTCGGTCCTTGAGCCTGCACCACCGCCATCCCGTACTTTCCTGCCGGCAAGTTGTTGAAGATGAAACCAACCCGATCAGGTGAGTTGAAGATGCCGCAGTAGAACTCCGCGCGCTTCAGGGTTCCCGAGCCGCTGCTGGCGTCGAGAAGGTACATTCCCATCAGCGTGGGCTGGGCGCCGGCAAAGCTCGGCTTGTACTCAATCACTGCTTGCTGGATGCGGTCGAACGCGTTCGCCAGCTGCGCGATCGAGTTCGCCTTCAAATGGAAGAAGTCGCCGTTCACCACGTAGTCGTAAATGCTGTGGGCGGTCTTTTCCATCGAGTTGCGCCCAGCCGCATCGAGGTCTGCGCCGGTGGAGCAGGTTTGCGCAATGGCCGGCATGGCCAGCAATAGGGCAACCACCGAGATTGTTACCAGGTGTCGAACTTTCATTTCAGGGAACATGGTTCTCATCGCAAGGCGCTCGCCAGCGTTGCGGCTTTGCGAGCAGCTGTTCAGGATAGATGCAGTTCCGGCCATTTCCGATGTTTGCGGATCTCACGCCGAAAACGGGTAAACTGTAGGTGTTTGGGTTCGTCTAAATACTTGCCTATGGTACGCCGACCCCTTCTCGCAGGATTGCTGATTGTGACTGTCGGATCTCTCTGCGCGGGTGCGCAACAGTCGCCCGTAACGAGCCCGCCCGCAGCGAAACCCGCCCCACAGACGAAGACGGCCAACTCGGCAAAACATCACAGGAAGACCAAGCCCGCTCCCGAAAAACCGGCCGAACCGGTTGCTCAGGCTCCGCCTCCCACTCCGGAAGAATCTCCTGCTGCAACGCCGGACGTCACCTACCAGAATGGCCAGCTGAGCATTCGTTCGGATAACTCGACGTTAGGCTCAATCCTGAACGCCGTGAAAGCCCGCACCGGCGCCAGCCTTGATACCGCGGGCGTTACCACCAGTGATCGCATTGCCACGCAGCTCGGCCCGGGCGATCCGCGCGATGTGCTCACCAGCCTGCTGACGAACAGTAAATACGACTTCATCTTGCTAGGAGCACCTGGCGATTCCAACGCGGTGCAGAGAATTGTTCTGAGCGCCAGATCCAGCTCCGGTACGCAGGTTGCTGCAGGGAAAACGGCGCCGCAGCAACGGTTCAATCAGCCGCCCCCCACCCCTCAGCCGGAAGTCGATCAAGAGCTCCCGGATGCCGAAGTTCCGGACCAGCCGGAGCAACCAGAGCAGCCCCCACAACCGGAACAGCCGCCCCCGCAGCCGACCGAGGGCGATCAGGGTCAGCAGCAGAATCCGAATCAGCCGAAGACCCCTGAGCAGTTGCTTCAGGAACTCCAGCGCATGCAGCAACAACAGCAGCAGCAACAGGAGCAGCAGCGTCAGCAGAACCTGAATCCGCAAAGATAACTAGATTGTTTGGAAGTTAGTCGCCGAGGCTCGGCGCGGTCGCTACCTGGCCGGCCGTCTCGTCCTTTTCACGACGTCGACCGAAAGTGTTGAGAATGCCGCAGATCACTGCGTAGCCTGCACCGATCCCGATGCAAATTGCGAGTCCGATCGTGAAGACCAGGATGGAAGATGCCAGGAGTGCCTTCATAAAAAATAACTGCCTCTAAGATGCTGCCCGGATTGACCCTGTTGCAGTCACACCGGCCCTGCCTACTGTACCCCGCGTTGACGCTCGCGGATGTTGGCAAATAAGATACTTGAGTATCTTTGTCTCTTCCCCATTTTAAGTCTCACTGTGGGGGACCGGATCATTACTTCAGGCCATGTTCGGCTCGGAAACTGGCCAGCAGCAACGGGTTCAAGCAAGCGTTACACGATGGCGATATCCAAGATCACGGTGCGCGGGGCGCGACAGCACAACCTCAAGAACATCAACGTTGAGATTCCGCGTAACACGCTGACCGTCATCACCGGCCTCAGCGGTTCCGGCAAGTCTTCGCTCGCGTTTGACACCATTTACGCCGAGGGGCAGCGTCGCTACGTGGAAACCCTTTCCGCCTATGCCCGCCAGTTCCTCGATCAGATGGAACGTCCCGACGTGGACTCGATCGATGGGCTGAGCCCTGCGATCTCCATCGAGCAGAAGACTACCAGCCGCAGCCCACGCTCGACTGTCGGCACTATCACCGAGATCTACGATTATTTGCGCCTGCTTTATTCCTCGATTGGGATACCACACTGTCCGCAGTGCGGACGCGCGATTTCACGGCAGTCCGTGGAGCAAATCGTCACCCGAGTGCTAGAGCTGAAACCCGAGGACCGCGTCATGCTCATGGCGCCCATCGTTCGCGGTCGCAAAGGCGAGTTCAAGAAAGAACTCGAAAAGCTCGCACAGCACGGCTTCACCCGTGCCCGAATCGACGGCGAACTGCGCAACATCGCCGATGAAGAAATAAAACTCGACAAGCGCAAGAACCACACCATCGAAGTGGTGATCGACCGGCTGCTCGTAAAACCCGGCATCGAGAAACGCCTCGCCGCCTCTGTTGACTTGGCGATGAAGCTCGGCAGCGGACTCGTCCAGGTGGCTGTGGTGGGCGGCGAAGAATATCTCTTCTCGGCTCGCCTCGCATGTCCGGAGTGCGGCATCAACGTTCCGCAACTCGAGCCGCGCTCGTTTTCGTTCAATAGTGTGTATGGCGCCTGCCCCGAATGCCACGGGCTTGGTAGCAAGTATGATTTCGATCCGGCAAAAGTGATCGTCGACTGGTCCAAGCCCCTCCTCGACGGTGCCCTCGGCCCCGGTTCCGCGTCCGGCAATCTCATCCACATGATCGAGATCACCGCCGCGAATAGCATCGATCTGAATCAGCCCTTCGAACAGCTCCCGGCGAAATCGCAGAACGTTTTGCTCTATGGTGCAACCAATGGCGAGAGTAAGCGCGGGGGTTTCAAAGGCATCCTTGCTTATCTCAAGTCGAACCTCGAAGAGAGCACCAGCGAGGGTTACCGCGAGTGGCTATTGGGCTACATGTCTCCCACCGAGTGCCCCGCCTGCCACGGCAAGCGTTTGCGGCCGGAATCATTGGCCGTAAAAGTGAACGGTATGTCGATCGCAGATTTCACCGCGCTGCCGGTAACCCGCTCCGTCGAGGCCGCCAAGAATATCAAGCTCAGCGAACGCGAAGATCGAATTGCGGGTCGCGTGCTGCGCGAAATCGGCGAGCGACTGGGCTTCCTCAACCACGTTGGACTCGGTTACATCTCGCTGAACCGCTCCGCGGCCACGCTCTCCGGCGGCGAAGGCCAGCGCATCCGTCTCGCCACGCAGATCGGCTCCAAACTCCGCGGTGTCCTCTACGTCCTCGACGAACCGTCCATCGGCCTGCATCATCGCGACAACGAACGGCTCATCACTGCGCTGGAAGAACTGCGCGACCTCGGCAACACGGTCCTTGTCGTCGAACACGACGAAGAAACCATTCGTCGTGCCAACTACGTCATCGACCTCGGCCCGGGTGCCGGCCGCCATGGCGGCAAACTTGTTGCCAGCGGTACGCCGGTGGATATCGAAAAAGCCCCTGAATCGCTCACCGGCCAGTACATTTCCGGCAAGCGCGCCATCGGCATCCGCCACGAACGCCGTCCGATTACCGACAAAGCTGTAACAATCCTCGGCGCCCGCGAGAACAACCTCAAAAACATCGATGCCGTTTTTCCGCTCGGTGTCATGACGGTCATCACTGGCGTTTCCGGCTCGGGCAAATCGACGCTCGTAAACGACATCCTCTATCGCGCCCTGGCGCAAAAGCTCTATCGCTCGCGCGAAGAAGCCGGCGCGCACAAGTCCATCAGTGGCACCGAACACGTCGATAAAGTCATTCGCATCGACCAATCGCCCATCGGCCGGACGCCGCGCTCCAACCCAGCAACTTACACTGGGGTTTTCTCCAACATCCGCGAGCTTTTTGCCATGTTGCCGGAATCTCGCGAGCGTGGCTACAAAGCCGGACGGTTCTCCTTCAACGTCGCCGGTGGCCGGTGCGAAGCCTGCCAGGGCGAAGGTCAGCGCCGCATTGAGATGAACTTCCTCCCCGACGTCTACGTGCTCTGCGAGGTCTGCGGAGGCCGCCGCTACAACCACGAGACGCTGGCGGTGAAATACAAGGGCCACAGCATCGCCGATCTGCTGGAGTTGCCCGTCGCCGACGCGCTCGCCGTCCTCGAAGCCATTCCGCAGGTCAAGCAGCGCCTGCAAACTTTAGTAGATGTCGGCCTCGGATATATTCACCTCGGGCAATCCGCCGTAACCCTCTCCGGCGGCGAGGCCCAGCGCATCAAACTGGCGAGAGAATTGAGCAAGCGCCAGACCGGCAAAACGCTCTACCTGCTCGACGAACCAACCACCGGCCTGCACTTTGAGGACGTAAATAAATTGTTGGATGTGCTTCACCGGCTGACGGACTTGGGAAACACCGTGATCATCATCGAGCACAACATGGACGTCATTCGCAACGCCGACTGGCTTATCGACCTGGGGCCGGAAGGCGGCGAAGAAGGCGGAAAAATTGTGGCACAAGGCACCCCTGAACAGGTGTCTAAGATTAAGAAGAGCTACACGGGCCAGGCACTCGCACTTTCGCTGAAGCAGAGCATAGTGCGTGAAACGGCCTCCAGCTCCAACGGTAATGGATAGCGTGTCCTCGACCGAACACCCTATGCCTCACGACCACGGATCGCCCGCTCCGCCGACGGAGACGATCCGCTTTTTCCCGCCATTCCCGGCGTGGACGGGCGTCGACGTTATCGGCATTGCGTTGATCTTCGTGCTCGCCCTGGTGGTGTGTTGGGGCGTCACCACCGTCATCGCCAGCATGCTGCCTGGCTGGCAACGCGCCCGCACCTCCGACATCGCCCACACCCAGGTCGTTGGCCTTATCGCCCAGACCGCCGCTTACGTCATCATGTTCTTCTACATCGCCCGCCTGCTTCGGCAGCGCTCAGGCGAAACCGCAACCGTCGCAATCCAATGGAATTCGCGGCTTGGAACAGTCGTAATGGGCATCGTCGGCGGCCTGGTGATGGCCACCATCGTTCAGTTGGTGGCTCTGGTGCTACCGATCCCCAAGAGTCTCCCGATTGATGCCATGTTCCAAACGCCGCTGCTTGCGTACGTTACTTCAATCTTCGGTGTCCTCGTGGCGCCGCTCTTTGAAGAAATCTATTTTCGTGGCCTCATGTTCCCGTCGCTTCGCGAAGGCCTTGGCGAAATCGCGGCAATCGCCATCACCGGTGCTGCCTTTGCCCTGCTTCACGCCGCGCAGCTAGGTTTTTCCTGGGTGGCACTTCTGCCGCTGCTGATCGTTGGCCTGATCCTCACTTGGGTCCGCGCCCAGCTTAAGTCGGTCGCGGCCTCGTGGGTGATGCACGTCACCTACAACGCCACCATCGTCGTCGCGTTCTGGGTCACCACCGGCCACTTCCGGCATTTGACTTAATAATAGAGAAACCCCGCTTCGCAGCGGGGTTCTCGGGCGGTGAGCTTCAGTCAGGAGGCATCTCCTGAAGCTGCGCTCAGAGTTAGGACAAGAAAAACTCTTTCGCAACTTTCTCCCATTCGTCGTTCGGCAGCTCGTTGGTCAGGTTGTCGATGGCCACGCCACCGTCCTGCGCCATCGCTCCGGCCAGCATCGGCATACGGCGCTGCAACCGTCCGGCCGCCTCTTCCATCCACCAGCGGGCCAGTGCTCCGCCCAGCAGGTTGCGGAAATTCGTCTTCGCGTCGGGCGACTGCACCGTGAGCAGCCAGCCTTCGCCGTAGGGGTCCTTGCTGGCAAGCGCGGGGTTCGTCAGGATCGCGTCGTTGATCTCGGCCACGCTGCCTTCGATTGGGGAAACCATGTCCACCTTCTTGCCGTCGCGCTCGATCGACCAAATCTTCTGTCCCTGTCGGATCCACTGTCCGCGCTGCGGGAGATTGATCCTCTCGATGCTGCCATTGATCTTGCCGGCGAAGTCGTCGATTCCCACGCGCACCAGGTTCGGGCTCTCGCTCAACGCCCAGGTGTGCCCGGGATGATAGCGAAGCACCTCGGGGACTTTGAATCCGCCCACCAGGCTGGGCTCCAACGGACGAACCGTGTGCTTTGAAACTGCCGGTGCAAGGCGCATCACAGGCTGTTTGCCGCGGCTGTAGAAGTAATCGATAGTAAGGAACGCGATGAAAGTGATGAGAACCAGGATGACTGTCATAAAGCACCTCCGCCCGTGGGGCTTGATCATTAAGAACGCTCTTTACTAAGGCACACGTCGTGCCAAAGTAGAGGCGTTCTTACGGTCCACCCGGAAACGCAGGAAAGACAAGGGTTTGCGAGGCACAGCAGAAATTTAAACAGAACCGATGCGAGGTTACGCAACGTTAGCGATTGATGTATTCCGCATCACGCAATGCTGCACAGAATCGCATCAGGCGCTCGTAACTCGCTCATCCCAAAGCGCCAACTATAACAATTGCCGTGAGTGTTGCGAATCTCCGCCGCTGTTGCGGAACTCCGCATCTGCGGCGAGGAATTCCTTCGCAGTTAGCGTCGCGAATCAGAAAAACCGAAAATTATTTCCGGAGCGTCCGCACGTACCTCACGACTTGGTTGATCTCATCGTCGGATAGCGTCTTCCCAAACGGTGGCATCTTGCCTTTGCCATTGCTCACCGTCTGCGCCAGCGCTTCGTCACTCAGTGCCTGGATGTCATGGGAGGTCAGATCTGCCGCTCCAAGTTTCAGGCCCATCTTGGTCTGCCCTTTGCCATCGGCACCGTGGCACATCACGCAATTCTTCTTGAAAACGGTCTCACCCGGCGATTGGGCCAGCAGAAGAGTCGAAGAACACAGCAGCAACGCCACAAGAAGCGGTTTCAGTCGCATGCAGAGCCTCAGGATGGATTAATGCCTGAGTATAGCGAGCGCACGCGGAATTCGGAAGCGTGCGCTCGGATGTTTGAACGCTACCTGATTGGCACCCCGGCCGGACGACGCACCGAGGCGGTACGCTCCAGTTTGTCCCACGCGAAGTCGCCACCGTCAATGGCCCTCTTCATCGTCTTCAGCAGCACGATTGAGAACAGCTGCCGGTAGGCAAAGCGTTGCAGCCAGACGTGTCCTAGTAACCAGAAATCCTTATGCCCGCCCGGTTGCCGCCGTTCGAGGGTGAAGGCTACTGTCGACGCGATGAAATCGATGACCAGAAACAATGCGAAGTAGACGACCAGTTTGTGGAAACTCGACGGATCGGTCGACTCCGGGTGCATGTAACGGTTCCACGCATAGGAAGCCGCGCCGAAAACGAACATCAGGTCGATGAAAGGTGAGACGAGCGGCAATAGGATCTGGAAGATCACCACATTCGGCAATGCGAACCAGCCCAGCGCGCCGCCTTTGCGGAATGCCGAGCGGTGCTTCCAGACCGACTGCATGATGCCGAACGACCAGCGGAACCGTTGCCGCATGAGCCCATTCGCGGAGGCTGGCGCTTCGGTATACGCCAATGCGAGATCTTCGTACTCCACCCGGTAGCCCGCCTGCAGCAGTGCCATCGTGAGGTCCGCATCCTCGGCCACCGTGTCATGGTGATAGCCACCCGCTTCCCGGACAGCCGCCGTCCTCCAGGCGCCAATCGCTCCGGGTACCACGCTCACCGCGCCAAACACATCCAGCGCACGGCGTTCGAAGTTCTGGCTGGTGATGTATTCCAGCGCCTGCCAGCGGGTCCACCAGTTCATGCGGTTGCCGACCTTCGCATTGCCCGCCAACGCCGCAATCTCAGGATTGATGAAATGCTGCACCAGCAGCGAGATCGCGTCCGGGGCGATGATCGTATCGGCATCAATGCCCACGAAAATTTCTTCGGTCACGTACTCCAGCCCGAAATTCAGCGCCGAAGCCTTTCCCGCGTTGACCTTGGTCAGCAGAGTCACGAGGCCGCTTGCGATCTCGGCGGCAAACGCCGCGCGCACCACCTCAACCGTCTCGTCTTTTGATCCGTCGTCAATCACGATGGCCCGCAGGTTCGGGTAATCGGAATCGAGCACGGCGCGCACGGTGCGCTCAATTACCTTCTCTTCGTTATAAGCGGGGATCAGCACCGCGACTTCAGGATGATAGGTCGGATCGGGCTTCAACCGCGGCCCGCGCAGGCGGTCGTAAATGGCAAGCGTCCCGATGAACACCAGTCGCCCGGTCATCAGTACATCGCCGATGAAAAAGACGAAGATGATGAAGTCGCCAATGAATCTGACGATGCTGAAGCTGAGGCTGGCGACCAGCGCCGCCCAACGCTCGTTCTTACTGATCGGCGGCATCACCTCAGCGCGCGTCTTTCCCAGCAGGTCCGACACTGGAACGATCTGGTATCCGCGCTGCAGGATCGCCGGGACAATGATGTTCAGCGCCTTCACCGTTTCGCTGCGATCGCCGCCGCCATCATGCATCAGGATGATGTTTCCGCAC